>NC_013202.1:1555243-1866292 GCF_000023965.1 Halomicrobium mukohataei DSM 12286 | reverse complement strand
GACCTGGTGGAAGGTCCCACCGGTGGACTTGTCGTTGTCCGCCAGTTCGTCGTTTGCTTCGAGCACCGCGACCGAGTAATCCGAGCGCCCGACGACCGACCGGGCGAACTGCAACCCCGCCGGCCCACCGCCTGCGACGACGATATCGTACGACTCCATCTCGACTGACACTGGGGCACAAATCGGGTAGTAGATTGCGGTCGAGTGCCACGGCGAGGCGACAATCCCGACCTGGGGGCCACGCTGCCAGACGATCACCCGTTCAAAATCGAGGCGGTGTCCACGCCGAGACGCGGACCGGCCAACGCTCCTCGGTATCGATCGCGGTAGAAAGCCGGTGGAGGGATTTGAACCCTCGGCCTAATCCTTACGAAGGATTCGCTCTGCCAGTCTGAGCTACACCGGCGCGGGCATACGGTACGATGCCCAAGACGATCATAAGGGTTCCGAAGTCGGGCGATTATGGGACACCGAGTCACGGTCACCGAGCGAGCCGAACGTCCAGCACGACGTTGTGCTCGTGGGGGGCATACGAGCGGACGGTGTGGCGGGTCTCGACGGTCACGTCGTAGTCGGGTTCGAAGGCGGCCCGGATCGCCCGCTCGCCCGGCCCGTAGGGATCGTCTTCGTGCTGGATGTCGTAGTAGTGGAGCACGCAGTCGTTGGCGGCGATCGTCTCGGCGGCGTCGAGGAACTCGTCGGCGCTGTGCGGGAGGTTCATGACGAGCCGATCGGCCCAGTCCTCGTAGTCGGGAGCCACCGCGCGTACGTCGCCTTCGATAGCCGTCACGCGGTCGGCGACGCCGTTCCGTCGGGCATTCTCGCGGAGGTACTCGATCGCGGTCGGGTTGACGTCGACGCCGACGGCCGTCGCACCGCGCTGTGCGAAGGGCACCACGAAGGGGCCGACGCCAGCGAACATGTCGAGCGCGCGCTCGTCCGCGCCCACCTGCTCGACGACGCGGTGGCGCTCGGTCGCCAGACGAGGGGAGAAATACACCGCGTCGAGGTCTACCAGGAACTCACAGCCGTACTCGCGGTGGACCACCTCGGTGGCCGGCCGGTCCGGTTCGTCGTCGGGCCGGGCCAGTACGTCCCAGTCACGGACGCGAGTCTCTCCTTTGACCTTCGAGGCGCGGTTGAGGACGGTCCGAACCGGGAGATCGGACGCGACGATCGCGTCGGCGATCACTCGCGCACGTTCCGGGTCGTCCTCGTCGACGACGATCACCTCGCCGATCCGCTCGTAGCTGGGCTCGAAGTCGAGCCGATCGGCCGGCATCGTCTGGGACTCGCGGACCGGGGCGTCGTACTCGACCACGTCGAGATCGTCCGGGACCGCCGCCGGGTCCGTGATCGGGATGTAGATCGTCGCCTCGTCGACCACGATGTCGTAGCCCTCTGCGACCAGATCGGCGTCCGCGAGGCGCTGTCGGCTCTCCTCGCCGGCTTCGCGGTCGACAGGCACGCAGGGAACGCCCATACCGCCACTGGCCACCCGTAGGCGGTAAGCCTGACGCTTCGCGCCCTTTATTGGCCGGCGTCGTCGACACAGGGTATGCTCACATTCGTCGGTCTCGGACTCTACGACGAGCGCTCGATCACGGTCGAGGGCAAGGAGGCCCTCCAGACTGCGACCGATATCTACGCCGAGTTCTACACGAGCAAACTGATCGGCACGACGATCCAGAAGCTGGAGTACTACCACGACATCGACATCGAACTGCTCGATCGCGCGGCCGTCGAGCAGACCCCCGACGAACTCCTCGCTGCCGCCGAAGACGGTGACGTCGCCTTCGTGACGGCAGGCGATACGATGGTCTCGACGACACACGTCGACCTCCGCCTGCGGGCCGAGGAGCGTGGCATCCACACGCGGGTGATCCACGGGACGACCGCACAGACGGCCGCGAGTTCACTGACCGGCCTCCAGAACTACCGCTTCGGGAAGGCGACGACGCTCCCCTTCGAAGACGCCCACGGTGGTGACGGCGTCCCCGACAGCGTCGTCGAGACGATCACGGCCAACCGAGAGCGAGGCCTTCACACGCTGGTCTACCTGGACATCAAAGTCGACGACCCCCACTGGGAGGGCGAACAGGAGTTCATGACTGCGGATCACGCCGCCGGGCTGCTCGCGGACCACTTCGACACGCTCGGCGTCGTCGTCGCACGAGCGGGCAGCGCGAACCCAGTCGTCGAAGCAGACAGCCTCGACGCGCTCGCCGACGGCGACTACGGCGGCCCGCTGCACCTCCTGGTCGTCCCCGCCGACCTCCACGAGATGGAACGGGACGCCCTCACGACGCTCGCCGACGCGCCGCTTGCCGACTAGTCACGCTCGGCCGTCAGTTCCTCTCGAAGGTCGTACTCCGTTCCAGTCACGAGATACGCCACGTCGTCGACGAGCGAGAGGATTTCGGGCAGCACCTTCACTACCAGCCACGTGATACCCACGAGCGCGACCACCGAACCGAACTGCGCGAGCAGGCGGTCGGCGATGTAGTACGACACCATCTGCTCGTCGGTCGTTCCAAAGAGGCCGGTGATCGTGCCCACGAACCACTGCATTCGCTGTTGCCCGAACATCGTCGCGATGAACACGTTCCGAACCAGATTCAGGCCGTAAATCACCGGCACGGAGACCGCCAGCGCGCGGGCCTTCCGACCCAGCGGAGCCTCGACCGCCAGAATTGCACCGGCGAGAATCGAGATGCTCCCCACGCCCGTACAGGCGACGATGATCGTGTACGTGATCGGCCGCTCGTTGCCCGGGAAGTAAAACGTGCTCAGATAACCGTAGTCCGAGGACGGGACCTCGCTCAGGACGCTGGTCCCTCTCACGAGTTCGGGCTCGACGCCGATCAGCGAGAGGAGCGTCCCCGTCTGTGAGGCGACGACCTCGATCATCCACCTGCGAAGCGGGTTCGACTCCAGCAGCGGGAGGTACGTAAAGGGCAGATAGAGCAGCCCCATGTACCCGATCGCCTTCGAGAGGGTAAACAGCGAGTCGCGACCGTTCCAGAGGAGATAGCCGACGTACAGCGACAGGGGGACGGCAGCGATACTGCCGATCCCCTCGACGATGCTCTTCTGGACGAGGACGAAGTGGGGCACCAGGACGAGCCAGAAGAGCCCGAAGACGCCCCACGTGAGAGCGCCGAGCTGACGCGCTCGCTCGCGTGCGTCCGTGTGGGCAGCGAGGACGCCCGTCGCGAGAAAGCTGATCACGAGCAGCCACGAGAGCGGCCGTGCGACGGCGAGCGGATCGCCAACGGCCGACGTAAGCGGGGCGACACCGACCATTCGTGTCTCTACGTTACGCAATCGCGGGTATATGCTTTGCCGTTGTGCCCGCTGTCGGCACTCACGGGCTGGCGTCCGAAGAAAAATCGCGAGTCAGGGACCGGACGAAGTCCGGTTAGTTAGTGTCCTCAGTTGTTGCGCCGCGTTGCGAGCAGCGCAGCAGCGAGGAGGCCGACGAGTGCGACGACTGCGCCGAAGCCAGCACCGTCGCCGGTGGTGGTCTCGTCGCCGCCGTCGTCAGTCGGCGTGTCCGTCATGTCTTCGCCTTCGTCAGGCGTCGCCGTGTCCGTCGGCGTGTCTTCCGGCGTGTCCGTCGGCGTCGGCGTGTCCTCGGTGGTCTGGATCGTGATCGACGCGCTGTCGGTCACTGCCGAGCCGTTCTCGGTGTACGGACCGTCCGCACCGTCACCATCGCCGAAGTCGTACTCTTCGTTGTCGTTGGTGTCCTGGTGGGGCATCGCGACGACCGTCGCGTTCTCGTCCAGAGCGGAGTCGAGGCTGATCTCGACGTCCTGCTGGGTGCCAGAGTCGAGGTACTCGGAGTTGCCGATGACCTCACCGCTGGCGTTGTTGAGGTGGATCGCGACGAAGCCACCGTTCTCGGTCGTAACCGAGTCGACCGTCACGGTGGAGCCGTCGGTGGTCTGGTTGCTGATGCTGACGGAGGCAGTCGGGACTTCGCCGATGCGACCGTCGTACTCGTCACCGACCGCGGAGCCACCGCGACGCGTCTGCAGCGTCAGGTTGGTCCCGGGCGAGACCTCGCTGAAGTCAGCACCTTCGGTCGTGAAGGTACCGTCCGTCTGGACGGTTGCCTCGGGGCGAGTCTGGAACGGACTCGCGGTGTCGCTGGACTTGACCCGAACGTTGAGGTCGGTGCCAGGCGCGTAGTTGGTGCTACCCGAGATGGTCTGACCGGACGCGGACTCGATCAGGATGAGGTCGTCAGAGTTCGTGACGAGCTCAGTGTTCGGTTCGACGAGCGTGAAGTCACTGGTGACTTCCTCGTTGTCGTCGATCGTGTTGAGGACGTTGTCGTCCTCGATGGTGAATGTCGCCTCGAAGTTGTCGCCTTCCGCGAGGTCGCGGGTCGGCTGGTCGACCTTCGACAGCTCAACGGCGATGAAGTACGAGTTGTTCTCGGGGTCTTCGATGACCGAGATCGCGTCGTCGTTCACGAAGTCGAGCGTCTTTGCGTTCCGGTTTGCATCCTCGTTGGTCTGCTCGATCGTGAGGTCGATCGCTTCATCGTCGTCGTTGTCCTGGTTGTTGTCGATGAGGGTCTTCAGACCATTTGCGTGGTCGATGGCACCCTCGATACCGCCAGCTTCGAGCTGGAGGATGACGGTGTCGCCGTCGGCGTCACCGTCGTCGTAGGCGACTTCGCCGGACTCGGTGATCGACGAGCCGATCTCGTCGTAGATGTTGCCAACGTCATCACTGAGGTCGCTGATGTCGGTGCCCTTCGGCGTGACCCACGACTGCATGCCGTCGGTCGAGCGCGGCTGCAGCGAGAGCGAGCCGAGCGCGTCGGAGTCAGTGTAGTCGTCGGTGCCCATGTCGACGTGGCCGACGGAAGCGTTCATCTCGTATTCCGTCGGGTCGAGGGTGTCGGAGCCGACAGCCTCGGAGGTGTTGGTGAAGTCGCCACCCTGCGTGAGGAACTCGATCTCGTCGTCAGAGTTAGCGACGCTGACGACGTTGTCCTGGGACGTGCGGCCTGCGGTGTAGCTGTTGAATTCGAGGGAGACCTGACCGTCACCGCTCTCGTCAGAGACCTGGTAGACGATGTAGTAACCCTGATCTTCGGTACCGATGGTGACCGTCGCTTCGTCGGTGTTGGTCATCTCGACCGTGACGTTCGCGACGTCACCGGCTTCTTCGGTGAAGACGCCGTCGCCAGCGAAGGAGACGTCGCCGTCACCGGCTTCCGAGACTTCGATCGAGTCGGTTTCCGACGTGATGCCGGTGTCGTCGTGCGTGACTTCGACCGAGTAGTTGCCAGTGCCGTAGTGGTCAGAGTCGGTCGGAGCGGTGAATCGAACGGTTGCTGCACCGGAGCCGGAGAAGCTACCAGTTCGTTCGATTGCATCACCGTTGTCGTCCTCGACGGCCTCACCGTCGCTGTCGAGGAGCGTAGCCGTCCACGGGTCGTCGAGGTTCGCGTTCGACGTGATGTCCGCGACGATGCGGTCTTCCGTGGAGATCTGCGTGTCACGTGCTTCGGCGTCGAGGCCGAGGTCGTTGACAGCGAGATCGTAGTCAGTATCGGTGACACCACTGCCACTGATCTGAACGTTGTACGTCTCGCCAGTGTCGAGGTTCGACGTGTCGAAGTTGATCGCGGTGTCGAACGCCGTGTTGAAGTTTGCAACACGGTTGTTCGTCGGAGCACCCTCGTCGTCGGTCGTGTAGACCTCGATCTGGGTGTTTTCGGCACCGGGGGTGAATCGGATCGTCTCACCAGCGAAGACCGAATCCTCGCCGTTGACGGTCTTCGAGTAATCGCCGGCAATCTTGTACGTGGCGGTGACCGGGGAGAGCGTCGTGGACCCGTCGTCACCAGTTGCCGTGACGACGTGTTCGAGACGGTTTGCGTTCTCACCGTCACTCACGTCGAAGTCGACGTTGAGGGCGACGGTGGCATCATTGACCGTGGAGCCACCGGCGTCCTCGCTCAGATCGAAGGTGATCTGGTCGTCGTCGAAGTCGACGTCCTCGACGGAAACGTCGCTAGACGTGGAGCCGTCGACGGAAACGTCGTCGATCGTCAGGCCGTTGTCTTCAGCGTCGGCCGTGTCGATCGTGATCTCTTCCGTGTCGCCGGATTCGAGATATGCGTCGAATTCGACGGTCTGTGTTTGAATGTCGCTACTACGAGAGTCGTCAGCTTCGAGGACGCGGTTTTGCGTAACCTCGAGGCTTTCGACAGTCGCATTACCGCTAGTGTCCGCAACTGCTCCTGCAGTGAAAGCCGTGCCCATCGCGACGACGGACATGACCATCAGCGCAGAGAGGAACAGGCTGCGAACCTTATCGTTAGTTCCTGTCATAGTTTGTTGTCTGTTGCAATCGGAGCCAGCAGCTTTCTCCCTGTCGGACGCGGCTCTTGTGGCGAACCGCGTACAGACCGAACCGGGATACTCGTTACTGACACCATGGGTAGGGGTACAGTCAAAACGTTAGTCGGGTGTTATAAATGCTTTGTGGTCACTCGCGGGAGGATGACACACATACTCACGGCCTGTCGCGGCCGATATCGGCGGAATTGTCGTTCAGGCGGCGGCGTCGATTCGTGGCTGCTTTGCGGTCCTACGGGAGACGACATCTTCCTCGTGCGAGCGATGGACGCGCAATCGTGAGGTGTGTCGGTCGTGCAGAGACCGCAGACACCGACCGATCTCGCCGACTGACCGCAGCGGTTTTACGCTATAATCGATTACATACGGTTACACGATGCCCGTATTCCTCGAAGATCACGACGCCGAGATCGACCTCCGGCCGGGGACCACGAAGTCAGACATCGTGGCACACCTCTATCGAAACCCCGAATGGGGATATGCCCCACGAGAGATCGCGGACGCGCTGGAGATCCCTCGCGGTACCGCTACGGCCACGCTCAAGCGTCTCTACGACGAGGGCTTCGTCGGAAAGACCGACGACGGGTACTATCACGCACTCGGCGAACGGGCCGACGTTCGGCGGTACGTCTCCAGCCTCGGTCAGGCGAATCGGCTGTTCGGTCATCATCGTGATGCGGACGCCGAGCCCGAGCAACCCCAGCGACAGATCGGCGACGGTCGTACCGACGAGGAGCTCGAAGCAGAGCTCGAAGCACTCGAAGACGACCCTGGCGTGAATGAGTAAGCTATCAGCGGGCGACGTTTGCTGGGCACAGGATCCGACAGAAGCCCACTCTCAGCGTCCGGTCGTCGTCCTGGCCCACGAGACGCACCCGTTCAGCGCCACCGATTGCACCGTGATGTGCATCGGAACGAGTGCCGGAAAATACCACCAGACCACGCCGGAACTCACCGAAAAGCATCTCGATGGGATTTCGTTCGGTAACGCGTCGTACCTGATGCCCTGGGCGCTGTACACGATCCCACCGGCGACGGTACTGAACGGCGCGACGAAGGGAGAGCTTACCCAGGAGGGTCGAACACTCCTCAAGAAGTCGCTGATCTCGCTCGTTCCCTGATACGGACGGTTGTGGGCGTTTACCCAGCCGACCGCACGACGGCGTGCGGTCGATCTGGCAAAGACCTGCAAATTTCCGTGTGAAAGAAAGGGCGAGGAGATCGCCGCCTTGGCACAGCCTTACGACGTGACGATCTCGACTTCGTGGCCGTCGGCGTCTTTCGTGAACGCGTAGTTGTAGTCACAGGATTCGGGGTCGCGGTACTCCTCGGCTTCACGAACCATCAGCGACTCCCACGCGTCTTCGAGGTCGTCGGCGCGGGCTGCGATGTGGCCCCACGCGTCGCCCATCTCGTACGTGCGCCCGTCGTAGTTGTACGTGAGTTCGACGGTCATCGCCTCCTGGGCGGCGTCGGGGTCGGCCATGAAGTAGTTCGCGAAGGTGTCGGCCTCCCAGCGCCCGGCGGGCTCGAAGCCCAGCTTGCGGGCGTACCAGCCGATCGCAGCGTCGGCGTCCTCAACGCGGAGCATCGTGTGATCGAGGCTGTAGCGTGCGCCGTGGTCGCGTTCGACGATCTCGATCTCGTGGCCGTCGGGGTCTTTCACGAAGGCGTAGCCGGGGTTTTCCTCGGGCGGGCGGTAGTCTTCGACGCCCTCGTCCATCAGCTCGTGGTAGGCCTCGGTCACGTCCCCGACGCGGACCGCGATGTGACCCCAGGCGTCGCCCATTTCGTACGTGCGCCCGTCGTGGTTGTACGTGAGTTCCAGCAGGGCACCGTCCTCGTGTACGTCCTCGGGACCGAGGAAGACGTTGGTGAACGTCTCGGCCTCCCAGCGACCCTTCTCCTCGTAACCGAGGTGTGTGGTGTACCAGTCGAGCGATTCGTCGAGATCTTCGACGCGGATCATCGTGTGGTCGAGGGTCAGTCCCATGTGCGAACGAAGAGGGTGCGAGCCGAAAAGCCTAGTGCCAGCCGTCACTCCGATGACAGCCCGACACCGGCGCGGACCGTCGACCAGTCGAACCACCAGACGACGGCGACACAGAACACCGTCCCCAGCGGGATCGCGAAGCGGCCGGGCTGGCGAGCGAAGCCGTGTGCGAGCGACAGCTGGGTCAGTCCGGCGAGCAAGAGCAGTCCGTCGGTCACGCGGCGGTCCTCGCGGCCCAGCACACGCCCAGCGAGGGCGCTGGCGACGGCACCGAGGTGACATCCTCCGCGCCGTGAACGGAGAGGGATCGAAGATCCCTCAAGCAGTCGGGCGTAGCCCGATGACGGCGCGGCTTCCCTACATGGGAATACCGGTCAACTACCGGCAGTGGGTTCCGACCCGACCTCGCTAAGCGTCATCTGCCGTGGTTGGCTCTGCTTGGTGTGGGTCGTGGTGCTGTCACAGGCACTCCCATCCCGAGGCGAGTCATTGCCTGCCGGTTTCAGCGGCACGCTCTCTCCCCACGGGTCAGCCCGTTGTGCAACGTTGATTGCGCCGTTTATATCGCCCTGAAACTCCGTGATGTGACACTCGTCGTTGGTACACCGGAACGTGGCTTGCGCGGCTCTGTTTCCGATGTGGCCGCAGGCGTGGCACGTCTGGCTGGTGTACTCCGGTCGGACGTATTCGACCGGGATACCGGCCTCTTTCGATTTGTCCTCGACGCGGTTCTGTAATCGAGCGAACGCCCACGCATGGAGTCGCCGGTTCATGTACGAACCGTAGTCCAATTCTTCGCGGATGTACGTCAGGTTCTCCATTACCAGCACCGGCTTCTCGAATTGCCGGGCGTACTCGACGGCCTGCCGAGACGCCTTCTCGACAATATCGGTAAGCGCGTTCTGGTAGTGGTTGAATCGCTCGTCAATCCGCCACTCGACGGCGTCTCGCTCTTGGAGTCGTTTCAGGGTGGTGTGCATCTCTTTGCGGAGATGCTTCGCACGGCTCCCGTCACACACGAACGGGCCAGTTGGTGAACCGTCCTTGAGGGCACAGCCCGTTATCAGGGCAGTTTCACCAATATCCAGACCGATGTGCGTCACGTCGTCGCCGTCCGTCGCGTAGTCGGGTTCTTCGACCGGAAACTCGACAGTGACGTGTAACGTCCACGATGTGCGGTTCCGTTGCAGGCGGAGTTGGCCTGCCGAAGCGTTCCCATCTACGAGGTCGTGCCACAGATCCTCCTGTTCGGGATTGATACGAAGCGGTATCCAGAAATTCGTCCCACGACCGGGTTGTGGTGCCCACCACGTAAACTCGTAGTCACGCGCCGGAGAGTGGTCAAACTCGGCGGCTTGGTTGGTGAGCCGAACCGGGTGGTCATCGTCTAACTCTTGAGCGTCGTAGGTGTTGTGAAGTTGCGGGACGTAGTTGCACAGCGCCGCTTTCGCCTGATACGGCAGGTCGTAAGGCGTCACCACATCGCTGGTTGCGCTCATCGTGTCACACCTGGCGTCGAACGCCTCGTGAAGCCCCTCCCGGTAGGTTTCGAGCAGGTCACACAGTTTCCGCTCTTTGTGTGCTGTCGGCGGGACAAGCGTGGCTTCGAGCGTCTTAGTCGTCGTTTCCATCCGTCTCTAACCCTTGTTCGATGAGCTCACGGTAAGCACGCGGATGGCGGATACCATTCTCACGAGCGTACTCTTTGATCCGCTCATGCAGGTCGCCACCGCGCTCCACATCTATCTCTGTTCGCACAAGAATTTGTACATTTTTGTCCCACTAAATACTTATGTTACGTATTCAGTCGGCAACAATCACAAAGATTGTCTCACAGAGCTTACGCGATTCACGCCTGCCGTGAACGGCGGGATTCTCTCGCTGAATCAAGATCGCGCCGAGGCGTCGGTCCATCCGTCACTCCGTGAGAATCCGCAGCACGTCCTCGTCTTCGAGTTCGTGGTCCTGGCCGACCTGCTGTTCCTCGTGCATGGCGCTCGGGCCGCTCACGCGAGCGAAGCGGAAGCGCTCCTCGAAGTCGCCGCCGAGCTTCTCGCAGGCGTCTTCAACGGTCTGGCCCCGCCGGAGGATCAGCGGCTCGTCCCTGTCGATGCCCCGACCGGGCTTGTCCATGTAGATCCGGATGAGTCCGAGTTCCTCCCAGATCCGCTCGCGGAGCGCGTCCAGTCCACGCTCTTCGACGGCGCTGATGAACACGGCGTCGTCGGGATCGACGTCGTACTCGCGCAGTTGCGCGTCGACGGTCTCCTTGTAGTCGGGCTCGATGAGATCTGCCTTGTTGACGACGACGGCAGAGGGGACGTAGACGCGGTTGTCCATCACGCCGTCGATGAGCCGGTCGATGTCGACCTGCTCGCCGATCGTGACGTTCGCGTTCACGTGGCCGTGCTCGCGGAGGACGCCCTTGATCGTCTCCTCGTCGAGATCGAGATCGACGCTGGCGTTGATCGAGAGCCCGTCCTTGGCCTTGCGGCGGATCGAGACCCGCGGCGGCGATCGGTCGACGCGGACCTTGTTCTTGTACAGTTCGTCGCTGAGACGCTGGTACTGGTCGATCTCGAACACCGACAGGACGAACACGATCAGGTCCGCGGTCCGGACGACCGAGAGCACGGCCTGGCCGTCGCCCTTGCCGGCGGCCGCACCCTCGATCAGTCCGGGCACGTCCAGCATCTGAATGTTGGCCCCGCGGTACTGGAGCATGCCGGGGTTCACGTCGAGCGTCGTAAACTCGTAGGAACCCGTCTCGCTCTCGGCGTTCGTGAGGGCGTTCAACAGCGTCGACTTCCCGACGCTCGGGAAGCCAACGAGCGCGACGGTGGCGTCGCCGTGTTTCTCGACGGCGTAGCCGCCGCCACCGCCCGAGGAGTCTTGCTGTTCGAGCTTCTCCTTTTTCTCCGCGAGCTTGGACTTGAGCCGGCCGATATGAGCCTCTGTAGACTTGTTGTAGGGCGTGCTGGCGATTTCCTCTTCGATCTCGCGGATCTCCTCTTCGAGCCCCATCAACAGTATATCCGCCCTCGGTTCCGAATAAGGCTTTCCTCATACTCTCGCGCGGTGTTCCCACCCACGGTCGAGAAGCGAGACGCAGCGTTCCGGCCGGCAGTATCGCGCCGACGAGACGGATGACCGGGGCTACCCGTCGTCGGTCTCCTCGGCGGTCGCGAGCTTGATCGCCACTTCGGGTTTCGTCCAGATGACGAACCCGTCGTCGCGGTCGACGACGCCCCGGATGTACTCGTCGTTGACCGGGGGCTCGTTGATCTCGGACTCCACGACGGGAGCGACCTGCCGGACCTCGTCGACGATCCAGCCGATCGCGCCCTGGTCGTCGAACGCTTCGGGGTCGAAGACGATCATCAGGGACTCCTGGCCCTCGGCGTCGATGTCGAGCAGCGCCTTCGGATCGAGGATCGTCGTGATCTGGCCCCGCAGGTCGACCACGCCCTCGATGTACTCGTCGGTGTTTGGCACGCGCGTGATCGTGTCACGTTTGACGATCTCCTCGACCAGCGAGATGTCGATGCAGTAGTGCTCGTCGCCGAGCGTAAACTCCAGGACGCGCGTCGACTCCTCGGTCGTCGTGCTCTCTGACTCGACCGCCGACGGTGCTGTCTCCGTGCTCGCGGCGTCCGCGGTCGACTCGTCGGACGCCGCCAGCGCAGCGTCGATCTGTTCCTGGTCGGGGAGTTCGACGCCGCTGGCCTCCTGGACCGCGGCGGCAGTCTCTGCCGGCGTCGGTTCGCCCCCACCTGCCTGGGACGACTGGGTCTCTGTCCCGCCGCCCGAGACACTGGCCGCCGCCTGTGCGGCCCGCTGTGCGATTGCCTCGGGGTCGGGTGACCCCTCGTCGGTCGTGTTCGATTCCTCCGGGTCGCTCGCCGAAGTGCCCTCGTTCATACTGTCGTCGCTCGTCTGTGTGCCGTCCGTCCCCTGGGAGGCGCCGTCCGCCCGTGCCGGCTGCTGGGCCGCCTCGTTCTGTGGGGTCGCGTGCGTTCGTTCGCTCGGTTCGTCCCTCTCGGCGGCCGTGTCGCCCTCCGGGTCCGTCACCGCGTCGTCGGCTTCCGTCTCCGACGGTGACTCCTCGTCGGTCGCTGGTGGGTCGTCGGTCGTCACTGCCGGGTCCTCGGCTGCGTCCGTCGCTTCGTCGTCGGCCTCCGTGTCGTCGACTGCCTCGGACGCAGCGTCAGACGACTCTGCAGTCGCTTCCGGCTCGTCGGCTGCTTCAGTTGTTTCCGACTCGTCGTCGGTCGGCGCTTCCGGCTCGTCGGCTGCGTCCGTCGCTGCGTCGTCGGCCTCCGTGTCGTCTGCGTCCGCCTCCCCGGAGTCGTCGGCGTCGTCGCCGGACCGCTGGCCTTCGCGCATCCGGCGGATCCGTTTGGCGCGGTCCATGCGCTCGTCGTCGTCGCTCATGCCGGCACCTCCTCGTCCAGCAGGCCGAACTGTCTGTCCAGTTCCGTCGCAACGTCGAGAAAGACCGATTCCATGTCCACGGATTCCTCGTACTGGAAGATAGAACTGCCGGCTGTGAAAGCCCGCTGGAGCGCGACGCGCTTGCGGACCTCCCAGATCGGGAACTCCTCGAACACCTCGCCGAGCCACGACAGCATCGTCTCGTCTTCGTTCGTCTTCTCGACCCGGTTGGCGACCACGCCGAGCGTGTTGACGGTGATGCCGGTCTGGCCCTCCAGAGCGGCCATCTGGTCGATCAGGAGTTCGATGGCTCGTTCCGAGGACGCCTCGGTCAGCGCCGGGACGAGGATGTTCTGAGACGCGTAGATACCGGCGTCTGTGAGTTTCCCGTAGAAGGGCGGCGAGTCGATGACGACGTAGTCGTAGTCGTCCTCGACCACGGCGAGTGCCTCGTCGAGTACGTCGAGTGCGTGCGCGCCCGAGACAGAATCGGGCGTGACGTTCAGCGAGAGGTCACTCAGCGTCTCGGGATCGATGTCGATCGAGTCGTCGTGTTGGACCCGCGCCACGAGGTCGGCGATGGTCAGTTCGTGTTCGACCTGGAGCATGTCGATGTTGCTCGGAACCACGTCCATCTCGTCGTGGTCCACGATCAGATCCGCGATCGACGAGCGCTGGTCGGCGCTCGTCAGCACGTCGAACAGCGTCGGTGGCTGGGCGTCGTAGCTCTCGACCAGCCCCAGTGCCTCCGTGGCGTTGCCCTGAGGGTCGAGGTCGACGAACAGCACGTCACGGCCGCGTTCGTTGAGCGCGCCGGCCACGTTGACGGCGACCGTCGTCTTCCCGGTGCCGCCTTTGGCGTTCGTCACACACAGGCGCGCTACAGTGGACCCAGATTGGCGACTCATCGTCGAAGTATCAGGGTGTCGTCGCTAGCCGAATATAAAAATACGCTCCCGATTATCAACGACTGGACTGGGAGCCAGCGAGGGGGCGCGAGAGAACGAGTCGTTCAGCGTGTCAGACGGTCGTCTGACTGTGTGCAAGATTTAACACGTTGCAGGGGAAACAGGGCAGTATCATGACCATCAATCCGCGCGACTACGATCTCGACGAGTTACGGAAGATGGCAAAGCAACAGCGGCCGGGCAACGGGATGGGCGACGAGGAGACGCTCGATCCGGCCGAGCTGGGAATGGCGATGGACGAGGGCGGCGACGCTCCCGCGGGCGATTCGTTCCGTGCCGGTCTCTACCGCGAGCTGCTGCCCTTCCTCGGCTCGGACGGCACGGAGAAGCCGTATCTGGCGGCGTTGCCCGAGAACTACGCGGCCGAGTTCGTCGTCTTCGAGTGGCTGGAGTTCCTCCTGATGCACTCGGGGTACCAGGGAGCCGAGGAGGCACTCGACTACTACGAGGACATCGACTGGATCACCGACGACGTCCAGTCGTCGCTGTCGGACTACCTCCGTGGTATCGACGAGTCGGGGACCAACGACGGTGCCAGCCTCGACGTGGACGATCACATGCTGAGTCTCGTCTACGTCGCGAAGCTCCACTCGATGGCCTGATACGGTTTATTGTAGTTGCTTACCGGTGATCGTCGCCACGGAGTAGACGATCACCGGTAAATCGCTACAATAATCGGTATGAACGGGTCGCGCGGACGGATGGTCGAGCGGCGTGCTTGCTGGCAGTTCGATTATCAGCTCTGTTAGTTCGGTCGGGGGATATATATCGGACGCGGGAAAACCACTGGCACATGAGTGACGACGCGGCAGACGACGCCTCGACGGGCGACCAGTCGGAGTCAGTCGACGAGGAATCACCGGTCGGCGACGCCGAGGCGGCAGTGCCCATCGGCGTGAAGCTCGGCAGCACCCGAACCGTCATCTCCGTCCCCGGAGCCCGTGGCACCGAGGACGAGATCATCAGGACCCTGACCTGTCTCGCGACCTACGAGGACGCACTGACCGGCGAGGAGAAGGTACTCTACGGCGAGGAGGCAGCCGCAGAGTACCCCGACCGCGTCCAGTTCATGCTCCGGTCGGGACTGCCGGAAGACGAGGACCGGGCGGAGCTGACCGAGACGTTCTTCCAGGCGTTGATCGACCAGAACGACCTCCCCGAGTACAGCGCCGTGGTCTACGCGATTCCGACGATCGACAACCCTCAGGGCCTGGAGAACCTCACCTCGGTCATCGAGGGCAGTTCGATCGGCAAGCACCTCGTCGAGAGCTACCCCGAGTCCCTCTGTGGTGCGATCCCGGCCTTCGGCGACGATCTGGAAGCCATCGACGAGATCTTCCTGGCGGTCAACATGGGATCGACGAACCTCGAAGCGTCGGCCTACCGGCGCGGTGAACAGCTCGCGCCGTTCACGACCGGAGCCGTGACCGGCAACGAGGTCGACCGCATGATCGCGAACTACGTCGAGGAAGAGACCCAGGGGCGGGTCAACATCGATACCCAGACGGCCCGCGAGTACAAAGAGGAACACGCCGACTTCGTCGACTTCGAGCCCTTCACGGACATCATTCAACAGCCCGGCGGGGGCTCTCACGAGTTCACGATCGAACGCTCGGTGATGGACGCTGTCGACGAGTACCTGGACGACGCGGTCGAGGAAGTCGCCAACACGTTCCTCCCGGAGCTGGCCAACGACTACATGAAAGTGTACCAGCTGGCGCTGGACCGGCCGATCGTCCTCACGGGCGGAATGGCCTGTATCCCGGGGATCGTCGAGGAGTTCGAGCGCCGACTCAGCGAGGAGCTGAACCGCGAGATCGAGGCCATCGCCGCCGACCAGCCCGACATCGCCCCGACGATCGGTGCCCAGCGGATCGCAGAGCGCCTCGGCGAGAACGCCTAGGAGCCGCCCGCCAGCGTGTCGAACCACCGGACGATCGACGGTGAATCCGCCGGTCTCGACAGCGACAGCGTCTCGAAAGCCGTCGGATCGATGCGAACTATCGGCGACTCTGTTTGACAGTCAGTGTCACGACGATCGAACATTCGACTCGTTGTTGGGGAGAACTGCACCTAAAGCTCAGTCAGACGGTCGTCATTCGGAGAGCGGACGCCACTCGACGACGCCGCCACGGAAGCTTTAACTCACCGCAGAATCTATCACGAACTATAATGAACTGTCCGGCGTGTGGCGTCAGAATGAGCTACAACGACGAGACGACGAAGCTGACGGAGTTCGTCTGCCCGCGGTGTCACGAGACGATCATCGAGTACAAGTCCCGGGCGCGGATGGCTCCGTAGCCCCGGTCAAACCGTCGGCTGTCCGTCTGGTACGGCCTCGTCACTTCGGCAGTGTGAGTGGCTTCAGTGGCTGACAGCCGACACTACCGGAGAGACGGAGACGGCGGCACGGAGAGCGGGACGTTTTTGATTGTACTCGTCTTTGTTTGCTTATGACTGATACGGCAGTGCGTATCGCGTCGCTCCACGACGGCGGGCGGTCCGTGGAGCAGGCCGCGGCCGACGAGTGGGCCGAGACGGCGGGGTTGGACCTGACGCCCGTCGCCGTGAGCGACCTCGTCGACGGCGACCGCTCGCTGGCGGCGTTCGACACCTGCTGGTGGCACGCCGACGAGCCCCCGAAGCTGGGATCGACTACCGACCTCGGCGGCGTCCTCCGAGCGTTCGTCCGCTCGGGCGGCGGGCTCGTCCTCTCGCTGGCGGCGCTGACCGCGGTGAACGATCTCGGCATCGACCCCGTCACCCCCGACGCGGTCGGGCCGGACCCAGACGGCGGCCCGACCGGTCCGCTGATCAAGACGGCCTACGACGACCACCCTCTGTTCGAGCCACTGGCCACGCGCCGGCCGCTCACCAGAGGCGGCACCGACGCGACGCTCGCGCGCTACGATTCGATCCTCCCGGAACGTGGCGAGGTACTGGCAAGCACTGTCAGCGCCGACCACGACGTGCCCGGCCTCGTGACCGTCGTGGGCTGGTCGCTGGGTGACGGCTCCGTCGTCGGCCTCGGTGACGGCCTCGTCTTCGCGGCCGAGGGCGGCGACCACGACCAGCGCGACAGGCTCGCCCGTGCGGTCCTGACGAACGCCGCCGACAGCGCGATCCCCGAACGACCACGGACCGGCGGCGAGATCGCCGCCCTGCGCGATCGCTTCGAGGACGATCCACACCGCCCGCAGTTTCACCTCTCGACGCCCGCCAACTGGCTCAACGACCCCAACGGCGTCGTCCAGTGGAACGGTCGCTACCACGTCTTCTACCAGTACAATCCCGGCGGCCCGTACCACGACACGATCCACTGGGGCCACGCGGTCAGCGACGACCTCCTCCACTGGGAGGACGAACCCGTTGCGCTCGCGCCCTCGCCGGACGGTCCCGACCGCGACGGCTGCTGGTCGGGCTGTGCGGTCGACGACGACGGCGCGGCGACGCTCGTGTACACGGGTGGGCGCGGCCGCGACCAGCTGCCCTGTCTCGCGACGGCGGACGACCCCTCCCTGCGGCGCTGGGAGAAAGCGACGGACAATCCGATCATCGAAGCGCCCCCGACGGAGCCGGACCTGCTCTCGACCGAGGAGTGGAACGGGGAGTTCCGAGACCACTGCGTCTGGCAGGAGGGCGAGACCTGGTACCAGCTGATCGGATCCGGACTGGCCGACGGTGGCGGCGTCGTCCTGTTGTACGAATCCCCGGACCTCCGTGAGTGGGAGTACCGTGGCCCGATCCTTTCGGGGGACCGCGACACGCCACAGGAGACCGTCTGGGAGTGCCCGGAGCTACTCGACCTCGGGGAGAAGCAGCTGTTGCACGTCTCGAACTACGAGGACGTGGTCTACTTCCTCGGCCAGTTCGACGGCGCGACCTTCGAGCCGGAGCGACGCGGGACGCTGGACCGCGGCGACTACTACGCCCCGCAGTCGCTCCGGGCAGACGACGGCCGCCTGCTCACCTGGGGATGGGTCCCCGAGGCGCGCGACGTGAGCGCCCAGTGGGACGCCGGCTGGTCGGGGACGATGTCGCTCCCGCGGGAGCTGTCCCTCGGAGACGACGGCCGCCTCCGACAGCGACCGGCCCGGGAACTGACCGAACTCCGTGGCGACTGCGAGTCCCGCGAGAGCGTCACGCTCGACGACGGCGAGTCGATCCGGCTGGACACCGACGGACGCTCGTTCGAACTCGCCACCCGCCTCTCGCTGGTCGACGCCGACGCCGTCGAGGTGACGCTGCTCGGGACGGCGACGGAGAACGAGCGCACGACGCTGCGATACACGAGAGACGACGTGCTCGAAGTCGATCGCAGTCGCTCCAGCAGGGACCCGCGCGCGACGAGCGACAGTCAGCACGTGCCCGTCACACCGTACGACGAGCCCCTGGACCTGCGCGTGTTCGTCGACGGGTCGGTCGTCGAACTGTTCGCCAACGAGCGCCACTGCCTGACGAGCCGCGTCTATCCGGCCGGCGACGACGCGACCGGCGTCGACCTCGCGACCGTCGGCGGCCGCGCGCGACTGCCGACAGTCGAAGCCTGGGAGCTGGCGTCGATCTGGTAGCACCCGTTACCGGCGTCGATCGGGACGTGCTCGGGGAATCGTCTGCACGTGGCGTGGTACCGTCTACTCCGGCGACCCCGCGCGGAGCAGTCCCTAGCGGTATAGTAACAATTGAAACGATTTACACACCGATCGCACTGCCGTCGTGCGATCGGGTGTGCATTGATTTTCAATGGCTACTATAGTACGATCCGCCGTCGCCGCTCTCGCCCGCGAAGTACTCTCGGTCCGTCGGCGGCAGGACCTCGTCGGGCAGCGGGATCTGCCAGTGGTCGAGCGTCCCGAGGATCTCCGTGTGGGTCCCCTCGACCCGGAGGCGCAGCGTCGGCGCGAGCGTTCCGCCGAAGCGTCGCAGCTGCTCGGACTCGGGCAGGTCTGCGACCCGATCCATCGAGTCGGCCTCGAAGTCGTAGTAGTTGAAGAAGCTCTGGACCAGCACTTCCTCCCGGTGCGGGAACACCATCCACGAGTACGCCTGGAAGGGGGCGTTCGCGGGGTTGGTCACGACCAGTCCGGAGTCGTTGAGCGGGACGTAGTCGCCACGCAGGGAGTCGGCGACGAAGCCATACAGCGCGTCGTAGCCGTCGAGCCCCGGCGCGAAGGTGTGGTCGTGGCTGGAGACGAAGAGGTAGTAGCGGCCGTCCCGGGGGACGACGTGGGGACGTTCGAGCTCTTGGTTGACACAGACCGAATCCAGCAGCGGGTCACACAGCTCCCAGGAGAGGGGGTCACCCGTCGGCGAGTGCGCGAGGCCGACGCTGCCGTTGAACGACTGTAGATCCGGGTCGCCGCCGCAGGCGTCGCTCGCCGCCGGCACCGGCGTGTTGGCCTCGAACAGGAGGTGCGTCTCGCCGGTCGCAGGGTCCTCGAAGAACCACGGATCTCGGAAGGTGTAGGTCATGCCGCGAGACTGGTCCTGGCGCTCGTAGCGGTCGCCATCCGGGCGGAGCAGTTCGTGGTGGGTCCAGGGCCCCTCGATGGCGAACTCGCCGTCGGTCCGCGGTGTCCCCCCGGACGCGGCGACGATGCGCTGGGTGTAGGTGAGTTCGTCCGCCCCGCGCTCCCCGGCCGCAGTGTAGAAGAGGTAGATGTCGCCGTCGTCGTACAGCGCGGAGCCGGCCCAGGTGCGCTGGCCCAGCGGCTCCTCGAAGACGACGCCACCGGGCTGCCACGTCCGGCCGTCGGCCGAGTAGAAGTACCGGATCGTCGCCACGTCGTGGCGCTTGCCCGGCAAGAGATCGGCCGGCGCAGTCAGCGAGAACGTGACACGGTAGCCGTCGACGGTGGCGACCGTGCCGTCGCGCTCGCGCAACAGCCAGGTGTCCCAGACGTGAACGTCGGGTGCCTGGTCGGTCGCGGGCGGGTAGACGATCGGTGCCGTCGTGTCGTCGGTTCGCTCGATGCGACTCGCCTGTTCGCGCGACCACCCCGAGCGCGCGCCGTGGCCCGGAACGGCGGTCCCAGGACTGTCCTTGCTCATACTGCACGTGTGGCCGACTGGCTGAAAAGAGTTACTACAGCCGTTGTATCTGATTCAGTCGACGTGTTCCTCGCCGGTCTCCGAGGGGTCGACGCCGTCGGGCCCGGTCAGCTCCAGTGGCCTGATCCAGATCGACCACATCGCGATCGCACCGATCCCGTAGCCGATCGCCCAGACGACGCTGCCGAGGGTGTCCAGTCCGATCCCGGAGAGCGCGTAGTTCGCCAGCCCGGGAACGATCACGACCGTCGCGAACGCGAGGCCGAAGGCGATCTTGTTCCGATGACCGCTCGTGTCCGCTACCATACCCACACAAGGGACCCCGCGAGTAAATGCGTGCCGAACTCGTCGGCGGGGTCGTACAATCGGCAGTATCAGGCCCCGCTCAGTCGGTCGAACGCGTCCCACGAGGGGTCGCCGTTGGGCGGGTGGACGCGCTCCCCGTCGCGAACGACGCCCTCGCCGGCCACGACCTCGCCGACGGTCGCTGCCGGGGTCCCGCGATCGCGCAACGCCTCGACCACGTCGTCCGCGGCCCTCGGCTCGACGGTCAGCAACAGCGTTCCCGCACTCGTCACCATCCACGGATCCACGTCGAGGGCGTCACACACCGCCTCGACGCCGGGCCGGACCGGCATCCGGTCGCTGTCGACCTCGAAGCGGACACCGGCTCCGCTCGCCATCTCGGTCAGCCCGCCGACGACGCCCCCCTCCGTGGCGTCGTGCATCGCCGTGACGCCGCTGGCCGCGAAGGCCGTCCGCGCGTCGGCCACGGCCGCGATGTCGTCGACGCGCTCCTGTGCGATCGCGACGGTTTCGGCGTCGACGCCCAGCCGCTCGGGAAACAGCGTCGAGAGCAGGCCCGTCACCTCGGCCGCCGGCCCGGTCGTCACGACGAGCCGGTCGCCGGGCGTCGCACCGTCGGGGCGGACGACGTCGTCGTGGTCGCCGACGCCCAGCACCGTCGCACCCCCGACCCACGAGCTGTCGATGCCGGGGTAGCGCGCGGTGTGACCCGAGACGATGCTCACGCCCAGGCGCTCGGCGTGGTCGCTGATCGCCCGCCACACCGTCGCGAGGTCGTCGTCGCTCCAGGACGGCGGCAGCGTGAGACTCATCGCCAGGTGGGTCGGCGGGACACCCGAGACGGCGACATCGGTCAGGACGATCTCCAGAGCGAACCGGCCGGCGCGTTCGAGCCCGAGCTCCGGCAGCAGAGAGACCGGATCGGTCGCGATCACGACCGCCTGCCCGCCCACGTCGAGGACCCCGAAGTCGACGCCGTGGCGCGGCCCGACAGTCACGTCGGCCCGCGACGCGCCGAGGTTCGGATAGATCGTCTCGTCGAAGAACGAGGCGTCGATCTTGCCCAGATCTGTCATGGGCCGGCGTTGGTGGCGGGGAGGTAAAGAGCCAGCCATCCGTCTCCCCTGGCCTCATACGGACGGTTGTAGGCGTTCACCCAGTCGACCGCACGACGGCGTGCGATCGATCTGGTAACGACCTACAACGTTCCGTATCAGAGGACGCGCACGTCCGCCGGGTCGACGCGTAGCGTCACGTCGCCCGCGGGCGGTTCGTCGGCGTCGGTCTTGACGACGAGCGTCCGGCCCTGCCACTCGCAGTGGACTCGGTAGGCGTCACCGAGGAACTCCACCGTCTCGACCGTCGCCCGCAGGGAGACCGTCCGCTCCGTGGCCGCCGTGTCCGCACCGTCCCGGCCGACGGTGATCGCTTCGGGCCGAACGGCGACGGCGACGGACTCGCCGCGAGCGCGGTCACTGCCGGTCGGGAGCGCGATGGCAGCGTCGCCGACAGTTGCCCGCGTCCCGTCCGGCGCGACGACGCCGTCGAAGACGTTGTTGTCGCCGACGAACTCCGCGACGAACCGCGTCGCCGGCTCGCGATACACCGTCTCCGGCGTCGCGACCTGCTCGACGCGGCCCTCGCGCATCACCGCCACGCGGTCGCTGATCGCCAGCGCCTCGGCCTGGTCGTGGGTGACGTAGACGGTGGTGATCCCCAGCTCCGACTGGATCCGCTTTATCTGGACGCGCAGGCGCTGGCGCAGCTGTGCGTCCAGCGCCGAGAGGGGTTCGTCCAGCAAGAGCACCGCCGGCTCGGGTGCGAGCGCACGCGCCAGCGCGACCCGCTGTTGCTGGCCACCGGACAGCTGGTCGGGGTCGCGGTCGGCGAGGTCGGCGACCTCGACGAGTTCCAGCAGTTCCGTCACCCGCTCGTCGTCGTCGCGGGCGGGACTGTCGCGAAACTGGAGCCCGTACGCGACGTTCTCGCGGACGCTCATGTGGGGAAAGAGCGCGTAGTTCTGGAAGACGATCCCCGTCTCGCGGTCCTCGGGCGACTCGCCCGTCACGTCCCGACCGCCGATCGAGACGATCCCGCGATCGGGCGACTCCAGGCCGGCGATCGAGCGCAGCGTCGTCGTCTTCCCACAGCCCGAGGGGCCGACGAGCGTGAAGAACTCGCCGTCTGTGACCGACAGCGACACGTCGTCCAGCGCGGTCACGTCGTCGTAGCCGACAGTCAGTCCCTCGATTTCGACGCCCGGTGTCGTCATCGTTCCCACCGCCCGCCCACGCGATCGATCACCACGAAGCTGACGGTCGTCACCGCGAGCAACACCGTCCCCATCGCCGTCGCCGGTCCGAGGTTCGGCCCCAGCGATCGGTTCCCGGTGTACCGTTCCAGCGCCACCGGCATCGTCGCGCTGTCGACGCCCTCGGCGAGCAACACCGTCGTGTCGAACTCGCCGATGCTGATGGCGACGGCGAAGGCCGCCCCGGCCACGAGCGCGGCGGCGGTCAGCGGCAGTTCCACGTCGAGGAGAGCCGTCGTCCGGCTCGCGCCCAGCGAGCGGGCGGCGTCGACGAGTCGGTCGTCGATGGCACTCAGTGCCGGCGTCACCGTCCGGGTGACGAAGGGGTAGCCCGCGACGGCGTGGGCGGCGACGATCGCGACCGGACCGGTGACCGTCAGCCGGTGGCCGAACAGCTCCGTCCCGAACACGAGCGTCCGGAGCATCCCCAGACCGAGGACGATCCCGCTGACCGCGAGCGGTGCCGTCAGCAGCGCCTCGGCGACCCGCGAGCCCCGCGTCTCGCGGGCGGCGACCACCGAGACGACGACGCCCATCGGGAGAGCGAGCACGAGCGCGCCGGCCGCAAACAGCAGCGAGTTCGTGATCGCCGGCACGGGCTGAACCGTCCCCGTGGCGGCCGAAGCCTGCTGGGCCAGCAGGAAGGCGTAGTAGTCGGTCGTGAGCTGTCCCTCGGGCGTCGTGACGCTCTCGACGACCAGGCTCGCCAGCGGCCCGACGAACAGGACCAGAACGACGCCGCCGTAACACAGGAGCGCGAGTCGGCGCGGATCGGTCAGCGACCGCCAGCCGGCCAACAGCGGCACTCGGTCGATCGAACGAGAGCCGCCGCCGGCACGAAGTTGCATCGCCTCGAACCGGAGGTAGACGTAGATCAGTCCCAGCGACAGCGCCGTTTCGATGGCTCCGAGCGTCGCCGCCTCGGTCAGCGCGAGGTCCCGAACGCGGGCGAACAGCCACACCTCGACGGTCGCGAATTCGAGCCCGCCCAGCGCCAGCACGATGGGGAACGACATGAACGTAAAGAGGAAGGTGAGCACCGCGGCGGTCAACAGCGCCGGGAGCAACTGCGGGGCGACCACGTCGCGAAACGCCACGAGCGGTGACGCACCCAGCGTCCGGGCGGTCTCGACGCGTCGCGCGTCGACGGACTCCCAGGCGGCCGTCACCAGTCGCGTCACCAGCGGCGCGTTGTAGAAGGCGTGGGCCAGTACGATGATCTCCAGCGTGAAGGTGAGTTCGACCGGGCCGAGCCCGACGACGGCGAGCAGGTCGTTGAACAGCCCGGTGCGGCCGAACATCGCCAGAAAGCCCACCGCGACCATGATCGACGGCAAGACGAAGGGAAGAATCGTCACCGAGCGCAGGAAGCGCCGGCCGGGAAACTCGAAGCGAGCCAGCAGGTACGCGCCCGGCAGTCCGACGAGGACGCTGGCGACCGTCGACAGCAGCGCCTGGTACGCGGTAAAGCCGAACAGATCCGCGTAGAACGGGTCGCCGAGGACGGCCTTCAGCGGTGCCAGCGAGAGCTGTCCGCCGACACGAACCGCGCCGACGAGGACGCTCCCGACGGGGTAGTAGAACACGACCAGCAGCGTCGCCAGCGTCGCGACGGTACCGACGGGCAGCGCGAGTCTGTCGACCCGGGCGTCCATCCTAGTTGCTCGCGATCTGTCGGGCCCACTCGTCGATCCAGCCGCTCACGTTGCCCGACAGTTCGTCGTAGGTGAAGGTGACCGGCTCGGGGGGCTCCAGCGCGTACTCGCCGAAGTCGCCGCCGGGGTCGACGCCCTCGACGGCCGGGAACTGGACGTTTCGCGTGGCGATCTCGCGCTGGGCCGGAGCTGTCAGTGCGAACGAGGCGAACGCCCGGGCCAGTTCGGCGTCGTCGCTGTCGGCGAACTGGGCCATCCCCTCGGGGTTGGCGTAGCCCTGATCGTTCAGGAAGCCGATCTGGTGGCGCGACATGTCGACGCCCTCGCCGTGGTAGAACACCTGGTCGGTCGAGTACGAGACGACCATCGGGGCCTCCTCATCCGAGTAGGCGTTGTACGCCGGCTCCCAGTCCGAGAGGATCGTGACGCCGTTGTCGACCAGCCCCTCCCAGTAGTCCAGATAGCCGTCCGGGTCTTTGTTGTAGATCGTCCACAGCAGGAACGCGCGACCGGGGTCGGACTGCTGGGCGTTCTGGGCGATCAGCGCGTCCTCGTAGGCGGGTTCGAGCAGGGCGTCGAAGGTGCCCGGCGCGTCGACCTCGCCCTCGTCGTAGACGAGGCTGATGTACCCGGTGTCGTAGGGCACGACTCGTCCGTCGGGATCGAACTGGAGCTCCGGCTTGACCGTGTCCGCCCCTTCGATGCGGTCACTGGCAGTCGCGAACAGCGCCTCGTCGAGTTGCTCGTCGGCCCGGACGAGTTCCCCCGTGTTGAGCCCGACGAACAGATCGGCGTCGATCGGCGCGCCCTCGGACTTGCGCTGGATGTACTGGTTGAGCCCGTTCTCGGGCGTTTCGAACTCGACGGTCACGTCCGGATGCTCGGACTCGAACTCGGATTTGAGCCAGTTGCCGGCCGTGTCTTCGCCGACGAACGACGAGTAGGTCGCGACCGACAGCGTCCCGCTCAGTTCTTCGACGGTTCCGGTCGTCGTTCCCTCGTCGGTCACGCTCTCGGTATCGGTCGCGCTCTCCGTGACCTCGGTGTCGGTCGCGCTCTCGGTACTCGCCGACTCGGTCCCGTCGCCGCCGTCACCGGTACAGCCCGACAGCGCAGTCAGACTTGCGAGGCCCGCTCCGGTTCGCGTGAGGAAGTTCCGTCGTCTCATTTCCCAGTTGTTACACCGAGGAATACTTGAACCGCACGCTCTCGCCGGGAAGGGATGAGAGAGTCGACAGGACTGCGCGATCAGGCGAGTCCGAGCCCGCCGACCACGAGCCGGACGCCGACGACGGCTAGCAGCCCGAGGACGAATCGACGGCGGGTCCGCTCTGGAATCCGCACTCGAAGCCGCCGGCCGACGGCGACGCCTGCGACCGCTGGCACCGCGGCCGCGACGGAGAGGGCCACCGTCGTGAGGTCGGGATACAGCCCGAGCGCCCCGGCTGCACCGACCCGCACCGCGTTCAGGCCCAGGAAGATCATCGCGGCGACCCCGACGAACAGCTCGTGTGAGAGATCGCGGCTCCGCAGATAGGCGATCAGCTGGACGCCGACGTTGGTCCCGCCGAAGAGGACGCCGGAGACGCCGCCGATGGCGACCATCGCCAGTGGCGTCTCGACGAAACAGCCCGCTTTCAGCCGGTCGAACCCCGGAATCGCCACCGCTCGCTGGGCCGTCGCGACGAAGCCAAGCGTCACCACACCGAGCCCGAGCCTGAGAGGAGCCGCTGGGAGTCGATCGACCGCGGCCAGCCCGACGACGGTGCCGACCAGGGCCGCGGCCAGCAGCGGACCGAACCGGCGACCACAGGTGCGTACGTCCCCGACCGACAGTTCCCGAGCGAGCGAGGCGTTCGCCGCCAGAATCGGCACGATCATGAACACGACCGCCGTCGTCGGTTCGACCACGGTCGCCAGTGCCATCGTCCCGACGAGTGCGAAACCGAAGCCGGCGAGGCCGTTGACCACCCCAGCGATCAGGACGACGCTGACGAACACCGCGGCCGTCGTGGGCGTCAGTGCGATCGACACGGTCGTCAGTTCGCGACAGAGGGGTAAGGCAGTGGGGGCGGATCTCGCGAGCGACACACGACCTCGCCGGAAAGCACCACGTCTTTTGAGTCTCACCGTCCGAGTACGGGTATGGAGCGGTACGACACCCGCATCGACGACGACACGCTGTTCGTCGAGGTCGGCGACGACGATCTCGAAATCGGACGCCTCGACGACATCTACGACCTCGTCGGCGGTGAGACGTACACGATCGAGTACAGCGAGAAGGCACAGGCCGCCGCATGGCTCACGACCGACGACGACGGGACGTTCACCTTCGACGTGCGCGAGACGCTCGCGGACATGGACTACAACGAGACGATCGTCGAGAAGCTCGCCAGCAAGCCCGTCGACGCGACCAACGCCGACGGCTACCCCGTCCGGACGGCCACCTTCGCCCAGCTGATGATGGAGATCTGGGACTCGAAAGGCACGGTCGATCTCAGCGAGTGACACGCTGAGCCGCGGGGAGCGTCGATCACCCGCCGCTCAGTACCGCGAGAAGTTCGTGTCCGGGTAGACCCGGCCGTCGGCGATGTCGACCACGTCGAGCGTCGCCAGCCGACTCAGCCGATCGGCGGCGTCCTCCCGGTCGATCCCCAGTTGTTCGGCCCGGTCGAGGACGGCCGTCCGAGACGGTACCGACTCGATGAGTCCGTCGGCGTCGGTCTCGGTCGCCTCGGCGACGATCGCTTTCAACACTGCCCCGTGTTCGCGCTTCGACGGCGTCCGATCCGAGCCCGTCCACTCGATGCTCAGCGATCCGTCGTCGTTGACGTGCGAGACGACGAACCCGGCCGGCAAGGCGTCGGTCAGGGCCGCGACCAGCGCCGCGCGGTCGAGTCGCGCCGTGAACCGGTAGTGGTGACCGTCCCGCGAGCGATCGACGGCCCCGATGGAGACACCCGCCTCGTCGACCGCCTCGGCGATCGCGTCGGCGAGTCGGTCACCCACCTCGTCACCGACGGCGTCGCGCTCGCTGGCACGCTCCCTGGCCTCTCTGGCGAGTTGCTCGTAGCGGGCCATCCGTTCGTGCAGTGGATCGTCGCTCATACCAGCCACGCGACCGCCAGCGGATTACGTGTTGGGGACGGACGAGCCAGCTCGGCATCTGATGGATCGTCGCACCGGTGGCAACGTGTCTCGAACGCGTTCGCTCCTCACGTCCGTTCGTCCCAGAAGTAGGTTGGGACGGATTCGAACCGGAATCAGACGTGCTCGCTTCGCTGCGCGCGACTGATAGGGTTCTCATCAGCGTTCTCACTCCGTTTCTCACGTCCGTTCGTCCCAGAAGTGGGTTGGGGCGGATTCGAACCGGAATCAGACGTGCTCGCTTCGCTGCGCGCGACTGATAGGGTTCGAATCCTTGTCAACAGTTTTGACGACATGGACCGCTCGCTGCGCTCGCGGTGTGGTGTCGTCAAAAATGGGTTGGGGCGGATTCGAACCGCCGACTTCCTCCGTGTGAAGGAGGTATCATAACCGACTAGATCACCAACCCGGACACCTGTTGCTATTCGAGGAGTCGACTTAAGAATTGTCTTCCCGATCAGGCCTCTGTCCGGCGATAGGACCCGATCCGCTCGCGCGCCGCTTCGAGTTCGGCTGTGACGCCTTTCTTCGCCGTCGTACCCGCGCGTTTGCGGTAGTACCGTGTGTCTTCGACGTGCCTGTCCATATCTGACCTTCGGCAGAGGACGAATAAATCGTTTGTGGCGCGACTGGCGTTGAGAGAACTGTTTTCCAGCGTGAGCGAGTACGGGTGGTATGTTTCGCCGTGTGTCACTTCCGACGCCGTTTCAGGTCGGCCCAGTCAACAGCTACCTCGCCGGTCGGACGATCGTCGATCCCGGCCCCGACAGCGAGGAAGCGTGGTCGGAGCTGCTGACGGCCCTGGAAGCGCGGTCGCTCGCGCCCGACGATATCGAGCAAGTGTTGATCACCCACCCCCACCCGGACCACTTCGGGCTGGCTCACCGCTTTGGCGAACGGGGTGCCCGAATCGTCGCCAGCGAGCCCGCGACGCCGATCCTCGAAGACTTCGCGGGACGACTCGATCACGAGCAGGCGTACTTCGTGGACTTCTTCGAGCGCTGTGGTATGGCGGCCGAGACCGCCGAGACCGTCACACAGCTGCCCGAGGCGTTCCTCAACTACGCGTCCAGCGTCACGGTCGATCGGTCGGTCGCTGCCGGCGACGAGGTCACCGTCGACGACAGCCTCGTCGCGGTCGACGATCTCGTCGGCCACTCCGTCGGCGAGGTCCTCTTCGCGTTCGAGGCCGACGGCGAACGCCGGGCGATCGTCGGCGACAACGTGCTGGCCGACATCACGCCGAACCCTTTCCTCCAGCCGCCGGCCGACGACGGCGAGGCGCGGCCGCGGGTGCTGCCGCGGTACAACGACTCGCTCGACCGGCTCGCGACGGCGGGGTACGATCGATTCCTGCCGGGCCACAGAACGGACATCGAGGAGCCAAGCGCACGCATCGAGGCCATCAGAGCCGAACACGAGGACCGCACCGACGATGTCGAGACGCTACTGGATAGCCCCACGACGCCGGTCAGCGTGATGGAGGGACTCTTCGGTGACCTCCCCGTGACCGAGCAGTTCTCGGGCATGAGCGAGGCTGTCGGCCACCTGGACGTGCTGGAACAACGAGGTCGCGTCGAGCGAGAAGAGAGCGGCGGCGTCGTCCTCTACGAGCGCGCTTAGAGCAGGCTCGCAGCTGTTTCTGCGGTCTGAGACACCGCGTCGAAGCCCGGCAAGAGCAGGACCGTCACGAGCGCGGCCACGAGCACCGCGGTGTACAGCCCGATCGGGTACCGCTCGATCTCCAGGCCGCTGGCGGGCTCTTCGATCCACATGGCCTTGACGACCCGCGTGTAGTAGTAGAGGCTCAGTGCGCTGTTGACGATCAGTGCCGCGCCGAGGAACCACGTCCCCGAACGGACGGTCGCCATCAGTAGGTTGAACTTCGAGAAGAAGCCCCCGCCGATGGGGAGGCCGGCGAGACTGAACAGGAACACCGTCATGGCCGCACAGGCCAGGGGCGCTTGGGTCGCGAGCCCGTTGTAGTCCTCGAAGGTGCGACCGATGTCCCAGTACTCGACCAGCGCGATGAACAGGAACGCGCCCGTGTTCATGAAGCCGTAGACGAGCAGATGCATCATCCCCGACCCGAGCACGTAGGCGTCACTGCTGCCGC
Organism: Halomicrobium mukohataei DSM 12286; assembly: GCF_000023965.1. Taxonomy (NCBI): domain Archaea; kingdom Methanobacteriati; phylum Methanobacteriota; class Halobacteria; order Halobacteriales; family Haloarculaceae; genus Halomicrobium; species Halomicrobium mukohataei. The sequence continues at coordinate 1,836,925 of NC_013202.1, read as the reverse complement.
CGGTCAGTGCCGCCAGTCCGATCAGGACGTAGCCGGCGTGTCCGACGCTGGAGTAGGCCAGCATCCGCTTGACGTTCTCCTGGGTCGCGGCCGCGAAGTTGCCGACGAACATCGTCACGATCGCCAGCACCTGGAAGACCAGCACCCAGTCGACGACCGCGAGGACCGCATCGCCCATGAGTGCGGTAGCGAACACGCGGAACGCGAGCACGAAGCCCGCGGCCTTGGAGGCCGAAGAGAGGAACGCCGAGATCGGTGCCGGCGCGCCCTCGTAGGCTTCCGGTGCCCAGAAGTGGAAGGGGACGCTCGCGGTCTTGAACGCGACGCCGCCGACGATCATCAGGACGCCGATGCCGAGGATGCCCGCGGGCACGCCGTCGGTCAGTGCCGCTGCGACGGCGTCGAACTGGAGCGAGCCGGTCGCACCGTACACCAGCGAGATGCCGTACAGGAACACGCCCGATGAGAGCGCACCGACGAGGAAGTACTTCAGTGCGGCCTCGACGCTCCCCTTGTTCGTCTTGAGGATCGCCACGAGCGCGTACGACGGCAGGGAGGCCAGTTCGAGGGCGACGAACGCGACCGCGAGGCCGTTGGCGCTGCCCAGCAGGCTCATCCCCGTCGCAGCCATCACCGTCAGGGAGTAGTATTTTGCCTGTCGGGCCTTGTCCGCCATGTAGTCGTAGCTGGCGACGACCACCAGCGTGAGGACGCTGGCGACCAGGAACGAGAAGAACAGCGCCATCTGGTCGACGACGAGCTGGTCGTCGAACAGGGAGATCAGTTCGCCGTTCTCGGCCGGCAGCCCCGTCCCGGCGACGATGAACCAGACGCTCGTCGCCGCGGCGGCGATCGAGCCGAGCCCCGCGACGCCGGCCAGCAGTTCGTTGTTCGAGGAGTCCGGATCGATGCTATCGACGAGCAGGAGGACGATAGCCGTCAGACCGAGCAGGAGCGTCGGGCTGAGGGCCGTCCACGTTGGAAGTTGTACCATTAGACACCACCTCCGATGTCGAGGATCGGATTAACCGCTTCCTGGATCATCCCGTACGAGAGGTCGGGCGCGACCCCGAGCAGGATGACCAGCAAGAGCAGGACTGCCAGCGGAGCCACGTCGTGGAACGCCGCACCGTCGAGCTCGTAGTCGGTTTCGAGCTCGTAGCCACCGAAGAGGGTCCGCTGCATCGCCCACAGGAGGTAGCCGGCGACGATGACGATGCCGAACATCGCGATCGAAGTCAGCACCGGCGCGAGCGTTCCCAGCGTGTCGGTCGCACCGAACGAGCCCAGGAAGATGAACACTTCGGCGGCGAACCCGCTCATCAGGGGCAGCCCCATATACCCGAAGGCCGCCGAGACGAAGATGCCGACCGTCCAGGGCATCCGATCCGCCAGGCCGGACATATCGCCGACCATGCGCGTGTGCGTCTCGTTGTAGATGACGCCGACGGCCATGAACATCAGCCCGGAAATCAGGCCGTGGGAGATCATCTGGAAGGTCGCCCCGCCCATGCCGTGTGGCGTGAACGCGACCAGCCCGAGGATGACGTATCCCATCGACGAGATCGAGGAGTACGCGACGATGCGCTTGAGGTCGCGCTGTGCGAGTGCGAGCAACGCGCCGTAGATGACGCTGAACACGCCGATCACCGCGATCGCGACCGGCATGATCGCGAGGACCGAACCCGTCGCCACGTCCGACAGCATGGTGAAGTTGAACCGCAAGAGCGCGTAGGTCCCCATCTTCAGGAGGACGCCGGCCAGCATCACCGACACCGGCGTCGGAGCCTCGACGTGAGCGTCTGGCAGCCACGTGTGCAGCGGGAAGACCGGCACCTTCACCGCGAAGCCGACGAACATCAGGACGAACGCCAGCAGCTTCAGGTCGGCGACGGCGATACCGGCGAGCGACCCCATCTCACCGGCGACGAGGGCCTGCGTGATCTCCGGCAGGCCGAGCGTCGCGATGGAGTCGCCCAGCGAGAACACCAGCGCGAAAAAGCCCACGAACATGACCAGCGAGGCCACGTTCGTGTAGACGAAGAACTTGATCGCGGCGTACTTCCGGCGCGGGCCGCCCCAGACCCCGATCAGCAGGTACATCGGGATGAGGACGCCCTCCCAGAAGACGAACCAGAAGAAGAAGTCCAGCGCCGAGAAGACGCCGATGAGACTGACCTCCATCAGGAGCATCAGTCCGTAGAACTGCGACTGACGTTCGTCGATCGGCGTCCAGGAACTCACGAGTGCGAGCGTCGTCAGGATGCCGGTCAGCGCCAGCAGCGGCATGCTCACGCCGTCCAGTCCGACGGAGTACTGGATCGTGTAACCGCCCAGCTCGATCCAGTCGATCGTCTGTCTGAAAGCGACCGTGTCGGGCGAGAGCAAGGCGTTCCCGACGCCCTGGTACTCGGTGAGGTAGACGTAGTACATCCACACCGAGCCGACGAGCGGGATCGTGCTCACAGCGGTCGCGAACTTCGCCGCGTAGCGGTCGTCGACCAGGAAGGTCGCGATGGCACCGAGTAGCGTGACGGCAAGTAGTGCGGCGACGGCGACCATCTAGAACCACCCCCCAGTGAGGCCGAAGACGACCAGTAATACGACCAGTGCGATCGTGATGAACAGCGCGTAGTTGGTGACGACGCCAGTCTGGAGGCGGCGAACGCGGCTGCCCGAGAACAGACTGACGCTGCTAATTCCGTTGACAACGCCGTCGATCACGCCCTGATCGAACTTGTCTGCGGCCCGTGAGAGCGGGTAGGTGAACCCCGTCGCGAGCCAGACCTGATACTCGTCCTGGTAGTAGTTGTGCATGAGCAGCGTCTTGATCGATCCGAGTTTGTCCGTGTGTTCGACCGGTTCGGGCACCTTGTACAGCGAGCGCGCGGCGAGGACACCAGCGACCGCGAGCCCCAGCGAGATCAGTGCGGAAGCGATCAGCGTCCCCGTCGCACCGAGTGGTTCGCCCACGACCACGTGTGCCGGCCCGTCGTGGAGTACGTGTTCGTAGTGCTCGTAGCCGGTTAGCAGTGCTTCCCAGCCGGACCCTTCCGAACCGAGCAGCCACTTGTGAAGGAAGTCGACCTCGAGGCCGGTGAGCTTCTTGACCGGGGCGAGGTTGACGAAGCCGATCGTCGTCGCGAGGATGCCCAGCACCGTCAGCGGCCCCTTGACGTTCCAGCGAACGCCGTGGGGCTTGCGCGCCGTCTCGGTCCTGGCCTCGCCGTGGAAGGTCAGGTAGACCATCCGGAAGGTGTAGAAGCCGGTGAAGAAGACGGCCAGCAGTCCCATCGCGTACGCGACGAGGAACACGATACCGAGACCGCCCTCGGTCCCGAACCCGTGGATCAGGGCCTCGTACAGCACCTCGTCTTTCGACCAGAAGCCCGCGAACGGAACGATGCCCGCCAGCGCGAGCGAGCCCGCGAGGAACGTGTAGTAGGTGACGGGCATCTTGTCCTTGAGACCGCCCATCTCCCACATGTTCTCCTCGTGGTGCATCGCGATGATCACCGCACCGGCACCGAGGAAGAGGAGCGCCTTGAACACCGCGTGGGTGGTCAGGTGGAAGACGGCGGCGATGTAGCCACCCGACCCCAGCGCGAGCATCATGTATCCGTACTGCGAGATCGTCGAGTACGCCAGCACCTGCTTGAGTTCCTGCTTGACGACGCCCATCGTCGCCGCGAACAGGGCCGTGAAGCCGCCGACGAGCGCGATCACCGCGAGCGTCGTCGGCGTCAGGGCGTAGAAACCGTACATCCGCGCGACGAGGTAGACACCGGCCGCGACCATCGTCGCCGCGTGGATCAGCGCCGAGACCGGCGTCGGGCCTTCCATCGCGTCGGGCAGCCACGTGTGCAGCGGGAACTGGGCCGACTTGCCCATCACGCCGCCGAGCACGAGCAGTCCGAGGATCGTGAACCAGGTCTGGGGCTCGAAGCCGAAGGTGTTCAGCCCCTCGGTCGCGCCGTCGACGATCGCGTGTTCCGCGACGACGGGGAACGAGCCCTCACCGGCGAACAGGCCCGGCGTCTGGGTCGCGCCCGCGAAGGTGACGAAGATGCCGACGACGCCGATCAGGAAGAAGTAGTCACCGAAGCGAGTGACCAGAAACGCCTTCTTGGCGGCGCTCGGCGGGCCTGCTTCCCGGAAGTTGAAGCCGATCAGGAGGTACGAACAGAGCCCGACCAGCTCGAAGAACATGAACGCCATCAGGATGTTGTCGGCGTAGACGAACCCGAGCATGCTCGCGGTGAACAGCCCCAGCCCGGCGTAGTAGCGGGGTAGGCCCGTCTCGCCCTCGTCGTTCATGTAGCCAAGCGAAAAGACGTGGACGAGCAGGGCGATAAAGGAGACGATCAACAGCATCAGCGCCGTCAGCGGATCGATGAGGATCCCCAGGTGCAGTTCGAACGTCTCCAGCCCAGCAGTGAAGGTGTACAGCGCCTCGTTGTACGTCTGGCCCCCGGCGACGGTCAGCGCGACCCACGCCGACAGCACGAGCGAACCGGCCGTGGCTGCGATCCCGGCCAGGGCCCCCTTCTTCGGGAGGTACTGCCCGCCGAACAGCGCGACGAGGAACGATACGAACGGAAGCAACGCGATCGCGGGTGCGTAGTCGAATGCAGTCATGTTACCACCTCATTGTCGTCGCCTCGGTCACGTCGATGTCCGAGAAGTTGCGGTACAGTACGAGGACGATCCCGAGCCCGACGGCGACCTCCGCGGCCGCCAGCCCCATCGCGAAGAGGGCAAAGACCTGCCCCGAGAGGTTCCCGTACTGAAACGAGAACGCCACGAGGTTGATGTTGGCGGCGTTGAGGATCAACTCGACGGACATCAGGAAGATGAGCGCGTTCCGGCGGGTGAGGACGCCGAAGATCCCGATACAGAAGACCGCGGCCGAGAGCAACAAATAGTACTGCGTGGGGATCATCGGCTCTCACCACCGGAGTGGTCCTCGTCGCGTTCGGCGAGCATCAGCGCGCCGTCGAGTGCCGCGTCGAGCACCACGGCGATGATGAGGAACAACGCGAGGAAGCCCTCACTCGGGACCGCACCCTCGTCCATGATCGCCGTCGGGTCGATGTTGAACATCGCCGCCCCGATGCTCTTGACGATCTGTGCGTCGGCCCCGAAGCCGGCGGGCTCCGGCAGCGACGCCCCGAGGAACGCGGCCGCGAGAACGCCAAAGAGCGCGACCGCCGCCAGCCCGGGCCACAGGGAAGTTCCGGTGTGGAGCTGCGGACGACTCATGCCCCCACCTCGACGACGCTCTCGTCTTTGCGCGTGAGCATCACCGCGAACGTGATCAGGATCAGAACCCCGCCGACGTAGACGAGGATCTGCATCGCGGCGACGAACTCGGCCCTGAGCATGAGGTAGTGGACCGCGACGCTCAGTAACGCCACGCCCAGTAACAGCGCCGAGTGCCAGACGTCGCGGACGAGCACGACGCCCCAGCTGCTCGCAATGGTAACCACCGCGAACAGCACGAACGCTATTGTCTCGTACAGTCCCATCATTGTTGCACAGTCTTGCCGGCGCGCTTTTGAAGATTCCTCTTTCCGTTCGTCAGAACACGGCCGGTTTGGCACTCGCTGACAGCAATTGCCGGAGAATGTTGCCGAGTGAGGGGGAAAGCCCCACAGAATGGTGGTCTGGCCCGGCGACCAGGCTCTCCGAATCCGCGGCCGGTGCGCAGCGCGCGCGACGAGCACCAGTGACGGAGTCGCCACGAGTCGCGTTCGGCCGCGTCGCTCTCGAAGGGGTTCTCTGGCAGTATGAAAAAGAGCCGGCGAGCGTTCGCGTGAGCGAGTGAACCGGCGACGCGGTCGCCGGAGACGACTGTTTACTGATAGTCGACTTCGCCGTCGCCCTCGCCGATCCACGCGCCGCGGTCGGGTTCACGCGACTGCAGCGGGTCGATGTCCTTGTACCACGGGACGTTCTTCAGCTGTTCTTTGTTGTAGGCGAACTCGTCTTTGGTGTCGGCCGTGAACTCGAAGTTCTGGGTCAGCAGGATGGCGTCGACCGGACAGACCTCCTCGCAGAGTCGACAGTAGATACACTGGCCGATGTGGAGGTTGTACTGCTCGCCGTTGCGCTGGTCGTCGGTGACGATCTGGATCGTGTTGTTCGGACAGACGTTCTCGCACTGGCGACACCAGATACACCGCTCCTGGCTGAACTTGTGGACACCGCGGAAACGCGGGCTCACTTCGGGTACCTCTTCGGGATACGAGACCGTGAAGGTCTCGCCGTCCAGCGCGTGCTTCATCGTCGTTGCCATCGATTTCAGGATTCCGATCATAGCAGGTCACCTCGGGTTGTGGTCGTCGCGTTCATCAGGCGATCACCCCGACGATCCCGGCCGTCAGGAGCAGGTTCGCGAAGGCCAGCACGAGCAGGCCCTTCCAGCCGATCTCGATGAGCTGGTCGATCCGGACCCGTGGGATCGCGGAACGCGCCCACTGAGTGAACAGGTAGATCCCGACGATCTTGATCAGGAACCAGACGATGCCCGGCAACACCGGGCCGGCCGGACCGCCCAGGAAGATCGTCGCGATGATCGCACCGCCGAGGAAGATGTGGATGAACTCCGAGAGGTACGCGAGCACGAAGTACACCGAGGAGTACTCGGTCTGCCACCCGGCGACGATCTCGGTCGGCGCTTCGGGAATGTCGAACGGGTTCCGTCCGACCTCCGCGAGGTTCGCGACCATGAACAGCACGAACGCGAAGGGGTTGACGAACGCGTACCACGACGGGATCGCGAGGCCGCCGAGGCTGAACAGCGTCGTGCTCTGGGCCGCGACGATCTCGCTCAGGCGGAGCGTCCCGGCGAAAAGCGCCACGGACATCCCCGTCAGGATCAGCGGAATCTCGTAGGCGAGGTTCTGTGCGACCGCGCGCAGTCCCCCGAGGAACGAGTACTTGTTGTTCGACGAGTAGCCGGCCATCACGAGGCCGAGCGAGGCGACAGACGCCATCGCGAACACGTAGGCCAGTCCCGTCTCCGGGTCGGCGATCTGGATGCCGTTCCCCATGGGGATGACGGCGAAGCCGGCCAGCGCCGAGAAGACCATGATGAGCGGCCCCAGGTCCCAGGCCGGACGGTCGACGCCCTCCGGAACGATCAGTTCCTTCGAGAGGAGCCGGAGCGCGTCTGCCGGGATGATCAGGATGCCCGCCGGCCCGTGTCGGTTGACAGCGATCCGGTCGGTGAACGCTGCCGTGATCTTCCGCTTGCCCCAGATCCCCGAGACGGCGACCAGGGCGAGCAGTCCCGACGCGATCACACCGGACGCGACGACCGCCATCACGAACAGGACCAGCGGGTTCGACGGGTCCAGTCCGAGCAGGTTCGCGAGCGTGTCGGGAAGCGGCGTCTCGGATTGCATTACCGGTCCACCTCCCCGAGCACGATGTCGAGGCTGCCCAGCGAGGCGATCATGTCAGGGATGTACTCGCCTTCCGACATCGTCGGCAGCGTGTGGAGGTTGCTGAAACACGGGCTGCGGATCTTGAACCGCGCCGGCTTGTCGGTGCCGTCCGAGCGGATGTAGATCCCCAGCTCGCCTTTCGCGCCCTCGACCGCACGGTAGATCTCGCGGTCGGGGTCCGGACGCAGCGTGCGGGGCACGTTGGCCTGAATCTCGCGCTCGTCTTCGGGCCAGTCTTCCAGCAGGTCGACACACTGCTCGATGATCTTGGCCGACTCCTCGACCTCGCGCATGCGGACGAGCAGGCGCGAGAAGTTGTCGCAGCCGTCCTCCGTGACGACATCCCAGTCGAGTTCGTCGTAGTAGCCGTAGGGGTCGTCGCGACGGAGGTCGTAGTCGATGCCGGAACCGCGTGCGACCGGGCCCGTCGCGCCGTAGCTCTTGGCGTCTTCCGGCGGCAGGACCCCCGTGTCGACGGTCCGCATCTGGAGAATCTCGTTGTTCGTCAGCAGGTCGTGATACTCGGTGAGTTTCTCCGGGAGGCCGTCGACGAAGTCACGGACTTTCTCGAAGTACTCCTCGCGGGGCTCGGGCAGATCCCAGGCCACGCCGCCCAGCCGGAAGTAGTTGAACATCAGCCGCTGGCCGGTCAGGTCTTCGAGGAGGTTCTGGACGACCTCGCGGTCGCGGATACCGTACATGAACGTCGCGGTGAAGTCCCCGTTGATGTCCAGCGCGAACGTCGACACCGCGAGCATGTGTGCGGCGATCCGAGACATCTCTGCGCCCATCGTTCGGATGACCTGGGCGTAGTCGGGCACGTCGATGTCCGCCAGGTCCTCGGCGGCGCGGGCGTAGGCCCACTCGTTGAGCAGCCCGGCCGAGATGTAGTCCCAGCGGTCCGGGTACGGCATGATCTGGTGGCGGTAGGTCCCCTGCTGGCACATCTGCTCCTCACAGCGGTGGAGGTAGCCGATGTCGGGTTCGAGGTCGGCGATCTGCTCGCCGTCGAGTGCGGTCTTGATGTGGAGCACACCGTGAGTCGCCGGGTGGTGTGGCCCGATGTTGACGAACATCGTGTCCGGGTCGCTCGGGCTCTGCTTGTCGTCTTGCAGCGGGTTCGCGTGCTCCCGCAGCGGGACGATCTGGGGCTTGTCCTGGTTGTAGTCCAGCGAGAGGGGGTGGCCCTGCCAGGTCTCGGGGAGGAGAATACGGCGGAGATCCGGATGGTCGTCGTACTCGATCCCCACGAGGTCGTAGGCCTCGCGTTCGTGCCAGTCGGCGGTCTCGTACACGTCGGCACCGGACTGGTTGTGCGGGTCGTCACGCGGCGAGGGCACGACGACGCTGACTTCCTGTGTCGGGTCGTCGTACTTTTTGAGGTGGTAGATCGACTCGTAGCGGTCCTGGTACTCCTGTGCGGTGACACAGGAACAGAAGTCGAACCCGGCCTCGGTCTTCAGGGTCGAGAGCACGGCCTGCACGTCGTCGGGGCGGATGACGAACCCCTCGGCGTTGACGTGGCTCTCGCGACCGATGACGTAGTCGTCGATCAGCGCCTCGATCTGGTCGTAATCCAGTCCGTCGTCCGTGACGCCGACGTCGAGCTGCGTCGACGGTTCAGGTTCTTCGAGACTCATGCGAGACACCTCCGAGTCATGGCGAATCAGCCCAGTTGTACCGCATCACGAGGTCTTCCTCGTCGATCTCGGCGGCCAGTTTGTCGACGAGTTCGTCCTGTTCGAGGTCGCCGAACTGTTCGAGCTCGTACGGCTTGACCGTGACCGGCGCGGACTCGCCGTTGGCGATCCGCTCCTGGAGTTTCGCGACGCCGTAGATCAGCGCCTCGGGGCGGGGCGGGCAGCCGGGGACGTGGATGTCCACCGGGATGACCTCCTCGGCACCCTTGATGACGTTGTACCCTTCCTGGAACGGGCCCCCAGAGATGGTACACGATCCCATCGAGACGACGAACTTCGGCTCGGGCATCTGGTCGTAGACCCGCTTCATCCGCGGGGCGAACTTGGAGACGATCGTTCCGGGAACGATGATCACGTCCGCCTGTCGCGGCGAGGCGCGCGGGACGCCGGCACCGAAGCGGTCGAGGTCGTGCTTGACCGCGTAGGTGTGCATCATCTCGATGCTGCAACAGGCGATCCCGAACTGCAGCATGAACATCGAGGAGCCGCGCACCCAGTTCATGAACTTGTCGAACTTCGTGAGGATGAACGGCGTCGAGCCGAACGCCTCCCGAAGCTTGGAGTTGAAGCGGTCGTCAGCACCGCTCCCGATCCGGGCTTCCTGTGTAGACTGTGCGTCGCCGGGTGTTGGTTGGTCACTACTCATTGTTCGTACTCAGTTGCCGAGTTGCCCGCGGGCTTTTGACCCACTGTACAGCGCCGTTGCGCCACGCCCAGGCGAGCCCCGCGACCAGGACCCCGAGGAACAGAAGCATGGGGAACAGCACCTGCTCGTAGCCGAGGGCACCGACCGCGTCCCGATAGATGACCGTCCAGGGGAAGATGAGGACGGTCTCGATGTCGAAGACGACGAACAGCAGCGCGACCATGTAGTACTGGATGTTGAATCTGATCTGCTGGCTGCTGCCGGTCGGAATTTCACCGCTCTCGTAGGTGGCGCGTTTGCCTTGTTCGGGCACGCTCGGTCGTAACAGCGCCGATACCGATATCATGCTCAACGGAATCAGGACGCCGACGAGCGCGAGCGCGCCGATCGCAATCCATGGATTACTCATTCCGGAATCTCCTATCGTTCGTGACTATCGACCGCTGGCATATAAGGGTTGATTCTTGTGATTTCCGGGGATTCCAGTGGCCTACGACAGCCACGCCCGGGCGTCGGTGCCCGGAGCGCGTCGAGAGCCGGCTCAGCCGAGCTACTCCCCGTCCCAGTACGTCGATTTGAACTCCGGCGTCCCAAGTTCGTGCAGATCGCGAGACACCGTACCGACCTCGTTCTGTAGCTCGTCGTGGTACGCCTGCAGGCGCTCGCGAAGTTCGGGGTGTTTCCGCGAGAGGACCTGAACCGCGGTGAGAGCAGCGTTGAACGACTTGCCGGCGTCGACGGCCGTGATCGGCGCGCCCTGTGGCATCCCGATCACGCTGTCGACGGACTTCTCCTGGACCGGAACGCCGATCACCGGCAGCGGGTAGGCGATCGAGGCGGTCATGTTCGGGAGGTCGGCGCTCTTCCCGCCCGCGCCCGCGATGACGACATCGAGACCGCGGGCCTCGGCCGTCTCGGCGTAGGCGTACATCAGTTCCGGCGTCCGGTGGGCCGAGACGACGAAGCTCTCGAACGTAAAGCGAGCCTCGGGCGCGTCGGTAAAGTCGGTCTGTTCGGCAAAGCCCAGTTCCTCCGCGAGAGCAGCGTAGGCACCCGGACGCTTTCCCTTGCCGCCGGCCATCGTCGCCAGGTCCGAGTCCGAGCCCATGATGATTCCCACGTCGGGGGTCGCCTCGTTCGGGCGGTCCATCTCAGCCTCCTCGCGGAGCTGGTCGATCAGCGACTGCACGCTCTCCGAGTCTGTCATGATCGTCTCTCCGTCCCGCTGGGCCGTAAGTGTGGGCGATCCGTCGCCGGTCACTCGACGGCGTCTTGAAGCGAGACGAGGAGATCGATCAGCTCCTCGCGAGTCATGTCGTCGAAATCGTTCCGAGAGAGCTCCCGAAACTCCATGAAATCGTCGTCATCGAGACCGAACTCCAGCAGCGTGTCGCCGCCAGGGTCGGCGACGAGCCGATCGCCGCCGGGCCGGTTGACCAGCGCGACCGGCAGCACGCCACCGGCGTCGCGGACCATCGACAGGAAGTTCGAGAAGATCTGTTCCGGAGTCGTGCCGGCCTCGTGCTGGCGGACGATGTCCCGGTGGGCCGCGCGGTAGAGCTCGGACTCGGTATCGATGTTCGGGTACGCGCGCGAGAGCTGGTAGGCGAGCGTCGGCGGCCGGGTGTAGTGGGCGTGGCGCTCCGCCGTGAGCCACTCGGGAAAGTCGTCTGGCAGCTCGGACATGTCAGACAGTACGACAGCCGTTCGGAAAAGTACTAACTATTAGCGAAACCTCTCACGGAACTGTAACTGAGATTTATTTCGACCGGGACGAAACTGAGCGTGCGGTTCATATCAGAGGCACGCGGCGCGACTCTCTTCCCGTGGCGGGGACTGGACATGGCCTCGCCACGCCCGACACGAATCGAGACGGACAGTGGTCACTGCGAGCGGGACTGGAAGGTCAGTCGCTCTCGCAGTGCTCGAACGTCCGCGAGTAGTTCGTCCATCGTCTCGCCGTCGCCGACGAGGGTCACGTGCCCCATCTTCCGGAGCCGGTACACCTCTCGCTTTCCGTACCAGTGGAGGTGCGCCCGAGGCGTCTCGAAGACCGCGTCTTCGCCGGAGAGTGTCGCACGCTGGCGGTCCGGTACGTCGCCCAGCACGTTTGCCGAAACCGTCGGTCCACGGCGCTCGGTCGTCCCGAGCGGTCGCCCGGTGACGGCCCGAACGTGCTGTTCGAACTGCGAGGTGTGACACCCCTCGATGGTCCAGTGGCCCGAGTTGTGGGGGCGGGGCGCGATCTCGTTGAGCAGGATCTCGCCGTCGCTCGTCTCGAACAGTTCGATCCCGTAGACGCCCCGCCCCTCCATCGCGTCGAGTACGTCGAGCGCGATCGAGCGGGCGCGCTCTCGAACGTCCTCGTCGGCTCGCGGAGGGGAGACCGTCTCTCGGAGGATCTCCTCGCGGTGGATCGTCTCGGTGACCGGGAACGTGTCTCGCTCGTCGGCTCCCAGACACCCCATCACGGCCAGCTCTCGCTCGAAGTCGATCATCTCCTCGGCCATCGCCGGCCCCTGGATCGCGTCGAGGGCGTCGGTCACGTCGTCGGGCGACTCGACCGGGTAGTTGCCCCGCCCGTCGTAGCCGCCTTCGCGGGCCTTGAGCATCAGGGGATAGCCCAGTTCCTCGCCCGCCGCCAGGAGATCGTCTTCGTCGTCGACCTGCCGGAAGGCCGGGACCGGGACGCCAGCGTCGCCGAGACGGCGTTTCTGGACGAGCTTGTCCTGGATGAGTCGGAGCGTGTCCGGCTTCGGGTGTACCGGAACGCCGGTCTCCTCGGCGACCTGCTCCAGGGCGTCGGGGTCGGTCAGCTCGATCTCGAAGGTGAGGTAGTCGGCGCGCTCTGCGACTGCCCGGATCGTCGAGAACTCGTCGAAATCGCCCACGAGCGCGTCGCTCGCGACCGGGCCGGCCGGCGGGTCCTCGGTCGGATCGGTCACGACGAGATCGACGCCCAGCGGCGCGGCGGCCTCCGCCAGCATCCGTCCGAGCTGACCGCCGCCGACGACGCCCAGCGTCACGCCTGGTGTCGAGATGGTCATGTGCGAGGGGTTCCGACCGACCCGCTTAAGCGTTGCCTCACGGACCGACGCGACGGACGGATCTCACCTCCCGGTCGCGCTCGACGCTGTCGTGGACCCAGAAGGTCATCCGCGTGCCGTACGCTCGCATCTCGTAGGTCTCTGAGCTGTACGCGTCGCGCAGCGCCGCCTCGGGGGTCGTCCGGTCCGAGGCGACCGTGACGACGACGGCCGGCGGCCCGTCGTCGAGGCGGTCCGTGACGTTGCCGGGCGTCCTCGCACAGTCCACGTCGGCGTCGCTGGTGGCGAAGTACCAGGGCAACGGCAGCGCGTTGAACCACTTGCTACAGAGGGGCCGATAGTTGAACTTCGAGCGGTTCCAGCCGGCACGGTCCCGCTCGACGAGGGCTTCGTCGTCGTCCCAGCGATCCCCCTCCTCGCCGTAGAACAGCAACACGTCCGGCCCAGGTCGGTCGTCCCCGGCCGCTCGATCGATCGCTTCGAGTTCGGCCCGCGGGCTGTCGCCGGGCTGGGCGTACTGGACCAGATAGTTGTCCTCGGACTGGTCGTTCAGGTACACCGAGTTCGTGACGACGCCCGCGGTCGCGCCGCCGACGAGCAGCAGGACGGCCGCGGCGGTCGTGAGCCCGACCGCGTCGTCCGCGACGAACGCGCCCCGCGCCCAGTCGACGATCCGAGCGAGCCCCACGGCGGCCGGAATCGAGAGCGGGACGAGCGCGTGGACGACGAGCCAGGCCCCGAAGACGTCCGTCCCAAGCGGGTAGCCAAGCACCGAGACGAACCCGCAGTAGCCGGCGAGCATCACGAGGTTCCGGCTCTCGGCGCGCCCGTATCGCTCGGCGGCGAACCCGACGACCGAGAGCACCGTCAGGGGCGCTGCCTTCAGCCCCATGACACGGACGAACCGGCCGAGATACTCGACGTACGTGCTGGCGATGCTCTCCTCGCCGCTCTCGCCGGCCTGCCCGAACCACTCGCCGTACTCGAACCGAACGTGGGCCCAGGTCTCTTCGAGCAGCGTCGGCAACTGCGCCGGGTCCCCGACCGCCTGCCAGAGCATCACCTGCTCTGTCGTCCCCGGCGGGTGGTACAGCCCCGCCTCGCCCGCACCTCGCGGTGCGTAGAAGAACAGGCTGAGCGCGAGAAAGACCGCGGCGACGCCGACGAGATGTAGCAGTATCCGCCCGCCTCGGGAGCACCAGCCCGGAGACCGCCCCGACGAGGACCCGCCGTTGGCAGCCGTCGGCGCGCCACCGCGGACGCGACCGGCCAGCGCCCGCAGTTTCGCCAGGAGGAGCGCCGAGCCACTCGCGTCGTTCCGGGGACGATACAGCGCCTGGTCGGCGAGCAGACCGACCGCGCCGAGCCACGTCAGCACGTAGAGAATCGCGTTCTCCTTCGAGGCGAAGCCACACGCCATCAGCACCCCGGCGGCGTAGACGTAGCGCCAGCGCCGGGTGTCGTAGAACCGCACGAGGGCACCCAGCGCGAAGAACATGAACGTCGCGACCAGCAGGTCGCTGCGCATGAACCGGGAGTAGTAGAGGACGACGGGGTTGACGGCCAGGAAGAGCGCCATCGCGAGCAGTTCGACCCTGCGGAGGTGCTCGCGAAACAGCAGCGCCGACAGCGGGAGCGTCGCGCTGATCAGCGCGACCGGGAGCCGCATCGTGAAGTCGTTGGCACCCACCAGCGGAAACAGCCAGCCGTTGACGTGCTGGATGAAGGGACCGTGGATGATCCGGCGGTAGGCGAACGACCCCGTCTCGACGTAGTAGGTGATCCAGTAGCCGACGCGCGCTTCGTCCCAGTGGGCGATGCGGTCACCCAGGAAGGCCAGTCGGAGGACGAGACCGACGGCCGCCACCGCGAGGACCAGACCGACGGTCGTCGTCGCCAACGTCCGAAGCGATCTGCCGTCGTCGCCCGGGTCGCCAGCCTCACCGTCCGTCTCCTGTGGAGGGCGCTCGGAGTCGGTGTCGGGGCCCGACGAATGCATACCGGCCACTGAAACGAGGCCCGCTTAGAACACTTCTGGTTCGCGGTAGACCGACGCCGTCCGATCGGCGCGGACTCGGCCGTAAGCGGTACTTCTTTTAGCTCTCCCACCCGCCACTCGGGTATGGTGCAGCTCGGGCTCGTCGTCGCCCAGTACGACAAACACGGGCAGGTTATCGAAGCGATGGAAGCGTCGGCTCGCGAGGCCGCCAGCGATCACGACGCGACGATCGTCGCGACCCGCGAGGTGCCGGGGTCCTACGACACGCCGCTGGCCGCAGACCGGCTGGCGCGGCGCGAGGACGTCGACGCCGTCGCGGTGCTGGGCGCGATCGTCACCGGCGACACCGACCACGATCAGGTGATCGCCGACGCCGCCGCCCAGGGACTGACGCGGGTCAGCCTCGACCGCGACACTCCAGTGACGATGGGCGTCATCGGCCCGGGCATGAGCCAGGACGAGGCGACGGCACGAACCGACAAAGGCGGCGACGCCGTCGACAGTGCCGTCTCGCTCGCGACGGAACTGCGACAGTGAGCGCGGACCGACGACAACGACTGAGAGTACCACAATGACACAGGACTTCGCCGCACGTGTAGGACGAGTCGAACCGAGCGCGACGCTCGCGATCAGCAACAAGGCCGCCGAGCTGGAGGCCCAGGGAGTCGACGTGGTCGACCTGAGCGTCGGCGAACCGGACTTCGACACGCCCGAGAACATCAAAGACGCCGCCAAGGAGGCCCTCGACGCCGGCCACACGGGCTATACGCCCACCAGTGGCATCCCGGAACTCAAGTCGGCGATCGCCGAGAAGCTCCACGACGACGGGCTGACCCAGTACGACGAAGACAACCTCATGGTCACGCCCGGCGGCAAGCAGGCCCTCTATGAGATCTTCCAGACGCTGATCGACGACGGCGACGAGGTCGTCCTGCTGGACCCGGCGTGGGTCTCCTACGAGGCGATGGTGAAACTCGCCGACGGCTCGCTGAAACGCGTCGACACCGCTGCCCACGACTTCCAGCTCGCGGGCGCGCTCGACGATCTCGCCGAGACGGTCAGCGACGACACGGAACTGCTCGTGGTGAACTCGCCGGGCAACCCCCACGGCGCGGTCTACACCGACGAGGCCCTCGAAGGCGTTCGCGACCTGGCCGTCGAGCACGACTTCCAGGTCATCTCCGACGAGATCTACAAGGAGATCACCTACGACGGCCGCGAGGCGACCTCGCTGGGGACGCTGGACGGCATGGAAGACCGGACCATCACGCTCAACGGCTTCTCGAAGGCCTACTCGATGACCGGCTGGCGGCTGGGCTACTTCGCCGGCCCCGAGGAGCTGATCGACGAGGCCGGGAAGGTCCACGGCCACTCGGTCTCCTGTGCCGTCAACTTCGTCCAGCACGCGGGCGTCGAGGCGATCCGCAACACCGAGAGCGAGGTCGAGGAGATGGTCGAAGCCTTCGACGAACGGCGCACCTTCCTCAAGGACCTCTTCGAGGAGCGGGGCGTCCACGTCCCCGATCCCCAGGGAGCCTTCTACATGATGCCCGAGGTCGCGCCCGACGGCGACGACGACGCCTGGTGCGAGGAAGCGATCGAGGAGGCCCACGTCGCGACCGTGCCGGGCCACGCCTTCGGCACGCCGGGCTACGCGCGCATCTCCTACGCCAACAGCAAGGAACGGCTCGAAGAAGCCGTCGAACGCCTCGACGACGTCGGTCTACTGTAGTACCACCTGTTTACACTTCGGGTTGCTCGCTCCGTTCGCAACCACTCGTGCAAAAACGTGGTCCTCCTGAGCGGTGTGAAGGAGGGCTCGAGAGAGCTTGCTCTGACGGTGAATCGCACGCAGTCAGTACAGGGCGAGGAGTTGCCGCTGAGGGTGAGTCACAAGCGTGGCATCCGCGAGCGACCAATGAGAGAGAGCAGCCTTTTTTTATCAAAGTTTTGCGCGAGCGGTTCGCCCCAGGCGAACCCGACGTGGAAAAAGTTCGCACACGTAGTGCCGTTCAGTTCAGTTGGACGTGTTGACGACGTTTACATACACATAACCTGCGAGACAACCAATCGGAATAGTCACCCACCATGTGAGAACGAACGCGGTAGCAAGGAGGCCGTAGGAGAATGTAATGGCGCTAATTGGATCAGCACCGGTCAATGAAAGCGCGGACATGGCCGTCAGTAATGCCCCGAAGAGTACAGTTGCAACAAGATATGTTGCTATGCTCCCTAACCCGCCGCCAACGATGCCGATTGGTGTAGAATACGATGGTAGCAATCGCCAACTAATGACGCCGACAAGGAATGCAGCTGGGACGACAAAGGGAAGCGCGAGAGAGAAAAATACCATCCCAAATGCTCCTTCGATACCGGCTGTGAATATTTCCATGGCACTGATTACTGCTCCGTAGAGGAGCGTTGCAATGACTGCAGCGGCTGCGGCTGCATATCCCGCACCGATATCGTTCTTCTCTGCGTGGGGGAGACGCCCGGGACCATACCGCTTACAGACAGTGTGGAGGGTGCGGATTTGCGAGGACTGCATACTGAAATATTGCAGTTAATTCATGATAAGAGTTGGGAGGTATCTGTATTTTGGCTGTCTACCACACGAACAGTACTGAAAAGTTTGCACGTTCTACAGAGCGGCAATTTCGTTGCGTTCTCGTCGAAACCGGATGCAGACGGGCAGTCTCTGATACTCTCATTCCGTCCAAAGGAGATGAGACCGATCTCGAGGGGGAAACGATCACCAGAACGACGACATCGATCCAGTCAGCTCCGTTCGTCCAGAATCTTCTCGATGATCGATCCCGTCGAGAGGATCTCGTCCTCGCTGGCTTTTCGCGGTCCGGCCCGACGCACTTCGCAGTCGAGGCCACGCTCGTCGAGTGCCGTCTCGATCCCCTCGACCTCGTGGTGCTGGTCGTAGCCCAGCGCGATCACGTCGGGTTCGATCTGCTCGATGGGGACGAAGATGTCCTCGGCGTGGCCCAGTCGAGCGTAGTCGACGGGATCGAGGGCTTCGACCATCTCGACGCGCTGGCGGTCGGGGACGACCGGCGGCGCTTTGTGCGTGACGTTCTCGCTGCGGGCGACGATGACGTGGAGTCGGTCGCCCATCGCCTTCGCTTCCCGAAGATAGTGGACGTGGCCGGGGTGGAGGATGTCGAAGGTCCCCTGGGCGACGACGTCGCGGGTCACCATTCGTCCTCCCGCAACTCGGCGTCGATGTCCGCCTGGGTGAAATCGAAGAACTCCTCCTCTGGCGGGTCCACGTCCAGCACGTCGAGTTCGATCGGCTGGCCCTCGTTGTCGAACGCCTGCCAGTCGTCTTTCCCGTAGGGTGCGCCGACGATGATGTGTACGTCGCCGCGGCCGAACGTCTGCAGGTCGGCGTCGCTCGGCTTGAGCACGCCGTTGGGGTGGGAGTGGATCGATCCCGCGGCCCGCAGGTCGTTGGGTACCATGCTCGTCTTGAGCGTCGCGCTCACCGGGTTCGATTCCGTTCCGGGGATCACGAGCACGTCGGACAGTACCGTGCCGTCCTCGTCCAGTCCGAGTGTGCGTGCGTCCTCGCCGCGCAGGATCCCCATGTACTCGTTGGGGTGGCTCTCCTCCGACGCCGCGAGGGCGAACTCGAGCGCGGAGTCGGCGATGCCGAGGATCCCGCCCGAGCGAAACAGGCCCATGTCTGAACGTGTGGTATCGCGCCTTCTAAACTTTCCGAGGAGCGTGCGGTGGGAGCGACCACGGAGAAGAGGCGACGTTCCGTACGAACGCCCGCCCGGGCGGAGGTCGAGACGACGGCGTGCGTCGCCGTTGTCCGGTCGGCGTGACGGGCAGTTGCCGGCGCGACGATACCGAAGCATAAAAACGCGGTAGCGACCAAGACAGGTCAAATGTCTCCGCCAGCCGGCACCGACACGGGTGCCCCGGTTCCCGACGGGGGAACCGTCGTTTACGAACTCGCTGACGGCTGCACCCTCGACGACGTCGAGGAGGGCAGCTGCTACGTTGGTACAGTCAACGGCGTCGTCGAGTACGGCGTCTTCGTCGATCTCTCGGAAGAACTGTCCGGACTCGTTCACGACTCGAACCTCGTCGGCGACTACGACGTGGGCGACGAGCTCGTCGTCGAGCTCGCCGAGGTGCGAGAGAACGGCGACGTGAGCTTCGAAGAGGTCCAGTTCGCCGACTACACGACCGAAGCGGTCGGCCGCGGGACCGACGCCGTCGTCGACGACCTCGCGGACGTGACCGGCGAGACCGTCACGGTCCGGGGCGAGGTCCTCCAGATCAAACAGACCGGCGGGCCGACGATCTTCCAGCTCCGAGACGAGAGCGGCGTCGTTCCCTGCGCGGCCTTCGACGAGGCCGGCGTCCGGGCGTTCCCAGCCGTCGACCTCGGCGACGTGGCCGAGGTGACCGGCCGCGTCGAGAGCCGCAACGGCGGCGTCCAGGTCGAGGTCGATGAGCTGACCGTCCTCGGGGGCGACCGCGAGCGGGCGGTCCGTGACGACATCGACGAGGCGCTGGACGAAGCCGCCGAGCCGGCCGACATCGACCCGCTGGTCGAGTGGCCGGCCTTCGAGAAGCTGTGGGACGACCTCAGAGACGTGGCCCGGCAGCTCCGTCGGACCGTCCTCGAAGGGCGGCCGATCCGGATGCGACACCACGCCGACGGCGACGGCCTCTGTGCCAGCGTCCCGCTACAGCTCGCGCTAGAGCGGTTCGTCGCACGGCACTACCAGGACGACGAGGCGGGCCGACACATGCTCAAGCGGCTGCCGAGCAAGGCACCCTACTACGAGCTGGAGGACGTGACCCGCGACCTCAACTTCGCGCTGGAGAACCGCGAGCGTCACGGCCAGAAGCTTCCGCTGGTCCTGATGCTCGACAACGGCTCGACCGAGGAGGACACGCCGGCCTACCGGAACCTCCGACACTACGACATCCCCGTGGTCGTCGTCGACCACCACCACCCCGATCCCGAGGCCGTCGAGCCGCTGATCGACGCCCACGTCAACCCCTACCTCCACGACGAGGACTACCGGATCACGACCGGGATGATGTGCGTCGAACTCGCCCGCATGATCGACCCGTCGCTGACCGACGAGCTGCGCCACGTCCCGGCGGTCGCCGGAGTCTCGGACCGCTCCGAGGGCGAGGCCATGCCCGAGTACGTCGAGCTGGCCCGACAGGAGGGCTACGACGAGGCGGACCTCCGAGACGTCGGCGAAGCACTCGACTACGCGACCTTCTGGCTCAAGTACGACGACGGTCGCGAACTGATCGACGACGCGCTGAACGTCAACTGCGACGACCGGGACCGCCACGAGGAGATCGTCGAGTTCCTCTCGACGCGGGCCGAGCGAGACGTCGACACCCAGCTCGACGCCGCGATGGACCACCTCGAACACGAGCGCCTGGACAACGGCGCACACCTCTACCAGATCGACGTGGAACACCACGCCCATCGCTTTACCTACCCTGCGCCGGGCAAGACCACGGGCAAGATCCACGACCGCAAGGTCGAGGAGACCGGCGATCCCGTCATCACGATCGGCTACGGTCCGGACTTCGCCGTCCTCCGCTCTGACGGCGTCCGCCTCGACATTCCGGAGTACGTCACCGAGCTGAGCGACGAGATCGACGGCGGCGGCGTCAGCGGCGGGGGCCACCTCGTCGTCGGCTCCATCAAGTTCGTCAAGGGGATGCGCGAACAGGTGATCGACGCGCTGGTCGAGAAGATGGCCGACGCCGAGATCGACGAGGAACTACAGAGCACGGGCGTGCTGAGCCAGGACTGACCTACCGTCGTTCGAACCTGATTTTCCCGCCGACGATCAGGGCCAGTCCGAGACAGCCAGCGACCGCCGCGAGCAGTCCGTAGGGCAGCGGCGAGCGACCGCCCCGCCAGTCGGCGTCGAACACCGTTCCGTAGTAGTCGGCCACCGCAGAGCCACGCAGTAAGAGGACCGTCTCGCGGTTGTTCGCGGCCGCCCGGTCGTTCCAGTTGAGGCTCCCCAGAACGACGCGGCGGTCGTCGACGATCGCGCCCTTCGCGTGGATCTTCTCGTAGCGTCCCGCAGGGTCGGCGAGGCGAACCGACAGGGGTGCGTCGTTGGCGCTGGCCCACTCCTCGAAGCGCTCGGCGAGACGCTCGTTGTCCTCGCGGACGTACCACGCGCTGGACAGCAGGAGGCGAACGCGGACGCCGCGGTCGGCGGCGCGTCGGAGCGCGTCGGCGAGCGTGCCGTCCCATCCCAGCGACACCTGTATCACGTCGATCGAGGTCTGGGCTCCGTCCAGCCGATCGACCAGTCGCGGCTCGGCGTTGTCCGGAGTCACCAGCAGCGTCGTCTCCTCGACGGGGACGGTCTCGGGAGCGACGGTCGTCTCGTAGCTCGCGTTCGAGACCGCGCCCCGTTCGAAGGAGCGGCCGCGGCGAAACTGCGACCAGGGGCGCGCGTCGCGACCGCTGGCGTCGGCCAGGTACGTCGCCGCGAGACCGTCGACGACGCGGGACTGGTTCGTTCGGACACCCCAGCCGCGGCTGCTGTGGCCGCCGGTCCCGCTCGGCTTCCAGTTCTCGGTGAGGACGAGCGCGCGGTCGTCGGCGACCGCGTACTTCGCGTGGTGGTAGTCGTAGCGTGCGTACTCGCCGCCGATCAGGCGAACCTCGATCCCGGCCTCGGTCAGACGGTCGAGTCGTCGTGCGCCCTGGCGCGTGCGCCCGCCGACCGGCGCGCCTTCCAGCAGGACGCGCACCGTGACGCCCCGTTCGTGTGCCGCGACGAGCGCGTCGGTGACCCGGCCGGAGGTGAGGGTGTATCCCGCCAGGAGGACGCGGTCGTCGGCGTCACGCACCGTCTGGATCGGCACGGCGGGGCCGTCCGGGAGCACGAACGCACGGACGTGGCCTCCCTCTGCCGACACCACCGGCCGGTCCGTCGCACCGATCGGTCGCCAGACGGGCTCAGTCCCGTTCCAGGTGACGCGTTCGCCCTCCTCCGTGTCGCGATAGACGGCTCGGTCGACGACGGTCCCGTTCCGACGCACCTGGAGGTGTTCGCCGCCGTTGGCGAGTCCGAGTCGGTCGACCGCGACGACCGGCGCGGCCGTGTGATTGCGAGCGCGGTCGGGTCCGGCAGAGAGAGCGACTCGCCCCCGCCGAGAGACGTTCGACAGCGAGACGGTCGTGTCGCCGTCGGTGAAAACGTAGCCGGCGAGCTCCGCCTCGGCGGGGAGCCGGAGGACGACGAACTCGCCCGCGTCGCCGTCGGCGATCGGGTCCGGATACGCGGCGACAATCTCCGGGTGCGGAGCAGACGGTGTCGTCTCGTCCTGTGCGACGGCCGGGAGAGCACTCGCTGCGAGGAACAGACAGCAGACACAGAGGAGCGGGGCGAAACGGACCATCGAGACGGGATGGGCCGTCTTCCCTGATAAACTACGGGTGAGACGCTCAGACGCTCGCGGCTTTCTCGGCCTCGGCCTGGACGAGGTAGGCCTCGTCGTCGGTGTACTCGCCGGCCACGTCCAGCGCGCGGGCCGTGCCGATCTGGCGCAGTGCCCACGCGGCAGAGGCTCGAACGGAGTCCACGTCGTCCTCGTCGAGTACGTCGGCCAGCGGCTCGATCGCGCGGGTGTCGCCGAGCAGGCCCAGCGCGCGAGCCGCGACCGAGCGGACCTCGTCGTCCTCGGCCACGAGTCGGTTGGCGACGGGCTGGACGGAGTCTGCGCTGCCGATCTCACCCAGTGCGCGCAGCGTCACCTTCTGGAGCGCCGGATCGCCGTCGCCCTCGATGAAGTCGTGGAGAGTGTCGGCGGCACGTTCGTCGCCCATCTTTCCGAGGATCCGGATCGGGAGCTTGTCGCGCTTCTGTGCGCGCTGGTGGAGCTCGTCGAAAGCGTCGGCCGCCTCGCTGCCCATGTGGAGGAACTGGTCGAGGACGTACTCCTCCATGAACTCCGAGTCGTCCAGCTTTCCCAGCGCGAACAGCATCGGCTCGACCTCGCCCTGCTTGGCGTAGATCTTCAGAGCGGACCACTCCGGCGGGAAGTCCTTGCGGTTCTCGTTGTCCAGCACGTCGTAGAAGCCCCGAGCGTCGAGTTGCTCCTGGACGGTGAGATCGTCCCACGTCTCCGCGGCGTCGAGGTCGTCTTCGAGCGCATCCGCGGCTTCGACCAGTCCGGCGATGGCGTCGGCGTCTTCGTCGGGATCGAGGCCGGACGCATCGAGTGCCGTCGCGGCGTCGGCCAGCGCGTCGGACGCGCTTCCGAGCGTGTCGCCCGCATCGGCGTCGAGGTCGTAGTGCTCGCCAGCGGCGTCGAGGAACGACTCGACGGCGGCGACGGCCTCCCGTTCCCCGTCGTCGGTCCACTCGCTGTCCGCGACGGTCGCGGACGCCGAATCGACGGTCTCGGCGACGTCCTCGACGTAGGGGCCGCGCTGGTCTTCGAGGTCGTCACGCAGCTCCGAGAGGCGCGACTCCAGTTGCTCGCGGGGGTCGTCCGCGTCCTCGTCGTCCTCGTCGGGCTCCGGTAGCTCGGCGTCTTCGAGGTCCGATTCGATCTCGTCGAGGGTCGCCTCGACGTCGTCCAGTGCCGACTCGGTCGTTGCGGCCTCCAGGGCCTCGGCTGCGTCGTCGAGGCGACTGTCGAGAGTCACGTCGAGTGCAGCGTCCTCGCCGTCGTCGTCCCCGTTGCTCATGCTCGGATGTGTGTCTGTCCGGATCAAAGGCGTTTCCATCCGCAGTCGAGAGGGCGGCCGCCGACGAGCGGGCCACCACGCGGCGGTCAGTAGTCGGGATTCTCCTCTCGGACGCCCTCGCGTTTGTTGACCAGCCGCGCGAGCGTAAAGAGCGCGTCCGACAGTCGGTTCAGGTAGACGATCGCAGTCTCGTTGACCGGCTCTTCGGCCGAGAACGAGACCGCCCGCCGTTCGGCGCGCCGACAGACCGCCCGGGCGTGGTGGAGTTTCGCGCCCGGTTCGGAGCCCGACGGGAGGATGAACTGCGTGAGCTGCTCCAGTTCGGCGTCGGCCTCGTCGATGAACGACTCCAGGGTCTCGACGTGACGGTCGCCGATCTGTGGATCGTCGTCCTCCGGCGCGGGGTTCGCGAAGTCGGCCTGGACGACGTGGAGGTGGTTCTGGATCTCCCGGAGCTTCTCGTCGATGTCGTCGTGGCCAGTCGGCCGCACGACGCCGACGAGCGCGTTGACCTCGTCGACGGTGCCGTAGGCTTCGATCCGTTTGCTGTCCTTCGAAACCCGTTCCATGTTTCGGAGGTCGGTCTGGCCCTGGTCGCCACGACCCGTGTAGATCGTCATGATCGACGCTGGGGCGGCCAGTGACTTATAACGTTAGTCGGGGCGGGACGACAACTGACAGTAGATCCGAACGGCAGAATCTGTGCAAAGAGAGCTTAGTGGATATCGAATAAATGTCATGGATTAATAACAGGCACTGTCTAGTTGAGGGAGTGAGGAACGAGCAGGCCGTAGCGAGAGATGTTCATGTCACTCGCAGACCCGCTCAGAGAAAGGTTGGAAACGGACAGCCAAGGCGCTTGGGAGAATGAGCACACACTGACACCCATCCGGCGGTTTTGGGTGCGTCTCCACACGGCGGGGCTGTCGATCAAGGAGACGGTCACAATCTCAGAATTGTTGGGTGTCGACCACTCTCACGGTTCAGTCTGGAATTGAGTCATACACTGTCTGAAATGCAGAGCGACCCGCCGACGTTCACGAGAACGGAGTTCTCGTGCAGCCCATCAGAAATCTCCGGTTTTTGAGAACGGCGGAGCCGTCACGGGTCGCGGTCAGCGAGTAACAGATCGGGGCGAGGTACTGAAGAAGGTCACCATAGGGCTGAAGGGAAGTTCACAGGATATACCCTCTCCGATAGGCCATATATTGAAATCAGATTCAAAGTCAGAGGACTCTCCGCTGGGGTTGAATATAAAAACGCAGGCAAATTATAATAAACATAGACTTTTCGATATCGATTTCATTAAATCTTGTTTATATATTGTCCTTTTAAATTCTACTATAGAACCGAAGTCTGCATAAAGGACAAATATTATATATTTCTAACAATATATAATAAATGTGGTTTCAAGAACACGTGGTAATTGGGCAGACATCCTCCATTCAGAATTTCTACTGGACAGTCGGCTACTTGAGCCACCATATGGGTATATATTGGGGGTGCTTATTTGGCCAGTATTTTTCTCAATTCTGGCGGTCTGGGGAACAATAGTACAGTTTGACCTCCCAGCAGTTGTCGTTACTGTCGGTGGGAGTGCAATTGGTGTAGGTTGCTTTGTGATGGCGAGTATGGGGTCTACACTACTAATGAGTATGACCGCTTGGAACACTCCACAGAAACAGATTCGGCGGCAGTTCATGCTCCTGACTTTCTCTTTCCTTCTCGCAGTACCGCTGTTCGGCTTCTATCTTAATTGGTCAACGATTCCTTACAGGTACGAACTAGGGTTAAGTCCCTTTGTCGCACACGAGTTCTCGAAGATTGTACTTCTCGGCCCGACCATTGGACTCGCATTTTTCATCTTACCTTTACTGGTACTTGCTCGCAGGATTTACATCAGATGAGTGATCGGATAGGTACCGTTAGCTCTCACATCTGCAACGGCTATGCTACCTGGCCACGTCGAATTGGTTTGCTTGGCACTAACCCCGCCTGACTAGCGCTCTACATCAACTTGGACTGTCTGTTGCCAGTAACGACACTCTGAAAGGGATCAATTTTGGGCTGTTTTCGTGCACTCGAGGTATCTCCTCTGAAATTCAGAAGTTCCCCCACGCCGATTCAATATAGCGCTCACCGATTTATGGCTGTGAAACCGGGAGCTTCAATTGTCCCCACGAAAAAGCCGGTCGTATGGCGATGGACCTTGAGCACTACTGTCCCGACTGCGAGGAGTACCGGACGTTCTGGAAAGTCGCGAGTACGACGATGCACCTGGGCACGAAGACGAAGTGGCACTGCGAGGAGTGCGACTACGGATTCGTCCGCATCGACGGCGAAGTCGACACCGGCGCGACGGCCTGATCGGCGGCGAGGCCGAGCGGAGACACCGACGACGCGCGGCGCGGTCAATAGCGACTATAGCTCTCGATAGCACTCTTAGTAGCCGTTTTTACCCTCGTCTGTGAGCATCGAACCGAATGAGCCTGCACGGCACCCGCGCGACGGCGTGCGCTGGTCGATCACTGGCGTTGCAAGCGACGGTCGTCGAGTACGACGACGGGCCGGATCGCTGTACGGTGTCGCCCCGGACAGTCGAGGAGGGTGAGCGAACGACCACCTGGCTGAGTGCCGACCAGGACGTGTTCGAGGACCTGGCCGCGATGCGGTGAGGGGGTGACCTCTCGTCACCGCGAGGTGGCGAGTCGCCTCGGAAGCGACAGATGGCGGCGAGAGGTCCCGTGACCCGGGGGTTTAACCCAGTGTGTGCCATTCACATGTGACGATGGCAATCGAGGTCTTGATCGTAGACGAAGACGAAGACGTACTCGAGATCACCGAGGCATTTCTGGGGAGACAGGAGGGACTGACGGTCGCGACCGAGAGCGATCCGGAAGCGGCCCTGGAGCGGGTGCGTGCCGGTTCCTTCGATGCCGTCGTGAGCGACCTGACGATGCCCAAACTCGACGGACTCGAACTCTGTCAGGAGATCCGCGCGAGCCGACCGGAGATCCCGTTTCTGGTGTTTACCGGCCGCGACGAGGACGACATCGACGATGGGGCGGCCGCTTGTCCGACCGCGTTCGTCAAGAAGAGCACGGGGACCGAACAGTACGCGACCCTGGCCCGAGAGATCCGAGAGGCCCTGTAGTTCAGCGGTCCGTGTGGGGCACGCGGAGCGTCACGGTCGTCCCGGCGGTGTTCTCGAAGGTCACGGTGCCGCCGTAGGACTCGATCAGCCACGTGATGAGCCACAGGCCCAGGCCAGTGCCGTGCGTCAGTTGCGTGATCTCTGCGTCCCCGGTGACGACGGCGAGTTCGTCCGCCGGAATGCCGCTGCCGTCGTCCTCGATCCGGATACGGACGCTCTCGGCGTCGGCCGTCACGTCGACGGAGACGGTCGGTACCTCGTTGTGTTCCAGGGCGTTCTCGACGGTCTCGTACAGCGCCGTTCGGAGTCGCGGGTCCGCAATGGGCGGAACGGGATCGCAGTCGGTCCGGAGCGTCGCCTCGGGGTGCTCGGTCGCGAGTTCGTCGACGACGCTCTCGACGATCTCCGGTACCGAGACGGAGTCCGTCGTCGCGGGGTCCCGGCGGACGGCTGCCTCGATCTCGCGGGCCCGGTCCGACAGCGAGACGACGCCCTCGGCCTTTCGAAGGAGTCGCCTGAGGAGCGTTCGGTTCTCCTCGTCGTCGGCCCGGCCGACCAGTTCTTCGGCCGTCCCCAGAATGACGGTCATGTCGTTGCGGAGGTTGTGGCGCAAGACGCGATTGAGGACTTCGAGTCGCCGCTGGCGCTCGCGCTGCTCTGTGATGTCGGTGTAGATACCGAAGGCGAACTGCCGGCCGTCGCCCCGCTGATAGGGGACCGCCCGGAAGAGAAAGTCCCGGAACCCGTCGGCCGTCCAGCGCCTGAGTTCGCCCTGGACGGACTCGTCGTCGGCGACCGCAGACAGCGAGGGATCGGTCGACTCCGAGTCGTCCGGCCCCCGCAGCAGGGAATCGATCGTCCGACCCGACAGCGACGAGTCGCCGAGATCGAACGTCTCGGCGAACGCGGGGTTGGCCGATCGAACGACCGGCTCGCCGTCGACCAGCTCCGTCTCCACGACCGG
The DNA here is from genome assembly GCF_000023965.1 of Halomicrobium mukohataei DSM 12286. Taxonomy (NCBI): domain Archaea; kingdom Methanobacteriati; phylum Methanobacteriota; class Halobacteria; order Halobacteriales; family Haloarculaceae; genus Halomicrobium; species Halomicrobium mukohataei. Next base: position 1,809,242 of record NC_013202.1, on the reverse strand, counting down.
ATCCGGCAGCGCGTCGAAGAGGTAGGAAAAGCGAGTCTGTTCCTGATGGAGCCGTTCGCGGGTCTGCTGGAGTTCCGTCCGGTCGCGAACGACGCCGACGGTTCCCTGGAACGCCCCCTCGCCGGAGATGAGCGAGATCTCGATCTCGACCGGTCGATCGTTGCCGTCTGCCGTCGACAGCTCGGTCTGTACGTCGGCGTGGTCGGCGTCTCCACGGCGGAGCGAGCCGATCTCGGCTTCGAACCGGTCGATGGTCGCGTCGTCGAGGACGATCTCCGGGCGCGCCCCGAGAAGTTCGGACCGGTCGAAGCCGAGGTACGTCGCCAGCGGCTGTGTGACCAGCTGGAATCGGCCTTCCTCGTCGAGGACGTAGAGCATGTCGTTGACGTTCTCGACGGCCGTCTCGTAGCGCAACAGCTCCTGTTCGCGATCGACGCGCTCGAACGCCGCGGCGGCGTTCGAGGCGAGGATCTCGGCGATCGATCGGTCGCTGTCGTCGAAGGCGCGTGGCTCGGTGCTGGCGACCGTACAGACCCCGTACTCGCCGAGTGGGAGGTAGATCGCCGACGCCGCTGGCCCGCTGTCGTAGCCGGCCCGGTCGTTCAGGTCGTCGACGACGAGCGTCTCCCCGGTGGAGAAGGCCTCGCCGGGATACCCCTCGTCGCTGTCCCGGATCGGCCGATCGATCTCGTCGGCGCTGTCGCCGGCTCTGGCGATCGGGACGAGCGTGTCGTCGTCGGAATCGTACAGTCGAACCAGATTGAGTTCGAACCCCAGCGTCTCGCTGGCGGCACCGGCGACGATCTCTGCGACCTCCGTCGGTGTCTGGGCGGCCATCAGCGATCGGGTCGTCTCTAATAGCCCCTCCAGTGCCTCGTCGCGGGCTCGCTGTGCGGTCACGTCGCGGATCACGCCGGCAGTCCCGGCGAACGAGCCGTCGTCGCGCAGAATCGTCATGTGATCCTGTGCGGGAAAGGCGCTCCCGTCTGCGCGCTGGATCGACAGCTCGAACGTCTCCTCGTCGGATCGGACCCCGCGGAGCATCTCCACGAGGATCGACTGGGCGCGGTCGACGGTCCCGTCGTCCTTGATGCGGGCCGTGTGCGAACCCAGCAGCGTCTCGCGATCGTAGCCCGTGAGATCCGTCATCGCCTCGTTGACCAGGGTAAAGCGGCCCTCGTCGTCGAGCGCGTAAACGCCGTCGTCGACGGCTTCGATGATGTCGGCGTATCGCCGGAGATCCGTCTCTCGCTGGTTGCGCTCGATCTCGTTGCCGACCCACTCGACGAGCAGGTTGACGAGGCGCTTCTCGGCGTCGGTAAACGACCGGTCTCTGGGATCCGTCGCGCCGAAACACAGCGTACCGTAGGTCTCGCCGTCGACGACGACGGTCCCGCCGAGATAACAGGAGACGCCGAAGCTCTCGAAGGCCGAGTCGTCGCTCCACCCTTCCTGCTCGGCGTCTGCGATCGTCAGCAGGCCGTCCTGCTGGATCGTCCGCCGACAGTACGTCTTCGACAGGGGAGCCGACATTCCCGCACTGACCAGATCAGAGCGACCGGCCGTCACCTCGATCCGCTGGGTCGAGCCGTCGATCCGGGTGAAGTATCCGAGCGGGAGTCCGAGACGCTGGCGGCCGATCTCCAAGGCTTGGCGGATCCGTTCCGTCTGCTCGAGGTCGTTTCGCGACGCAAGCGTGGCGAGTGACTCCAGTGCCTCGTTGGTCGCCGTCAGCGCGTGCCGGCGCTGCTCGCGTTCCGAGATGCCGGCGCTGGCGGCCGCCGACCTCCCCGTCGACTCGGGCGCGGACGCATCGTCGGACGTGTGGTCGGCGACAACGGCTCGCACCCGATCGGCGACGCGAACCGCGCCGTCTCGGGGTACGTACTCGGTCACGCCGTGGCGCGTGGCGGCAGCCCCAACGGTCCCGTCGGCGACCGCAGTACAGAGGACGACCGGCAGCGATGGAGCCCGCTCGCGCAGTGCCCTCAGCGCGTCGATCCCATCGTCGTCGCCGAGGGCCGCCTCGACGACGGCACAGTCCAGATTCGCCGTCTCGAAGTCAGCACCGTCGGTCCCGTGGACGACGGTGACCGCAAAGTCGTCACCGAGCTCGGGACCGGACCAGTCGGCGGGTCTGACGTGGAGGACGCGAAGAGCGGACATCGAACGGCGTCAGATAACGCGTGGAGGGAAATATATCAACCGGTCAACGGCAGACGGGAGCGAAGCGGGGATCGGGGCGTTCACGCGCCCTCGAAGGTCGGTTCGAAGCCGTCGACCGGCGTCACCGAGTAGTCGATGGTCAGCGTGTCCTTGGTCGCGCGGATCTTGCCCACGAACGCGGAGATCTCGTCGAGTTGCCCCTCCAGAACGAACAGTTCCATACAGAAGGCGTCGCCGACGTGGCTGTGGAAGTTCGAGGCGACCAGCCCCTCGTGTTCGTGGCGCAGGTGCATCATCCGTTCTTCGACGCTCGTGGTCTCGTAGTTGAACAGGACGGTGACGACGCCGAGCAGTTCGCGATCTTCGAGCTTGCGGTCCTCGAACTCGCCGAGGAGGTTCCGGGCGGCCTCGCGAAACACCTCGCTCCGGCCGGTGTACCCGTGATCTTCGGAGAACTCGTCGATCCGTTCGAGCAGTTCGTCCGGCATCGAGACGCTAACGACGGCCATATTGTTAACTCAGGACTGGTAAAATAATAAGGATTGCGTACTTCCGGCGGCTATTCGTCCAGCGATTGCCAACTGAGGCGCGGCTCGCGAGCGGCACGGACCTGATCGATCCGGCGGGCCGCGGTCGACTCCGGGGCGCTCGCGAGCGTCTCGTCGCTCTCCCCGGCGACGGCGTCGAACGCCGCGGCCAGCTGGTCGAGCGTCCGTCGAGACTCGGCCTCGGTCGGTTCGGTCATCAGCGCCTCGGGCACGATCTCGGGCCACTTCGTCGTCGGCGGATGGACCCCGTAGTCGAGCATCCGCTTTGCCACGTCCGCGGCGTCCTGCTCGCCCGCGCTGGCGACGAACTCGTGGTGGAAGGGACCGAACGGGATCTCGTAGTCGATCTGCTCGGCGAGGTAGTTCGCGTTGAGGACGGCCTTGGCGCTGGCGTCGGCGAGCCCCGCGTCGCCCAGCCGAGCGATGTACGCGTAGGCCTTCAACAGCACCGGCCAGTTGCCGTAGAAGCCGTGGACCTTGCCCATCGAGCGGTCGGGATCGACGTACTCGTAGCCGCCGCCGGACTCTGCGACCCGCGGCGCGGGGAGGAACGGCGCGAGCTCGTCGGTGACGCCGATCGGACCCGCGCCCGGACCGCCCCCGCCGTGGGGCGTCGCGAACGTCTTGTGGACGTTGTAGTGCATCACGTCGAAGCCCATGTCGCCGGGCCGAGCGCGGCCAAGGAGCGCGTTGAGGTTCGCGCCGTCGTAGTACAGCAGGCCGCCAGCGTCGTGGACGATCTCGGCGATCGCCTCGATGTCGCGCTCGAACAGGCCCAGCGTGTTCGGATTCGTCAGCATCAGCGCCGCGGTCTCCTCGCCGACGGCCGCTTCCAGCGCGTCGAGGTCGACGCGGCCGTCGTCGTCGCCGGCCAGCGAGACCACGTCGTAGCCCGCCATCGCCGCGCTGGCGAAGTTGGTGCCGTGAGCCGACTCGGGGATCAGGACCTCACTGCGGTCCTCGCCGTTGTGCTCGTGGTAGGCCTTCGCGACGAGGATCCCCGCAAACTCGCCGGCCGCACCGGCGGGGGGCTGGAGCGAGACGGCGTCCATCCCCCCGATGCGCCCGAGATAGTCCTGGAGCCGGTACAGCAACTCCAGGGTCCCCTGTGTCGTCTCCGTCGGCTGATCGGGGTGGACCGCCGCGTCGGGGCTGGCGGCCAGATCCTCGGTGAACGAGGGGTTGTACTTCATCGTACACGAACCGAGCGGGAAGGGGCCGCTCTCGACGCCGTAGTTCGTCTGTGAGAGGCGCGTGTAGTGGCGGGCCAGTTCGGGTTCGCTCACGTCGGGCAGCGTCAGCGAGTCGCGGGTCAGATCGTCGGGCAGGGGGCCGTCCTCGGTCGAGACCGTTTCGCTGGACTTCTCGGAGAGCAGCGGTTCATACCGGTCGTCGTCGTCCGTCCAGCGGGCCTGTGAATAGTTCATCGGGCCACCTCCGCGAGGGTGTCGACGAAGTCGTCGACGGCGCGTTCGGTCGTCTCGGTCGCGCAGATCTGTATCTCGTGGTCGCCGACCGCGTGGACCGCGTACCCCTCCTCGGCGAGGTCGGCGCGGATCGCCTCGGCGGGCTGGTCGGTGTGAGCCACGAACTCGCGGAAGTGGTGGCGGTCGTGGACCGGCGCTCGCACGCCGCTGATCTCGTCGATCCGCGCCGCGAGGTCGCGAGCGCGGGTGACACAGGACTCGGCGAGATCGACCAGCCCGTCGGGGCCGAGCCAGGCGGCGTGCATCGCCGCTCGCAGCGCGACCCAGGCCTGGTTCGTACAGATGTTCGAGGTGGCCCGCTCGCGGCGAATGTGCTGTTCGCGCGTCTGGAGCGTGAGCGTGTAGGCCCGCCGACCGCTGTCGTCCTCGGCCGCGCCGACGAGGCGTCCCGGGACCTGCCGGAGGTACGCCTCACGCGTGACGAACAGCCCGAGTCCGAACCCGTAGGCCGTGCCGGTCCCCAGCGAGCTCGCGTCGCCGACGACCACGTCCGCGCCGACGCTGGCCGGCGTTTCGAGCAGCGCCATCGCAACCGGATCCGTCCCGAGACAGAACAGCGCGTCGTGGGCGTCGGCGGCGTCGCCGACGGCGGCCAGCCCTTCCTCGATGGTGCCCCGGACCGTCGGGTTCTCGGCGTAGACCATCGCCACGTCGTCGCCGAGTGCCCCGCGCAGGGCGTCGAGATCGACGTTGCCGTCCGTCGTCGGATACGTCTCGACGGTCAGTCCCGGCCCCGCGGCGTAGTTGTCCAGGACGGCGCGCTTGCCCGCTCGCAGCAGGTCCGGCACGAGTATCCGGTCGCCGGAGACGCTCCGGAGCCGCTGAGAGAGCGTCGCGGCCTCGCCCAGCGCGGTCGCGGCGTCGTACATCGAGCAGTTCGCGACGCCCAGTCCCGTCAGCTCGACCAGCATCGACTGGTACTCGAACAGCGCCTGCAAGAACCCCTGTGCGATCTCGGGCTGGTACTGGGTGTAGGAGGTCAGAAACTCCGAGCGCCCCGCCAGGTCGTCGACGATCGAGGGGACGTAGTGGTCGTAGTGCCCCCGGCCCAGGAACGCCGTCAGGTCGTCGTTGCGCCCGAGGATCCCCTCGACGTGCGAGCGCGTCTCCCGCTCGGAGCGTTCCGGGATGTCGAAGTCCGAGTCGAAGGCAACGGACTCGGGGATGTCGAACAGTGCGGCCTCGCTGTCGACGCCGACGGCGTCGAGCATCGCCGCCGTCGTCGCCGCCGTGTGCGGTGCATAGGGCGTCCCGCGAGCATCGTCTTCGCTCATGATGTAGGTCGTCCCCGTAGGGACGTGATAGGCGAGGCTTACGGCTGGGCCTACATTAGTGTGCGCGTTCCAGAGCAGTCGCGGCGACCGAAACGTCTACCACCGTTCTGCCGGAACGAATCAGCATGCGTGTCCCCCGTCGCGAACTCCTCCTGAGCGGCGCAACGTTGCTCGGCGGCTGCTCGGCGCTGGGCGGCGATCCGACGCCTACACCGACGGACGGCGACGACGACGGTGTTCCCGACCGCGCTGACGACTACCCCGAGGACCCTCGCCGGGCGTTCAAGTCGAGCAGTAGCGGCGGCACCTTCGAACTCCCACCGGGCGAGTTCAGCGCCCACCAGTTACAGACTGACGACGCGACCGGTGGCTCCTATCTCAGCTACGAGGTGTCGGTCGTCGACGACGCGACCGTCGACGTGCTGGTGTTCGAGCGCGCGGCCTACGACGCCTACCAGAGCGGGGCCCGAGACGTGTCGGTCGTCGACGAGTACACCCGTCAGAACGTCAGTGAGACGGCGCTGGTCGAACGACTGGACGACCGAGAGTTGCTCCTGACGCTGGACAACACCGACCAGCAGACACCGGCGACCGACGATCCGATCGAAGTCGAGTTCGAGTTGGCCATCGCCGAGCCACCGAGAGCCCCCGCCGAGACGACGACCGGAAAGTGAGAGACGGCCAGCAGTTCGAGCCGGTCAGGCGATCTGCTCGCGGTACTCGTCGGGCGAGAGCAGGTCGTCCAGTTCCGAGCCCTCGGCCAGTTCGATCTCCAGCAGCCAGCCGTCGCCGAAGGGATCGTCGTTGACCAGTTCCGGCTCGTCGAACAGGGCGTCGTTGACCGCGGTGACGGTTCCCGAAACGGGCGCGTAGATGTCCGAGACCGCCTTGATCGATTCGACGACGCCGAACTCCTCGCCGGCAGTCAGTTCCGCGCCCTCGTCGGGCAGTTCGACGAAGACCACGTCGCCGAGTTCGTCCTGCGCGAAGTCTGAGATGCCGATCGTCGCCGCGTCGTCTGCCTGTCGCACCCACTCGTGGGAGTCGAGGTACCGACAGTCGTCGGGAACGTCGAAGCTCATCTATCGAGGAATGGCGTGGTCCTGATACGTGCCTTCTTCGGTTCGCCCCGAACGACGACCCGGACCGTCCGTCCGGGTTCGATATAGTCAGTGTCGATATACGCCAGCGCGATCGGTTCGCCCAGCGTCGGGCTCATCGTCCCGCTGGTGACCGTGCCGACGCGGTCGCCGTTCGGCGTCGTCACGTCGTAGCCCGCACGCGGAACGCCGCGGTCGATCAGCGACAGGCCGGTCAGCTTCTCCGCGGGACCCTCCACGTCGACGCCTTCCAGCGCGTCACGACCCACGAACTCGGTGTCGAGGTCGACGACGAAGCCGATCCCTGCCTCGTAGGGGTTGCGGGGATCGTCCTCGGGATCGAAGTCCTGCCCGGAGAGGAGAAAGCCCATCTCCAGTCTGAGCGTGTCTCGCGCACCCAGTCCGCAGGGCTGGCAGTCGAGCGCACCCCAGACGGTCTCGGTCTCGTCCCACGGCACGACGAGTTCGTAGCCCGCCTCGCCGGTGTATCCGGTCGTCGCGACGAGCGTCTCGACGCCCGCGACGGTGGCCGTGGCGATCTCGAAGCGGCCAAGCTCGTCCAGCGACAGCGTCGTCTCGTCTGCGAGCAGCGACGGTGCATCGGGCCCCTGGAGCGCGATCAGGCCGTACTCGGTCGTCCGATTCTCGACGATGGCGTCGAGGTCGCGTTCGTCCGCGTACTCGCGCCACCGCGTCGCCATCTGCTCGTCGTGACCGGCGTTGGGGATGAACAGGTACTCGCCCTCGACGGCCTCTGGCAGCCGGTAGACGACGGTGTCGTCGAGCATCACCCCGTCCTCGCGGGTGATCGCCGCGTAGTGTGCCTGGCCGGGCCGGAGGTCGGTCACGTCGTTCGTCGTGAGCCGCTGCATCAGACCCGTCGCTTCGGTCCCCGAAACGACGATCTCGCCCATGTGAGACACGTCGAACTTGCCGGCCGCCTCGCGGACGGCGGCGTGTTCGGTCCGGATCGAGTCGAACTCGACGGGCATCTCCCAGCCGCCGAAGTCGGTGAAGCTCGCCTCGGCCGCGGCGTGAACGTCGTCGAGAGGGGGTGCTCGTAGACCCATGTCGCTGCTCTCGCCCGGCGCAGGCTTATCGTTTGGTCTTTCGTGCGTTCGATCACGAGTAGGTAAACCACAATCCGCGATATAGAATGGCCGCCGACTCCGAGCAGAAGTTCGGAGGTTGGTACACTGAAGGCCAGAACTGGCACGGACGCCTTCTACAGGGGAACGACGGTCGAAGAGTCAACAGATCGGATCGTCGGTCAACGCTCACAATGTGAGGCAGAAAATGTCGAGTTTAGTGAGAATTCTGGACAGAGCTATCGCTCACGACCGGGCGGACTGATCGAGCTCAGCCAGTGTCCTCAGTCCGCTGGGCGGAGGTACTTCGCGACGTAGTCAACGAACTCACCGGCCGTGAGGTACGGCGAGAAGTCCACGATTTCCGTGGAAACACCGGCTTTGAGCAAGACATCTGTCAGCCGCCAAAGATTGTAGAGGAGTGCCGCGAACACGAAGTAGGACGGCCGAACGCGGTAATCCTTCGAGCTCGTCGTCGCGAGGAAATCGTACTTGATCGTCTTGTACTCTTTCTCAATCTGCCAACGATCGCTGTACCGGCGGCAGAACCCTTCTGCGTCGTCCGCGGAGACTGCGACATTGGTCGTAAATATCGAATTGCTACCACTCTCTTCAGAGCGAGTCGGCACGTAGCAGAACTCCATCTCGTGACTGCCGTGTTCAACGTCAATCCGGGCAGATTCGACTGCCATATCTTCGCCGGCGCTTCCATCTGCTCAATGACGGTCGCCTCCGCTTTGGAATCAGGTAGTTCACGTTCAGATTCGACAGCGTCTGGAAGATGTCCTCCGAATCGAATTCCCGATCGCAGACCACCGTACGACGGTCACGAGTTGCTTTGCTCGTCGATGGGCTCGTCTTCGTCAGGGGTCGCGACAGGAACGTGTATGCCATGGACGCGACCGATAGTAGTGAAATACGGCGATTCGGGAGACGTAGTTGTTCGATTTCACCACCGAATGGAACCCCGGGATTTCGAGTAGATTTTGTCATGTGACAGCGTGTGGTCTCAACAGTTGGGTTCTCCTTGAAAGCTAGTAGGCCTCTGCTTACTCCTACATGACCAAGGAAGCGTATAGATCTCATCGTTCGAGGAGGACCGAGAAGTGGCGATCAGAAGTAATATCGCCCCACTATGCTACGAGACTTTAACGATAGACTATATGTAACTAAGAAATGAAATCAAAAAGATTAATATTAGATAATACTAATCGGGCGTGTGCATGCCTGGAAACAGTCGGAGGGCATTCCTCAAAACAACTGGCACAGTACTCGGTACAGGGATTCTCAGTAGTACCATCAGTGGTGCGAGCGCCGCAAAACGGAATGGCACAACCCCAATCGTCATCACTGGTAGTCGAGACGATCCAGTTACGCGAGAGCATATTGAAGACGCGGTCGCCAAGGCTAACTCCCCGTCATTGAAGACGCAGTCCTCGGACGATCCCAGCGGAAAGGTCGTCTCATTGCCGGATTTCGAGGGGAGTGACTCACGATATGTCAAATCGTTCGTTTATAAAAGCACCAAGAACGGAAAACCGATGTCCCACATCGAGTACGGGTTCGATGTGGACGCACCGCAGCGCAGGGGCCGCGACGCAGGAACCAGCCAGGCTTCAACCCAAAGCTCTAGCGAACCCACCTCAGCGCAAGAGGTCGCAGATGCATTCGATCGCGCGTCGACAATACAAGAATACGAAAGCCTAACGAGTAGTGTCACCACCCAGAGCCCGAATTTGATGACGGGCGAAGAGTGGGAAAAGTACAATCTCGTCAGTGCGGTCGGCGGTCAAGACAGCAACTTCGGCGAGTTGAGTATAACCGGGAACCTGTACCGGTACGATCCTAACGAGGAGAACGTAGATGCGAACCTGTACGGCTCGATCCACCAGTATAAGGCAGAGCACGAATACTGTGGTGGCTGTTGGCTCTCTCACTCGCTAGACCGTGCCCGATTAGTGCAGGATTGGGGCGTTGCCTCATCTGACACTGGTAACGGTGGACTTGGAGTCTATGAACCCAACGAAGACCGGGAGAAAACTAAAGATCAAGTCACGTACGGGCTCTCGGTCGGGGGCAGCTTCAGCAGCAAAGACGGTTTCGAAGTTAACGCCGAGGGGAGCATCCAGTGGACCTACGACATTCCAAAAGTACCTCTCCAGGCACGCTCGTACGACGATGCCGCCATTTGGGAGTACGATACCTCTAAGTACGAAGCTGGAGATGACTTCATCGTCTCGACGGGCAGCACCTGTTGGTTCGATCCGAGCGATGTCGATCCCGACAGTCCTCAAGTTGGCCAGGCGAACATGGGTGCCGAATTCAGTAGCTCAGTGAAAACGCAGTATCTCGGCGCCATCCTCGAATACAGCGAAGAGTACTGACGGGATCGGGCAGGCGAGCGAATCCGTGAGCCACTAGAGACGAACCACCATCCAGCATTTTTGGAACGTAACGATCCACAGTGTCTGTCATTTCCATCGGTTTTGAGAGGAAGTGAGCCTGATACAACGAACACGATAGTAGCCATTGAAAATCAATGCACACCCGATCGCACGACAGCAGTGCGATCGGTGTGTAAATCGTTTCAATTGTTACTATAGTTCGATAGCAGGCTACGAAAACAGACCTTCGGATTCGGCCATTACTTCGTCGTAGCGAGTTGCGGCTGCCGCCTCAGTACCGTTGGTAAACTGGGGGATGACCATGTATTGGATGTTTGCCTCGCGTGACTGCGGATAGACGAAAGAAAACTCCGTAGAGAGTGTTTCACCCCAGTCCACATCTTCAAACGTTCTGCGGTCTTGTTCTTCCTCTGACAATATCATCCTAACTTCTACGGCTTCAAGGCTGTACTGTTGGGCCGCATCGTTGTGAGCATAAACCGTCGTTTCGAACGGAAACGAAATCGGGCTTCCTTGTCGCAACGGTGAGGGATACTCTGCATTCATCGTAACCCGTACCTTCCTTACACCGACAGATCCAAGATACCGAATCTTCCCGATTTCTACGCCTGCAGATGGTCCTCCAATCGGTCCCGAGCACCCCGAAATCCCTATCATTCCCGAACCGACGAGGGCAATACATTTTCGACGTTTCATTGTCATTTTCGGCTGATGGGTCACATCAATAAACACTTTCGGGTTTTCGGCCGACGAATCACCGATACAGGTCAAGAAGTTCACTTGCTGATCCCACAGAACATTGTTCTTAACCCTTCTCGATAGGTGGCGTTCAGATAAGACTGAATAGTGAGGCGGTGTGTTTTCTGAGTGATTCATGCCCGAAAACACACGCCTTAGCGGTAATATCGACCGGATCGACTGAGAGTTTGTTGAATGAGAAGCGACACCACGATTTCTGATAAAGCTCAGTATTCAGCTGCACCATGCTGGATTGTCGCTTTCGAATACTGTTTCGGTTCTTGAGATATTTGGTGTCGAACTTGCTCGCTCGACTGTACACAATTGGGTTCACAAGGCGGATCTACAGCCAGAATCCGGTCACTCTCCGGATCACATTGCAGTCGACGAGACTGTGATCCGAATTGACGGTGAGCAGTATTGGCTGTACGCTGCTGTCGATCCAGATTCGAACGGATTGCTCCACACAAAGCTTGAACCGACCAGAACCAACGCTATCGCTCACGCGTTCTTTGCCGAGCGACGCCGTTCCACACTACGCGTTCGCGCCGTCGACCGGTCCGGCGAACGTCCCGTAGAGGAACTTGAAGTACCACAGCACGAGCGCCAACGCCGGTAGCCCGAGAACGGTCGTGAGGTTGAGCGCGAGGGGCGAGACCACGGCGGCGTCGACTGTCAGCCCGCTCGCGGGATGCACCCTCGGATAGAGCAACGCCGCGACGAGCCCGACGAGTGCAAAGGATAGTCCGAACGCCGTCCCGAACCAGAGGCGATGCCTGCCGAGTCGGGCGGCGGCGAGACCGGCCCCGGCGAACGAGACGGTGGCGAGGACAGCGCCGAGCGCCGGGGCCGAGAGCAACAGCGCCCGGACGTTCGACGGGTTCGCGAGAGCGGCGACCGCCAGCAGGGCGACGACGCCGACGAGATAGACGAGCGTCGCCGTGGTTCCGTAGCGAACCATCGCGTCGGCCAGCGAGCCGCTCGTCTTCGCAGCGACGAAGGCCGCGCCGCTGGTGACACAGAGCGCGACCAGCCCGACGCCCGTCAGCAGGCCCGGAGCGCTCAGCGTCGGCGTCCCGAACGCCCAGCTCCCGACGAGGACGCCGAGCAGCAGCGGCGTCACCGTGCTGCCGAACACGAACAGCCAGTCACAGCGCCGTCGCCAGTCGGGATCGTCATGCTGCTCGCGGAGTTCCGGCGCGACGCCGCGGACGAGCAGGCCCATCACGATCGCGATCGAGAGCAGGTAGTGCCCGCTCAGCAGTCGCGCGTAGATCGGCGGGAAGGCCGCGAGCAGCGTCGTCCCGAAGGCGACTAGCCACACCTCGTTGGCGTCCCAGATCGGACCGAACGCGGAGAGGAGCGTCTCTCGCTCGTGCTCGTCGCGAGTGGCGTACAGCATCCCGATGCCGAAGTCCAGGCCGTCGAGCGCGACGTACATCGCCAGCGAGAACACGACGACGCCGAACCAGATCGTCGGCAAGGAGTCGACGAGATACCGGTCGACCGGAAGCAGCTCAGTCATCGCCGCTCACCCACGGAAGGCGTGGCCGGCTGGTGTCGTCGACCGTCCTGACGCCCATGCGTTCGAGTTCGCCCTCGATCAGCCACTTGAGGACGGCTCCGAAGGCGGCGAGCAAGGCGAGATACAGCAGGACGAAGGCCGCGAGCGTCCCGGTTGCCTCCGTGGCAGTGAGGCTCCGTGAGACCGCGTCGCTCGTCTTGAGGACGTCCTGAACGACCCAGGGCTGACGACCGATCTCGGTGACGTACCACCCAGTCAGCAGCGCCACGTAGCCCAGTGGGCTCGACAGCATCATCGCACGTAAGTACCGTCCGGAGTCGGAGAGGCAGCCCTTGCGGAGTCGGGTGCCGCCCCACAGCGCCAGCCCGACGAACAGGAAGCCGAGTCCGACCATCAGTCGGAACGACCAGAACACGAGCGCGACTGGAGGGTTCTCGTCGTACTCGTGTAACCCGACGACTTCGGCCGAGAAGTCACCCCCGCTTGCGAGGAACGAGCCGAGTCCCGGCAGACTGATCGTAAAGAGGTTGTCCGTTCGGGGGTCGGTCAGCGCGTCGAGACTCCGCGGGATCGCGATCAGGTGGAGATCCGCCTGTCCGGTCTCGTAGTGGGCCTCCATCGCCGCGAACTTCTGGGGCTGGGTGTCGGCCACGTGTCGCCCGTACGCGTCCCCGTGAAGCGCCTGCAGCGGAGCAGTGATCAACAGGACGACGACGGCCATACGGAGGGCCGTGTTCCAGGCCTCGGAGTCACGCTTGCGCCAGACGAAGTACGCGGCGATTCCGGCGACGACCAGTGTCACGGCGATCACCGACGCGTTCATCATGTGAACGTACATCCAGGGCATCCGCGGCGTGAAAAACGCGGCAACGGGATCGGTGAGTCTGGCGATCTCCATACCGTTTCGCCGGACGAGTTCGAACCCCCGCGGTGTCTGCATCCAGGCGTTGACGACGAGAATCCAGAATCCAGAGAGCCACGCGCCCACACCGGTCAGTATCGACGAGAGGACGTACGTCCGGTCGGAGACCCGGTCGCGGCCGAACAGGAGAATCCCGAGGAAGACGGCTTCGAGGAAGAACGCCATCTTCGCTTCGAACGCCAGCGGGCCGCCGATCAGTTCGCCACTGACCTCTGCGAAGCGCGGGAAGTTCGTCCCGAACTGGAAGCTCATCGGAATCCCCGTCACGGTGCCCATCACGAAGCCGACGGCGAACACGTTGATCCAGAACTCTCGAAGCCGCGCGTACGCCGGATCGTCGCTTCGAACGTCCTTCCAGGTGAAATAGACGATGTACGGGGCGAGCCCGATCGAGAGCGCAGCAAAGAGGATGTGGACGGTGATCGTCCACCCGAACTGGACCCGGCTGGCGAACTCCGGAGACAACAGAATATTGTTTTCGGCGAGCAATACCGTGCCGTCGATCAGGACTCCTGTGGCGGACACTGTGATCTCCTCGCTCCGCTCTGTACTACTCCAGTCCCACACATAGCGGTTTCATCGGTTTTCAGGAAGTGGAAATCGTCTCCGTGGATAGTTGTGGTACAACCGTCGAAATTCCCGGTGCGGTTTATTCGTCGATCGCGCGACGACCCCGCGGTACACTGGAGACGAGGGCACAGCAACTCGAACCGTGTAAACTAAGCACTGACTGGTGAAACGAACGGGCAATGGACGCACTGACCGACGGACGGTCACGTCACTGGCTGGCGGGCGGAGCGATCGTCGCAGCCGTCGCGACGGCCGGGAGCCTCTGGTTCAGCCTCGGGCTCGGGCTGGTGCCCTGCGAGCTGTGCTGGTACCAGCGCATTCTCATGTATCCGCTGGTGGTCGTCCTCGGCGTCGCCGCGATCGAGGACCGACCGGGGGTGTGGCGGACCGCACTGCCGCTGTCGGTGCTCGGCGGCGGCGTCGCGGCGTACCACTCGTACCTGCAGGCGACAGTGGACAGTTGCACGCTGAACGGCCCGTGTGCGGCGGTCCAGTGGCAGTCGCCGCTGCTCGGACTGACGATTCCGAACCTCGCGCTGGTGGGGTTCGTGCTCGTGACCCTGGCCGTCGTCGCCGCCACGCGGTGAACGGCGACCCTATCGCTCGATGTCGGCCGACAGTCGCAGGTCACGCGAGGAACGCCCGAGCGCGCGGTCGTCGAGGGTCCGATCGACTGTCACCGTCTCGCCCGCGCCGATCTCGACGGTCTCGTACGCGAACGTCGCACAGATCACGGCTGGCCGTTGCCGGTTCCCGCAGGTTTAGGGCCGAGAGTGCGAACGCGGAGCCATGACGGCGGAAACCGGCGACGACGCGAGCGTACTGGCACCGTTCCGGCGGTTCTTCGCGCTCGAACGGGACGTGCTCGTGCTCTCGCTCGCGATGCTCGCCTTCAGCCTCGCCTTCCAGATGACGAGTCGGTACGTCCCCGAGTACCTGAACGTCCTGGGCGCGAGTGCCGGCGTGATCGGCCTCTACGGGAGCGTCGGCAACCTCATCAGCGCGGTCTACCCCTATCCCGGCGGAGCCGTCTCCGACCGGATCGGCTCGCGGCTCGCGCTGACGCTGTTCGGGACGATCGCGACCGTCGGCTTCCTGCTGTGGTACGTCGCGCCGTTCGTCCCGACGGTCTCGGTGCCGGTCGTCGAGTTCGCCCTGCCGGTCGCGGGCACGGTGACGCTGGGCGGCCGTCTCGAACCGTGGCTCTGGCTGTTCGTCGGCCTCTTTCTCACGCAGGCCTGGAAGTCGTTCGGGCTGGGGGCGACGTTTGCGGTCGTCAAGCAGAGCGTCGCCCGGGAACATCTGGCGGTGGGATTCGCCAGCACCGAGGTGTTCCGCCGGATCGGCTTCCTGCTGGGACCGTTGCTCGCGGCCGGTCTGCTCGCCGTCGCGGCCGGCTTCGTCACCGGCTTCCAGTGGATCCTGCTCGTCGCCGTCGCCTTCGGCGCGGTCGCGACCGTCGCACAGCACGTCCTCTACGACGCCAGCGACGATACGGTCGGCAAGTCCTTCGAGGGCGTTTCCGGCGTCCTCGACGACCTCAGAGCGATGCCCGCGACGTTGCGACCGCTGCTCGTCGCCGACACGCTCGTGCGCTTCGCCAACGGAATGGTGTACGTCTTCTTCGTCATCGTCGTCACGGACTTCCTCGCCGTCGGCTTCGACGTCGCCGGCGTCTCGCTGCGTCCCGACGCGTTCTTCGGCGTCCTGCTCGGTGTCGAGATGGTCGTCGCGTTGCTGTCGATGATCCCCGTCTCGAAGCTCGCCGAGCGGGTCGGGCTGAAGCCGGTCGTCGCCATCGGCTTCGCCGTCTACGCCGTCTTCCCGCTCCTGTTGATCTTCGCGCCGGCCGATCAGTGGGTGCTGGTCCTGCTGTTTGCCTTCTCCGGGCTGCGGTTCGCGGGCCTGCCGGCACACAAGGCGCTGATCGTCGGTCCGGCCGAACAGGACACCGGCGGACGCGTCACCGGGACCTACTACCTCCTGCGAAACACGCTCGTGATCCCGAGCGCCGCGCTGGGCGGGTGGCTCTACGGCAGCGACTGGACGGCGTCGACCGGCCTCGGAGCGATCACGGCCGGCCCGGAGCTGGCGTTCGCCGTCGCCTCCGCGATCGGGATCGTCGGCGTCGCCGCCTTTCTCGCGTTCGGCCGCGAGTTCGAGGCGTACGCGTAGGGCCGCTACCGGGGTGTGAGCCCGACGCCCTCGGCCAGCAGCTCGTGGGAGCGCATCGCGTCGTCGTGGTCCGCGACGACGTGCTGGATCATCACCTCGTCGACGCCGACGCGGTCCGAGAGCTGTTCGAGCAGGCCGGCCAGCGTCTCTGGACTACCCGAGATGGCGCGGGGCCACTCGTCGTCGTCGAGCGTGGCCGGTGTCGGTTCGGGAACGCCCCCGAGTTCGTCGATGGCCTCCTCGACGGACGGGGTCGTGCCGACGACGCCACGCTCCATCCGTTTGTACGACGCCTCGGCCACCGCGCGGAGCCGCGCCGCTTCGGCGTCGCTTTCGGCGGCGACCGCGTTGACCGCGACCATGCCGTCGGGTTCGTCGAGACCACCAGCGAGCTGGCTGGGCTGGAAGGCCTCGCGGTACGCCTCGAAGGCGTGGGTAGCGAACTGCGGCCGGATGAACGCCGCGAAGCAAAACGGCAGACCGAGCTCGCCGGCGATCGTCGCACTCGACGGACTCGATCCGAGCACCCACGGGGCGGGCGGGGCCGCGTCGGATCGCGGAATCTCCACGTCGCTGTAGGCGTGTTCCGGCGGATAGTCGTCGTAGAGGTGGCTGACGACCGCCTCGATCTTCTCGGCGTGGTCCTCGTCCGGGTTCTGGACGCGGCGGTCGGTCCCCAGCGCGCGGTCGACGGCCGGCGAGCCGTTGGCTCGGCCCAGCCCGGCGTCGATCCGGCCGGGCGCGAGCCCGTCCAGCGCGCCGAACTGCTCGGCGACCTTGAACGGGCTGTAGTGGTTGAGCAACACCGCGCCCGACCCGAGGCGGATCGCCGTCGTCTCGGCGGCCAGGTGGCCGAGCAACACTTCCGGCGTCGTTCCCGCGAGCTTGTCGGCCATCCCGTGGTGTTCGGCCACCCAGAACCGCTCGTAGCCGAGGCGTTCTGCCTGCTGTGCGGCCGCGACGGTGTTTTCGTAGGCGTCGGTCGCGGTGCCACCAGCCGGTACCGGGGAGAGGTCGACGATCGAGAGGTCCATAGCCACAGCCCGGAGAGTGCCACGGATAACGGTTTGGCTCGCGCCCGTCCCGGCCGGTAGTTCGCCCGCGGGCGGTCCGAACCCGACATTCGTATTATCCTCGCGACCCAAGCGGCGACCGTGAGCGAGCGACGAGCGCGGGGAGCGCTGGCCGGCGTCGTGTTCCTGGTCCTGCTGGCACAGGTGTTGCTCTACCCCGGCATCGACACGCTCGTGGCTGCGCTGGGGGCGACGACTGACCTCCAGGCCAGCATGTGGTTTCTCGCTGCCGAGTTCGGAGCGTTCGTGCTCTGTGCCGGCGTCTGGGGAATCGTCAGCGACGCGACCGGACGCCGCACGCCCTACATCGTCGCCGGTGCGCTCGGGGGCGCGGCGGGCTACGCCGCGTTGCTGGTCGCGCCCCGGCTCGGACCCGCCTTCCCGACCGTCCTCGGACTGCGGATCGCTCAGGGAGCGATGACGATCGGTGCCTTCTCGCTGGCGATGACGATGCTGATGGACCTGGACGGGGGCCACGGCCGCAACATGGGAGCGGCTGGGATCGCCATCGGCTCGGGGACGGCACTGGGTGCGCCACTCGGCGGGCAGCTGTACGAGATCGGGCCGCTGGTCCCGGTCGCGGGCGCGAGCGTCCTCCTGACCTGTAGCGCGGTACTGGCCGTGACGGTGACCGACCGGGCACCGACGGACCGGCGCGGCCTCGGTGCGGCCGTCGAGAGCGTCACCGCACGTCCGCGGCTGGTCGTCCCCTACGCCTACGGCTTCATCGACCGCTTTACCGCCGGTTTCTTCGCGCTGGTCGGGACGCTTTACTTCCGGACGGCCTTCGACCTCTCGCCGGGCGCGACCGGGATCGTGCTCGCGCTCTTTTTCGCGCCCTTCGCGCTCCTGCAGTACCCCTTCGGCGTCCTCTCGGACCGGATCGGGCGAACGGGTCCGATCGTCGCCGGCTCTGCGTGCTACGGCGTCGCGGTCGTCGGCGTGGGGCTCGCGCCCCGAATCGAGCTGGTCGGGCTCGGGATGGTCGTAGTGGGGATCATCGGCGCGCTGATGGCTCCGGCGACGATGGCACTCGTGACGGACCTGGCGGCCCCCGAAGAACGCGGGGCGGCCATGGCGGGGTTCAACGTCTTCGGGAGCGTCGGCTTCCTCGCGGGGGTGTTGATCGGCGGCACCGTCGCAGAGCGGGCCGGCTACGTCACCGCCTTCCTCGTCACCGGCGGGATCGAGATCGGGATCGCGGCCCTGACCCTGCCCGTGTTCCTCCACTGGCGTCGCCGCGGCGCGGCCCCGAGCGCGTAGCCGGCCGCTCTCGTCGCCGCCGAGGATCGACGCGCTCGATTCACACCGAGGGCGGTTCGGTCACCGTGTCAACTGATTCGACTGTCGGGACAGTATATCAGTACGGGGCTCCAACGGGGAAGTATGCCCGAAGAAGTCCTCTTCGAGTCCGAATCCGACCAGCGCCGTACCGATGTCGCCGCGTACCTCCGGCAGGTCGCCGACAGCCTCGACGCGGACGGACCGCTCACGCTGCGTGCGGGCGACCAGTCCGTGACGATGGAGCTCCCGGAGACCGTCGAGTTCGAGGTGAAAGCCGAACGCGAAGGACCGACCGACGGCGACGGCGAACTCAGCGTCGAGTTCGAACTGGAGTGGCCGGAGAACGCCGACGGCGGTGCCAGCGGTAGCTCCCTGGAGATCGAGTGACACCCCAGCGAGTGCGACCGTCTATCGATGTTCGTCCGGGTCGTACTCCTCGCCGGGCTCGATCGGCGTGTCCGAGTGGACCGTGTACGTCTGGGCTTTCTCGTGACGCTTGTAGAAGTAGACGATCGGGAAGGGGAGGAGGAGAGCTGTGAGGAGGTACCGTCCGCGTGCGAACGTGTAGCCGACCAGCGCCGTCGCGAGCAGGATCGCAGTGTGTCCGTAGAGCCAGACGCCGTGCGTGGCCGACTCCCAGTCGCCGTACAGGTAGGTGTAGAAGATGTCGGTGAGCCAGTTTCGCAGTCGCTCCATGCGAGGTCGTTGTGAGATCGGCCGGTTAACTGTAGTGGATCCGCGAGCAGTAACCCCTTTACTCGTCCGGTCGGACCGGCAGGTATGAAACTGGTGAGCCGGCTCCTCGGGGGCGGCGACGACGCGAGCGAGCCGCGGGTGGGAGTGTTCGTCGACGGGCCGAACGTGCTGCGCAGCGAGTTCGACGTGGACCTCGACGACGTGCGCGAGGAAGCCGAAAACTGGGGGCGGCTGGCGATAACGCGGCTCTACGTGGACGAACACGCCACGCCGGGCCTGATTCAGGCCGCGGAGGCGCGTGGCTTCGAGGTCGTCGTCACCAGCGGCGACGTGGACGTGAAGCTGGCCGTCGACGCCACCGCCGCCGGAGCCGACGACGCGATCGATCTGCTGGCGATCGTCTCGCGAGACACCGACTTCAAGCCCGTCCTGGAGAGTGTCGGCGAGCGGGGCATCGAGACGCTGGCGATCGCGCCGGGCGAACACGGCCGCTCGGATGCACTTCGCAACGCCGCTCAGAACGCGACGACGCTCGAAGAGTAGCACTCCTTTTGTCTCGGCCGCCCCACGACCGCGTATGGACGAACTCGACACGCCGGTGCTGGACAACCACCTCCACCTCGATCCGGTCAACGGTCGCGGGGTCGAAGCCGTCGCGGAGTTCGCCGACCACGGCGGCACCCACCTGAACGTGCTGAACAAGCCCTCCTGGAACCTCGTCGAGGCGGCCACCGACGAGTCGATCTTCCGGGAGTGTTTCGATCTGACGGTCGAGATCACGGCGGCGGCCGACGAGGTCCTGCCCGGGAGGGCCTGGCCGGTGCTTGGCGTCCACCCGGCGCTGATCAGCCAGCTCGTCGACGACGGCTACACGCCCGCGCAAGCCCGGGACATCATGCAGGCCGGGCTGGACGTGGCCGCCGAGTACGTCGCCGACGGTCCGGCGCTGGCGATCAAGTCCGGGCGGCCCCACTACGAGGTCGACGACGCCGTCTGGGAGGCGTCGAACGCGGTGATGCGCCACGCCTTCGATCTGGCCGGCGAGGTGGGCTGTGTCGTCCAGCTCCACACGGAGGGCGGCGAGGAGTTCACCGAGATCGCCGAGTGGGCCGAGAGCGAGGGGCTGCCCCGCGAGCAGGTCGTCAAACACTACTCGAACGGCCGCGTCCGCGGCCCGGTCAAGAGCGTCATCGCCAACAAAGACGACATCGAGGACGCTATCGAGACCGACGAGCCGTTCCTGATGGAGACCGACTACATCGACGACCCCGACCGACCCGGCGCGGTGCTCGGACCGAAGACAGTCCCGCGGCGGGTCCGGTGGCTCCTGGAGGAGGGTCACGACGAGGCCGTCCACCGGGCCCACGTCGAGACGCCCGCCCGCGTGTACGGCATCGACACCGAAGCGACGCTGGACGGGTGAGCGACGCCGTCGAGGTCCCGCAGGGCTGGTGAGGACGGCGAGACTGGGAGACGCCGACCGTGACCCACCGGGGCGGCGGCTCAGATAATCGCGCTGACCTCGTCGACGATTGCTGATTCGACGAACACGATGGCGTGGTCACCGACCTCGATCGTCGTATCGCCGCGTGGCGTCACGAGTGTGCCGCTACGGGAGACCGCCCCGACGACGACGCCCGGCGGGAGGTCCTGAACGGCGTCGGCGATCGGGCGACCCGCCAACACGCTGTCGGATTCGATCTCGATCTCGATGACTTCCGCCAGATCGTGTTCGAGCATGGCGATCTTCTCGGTTCGGTTGTCCCGCGTGAAGCGAACGATCTCCTCGGCCGTCTCCTCGCGGGGGTTGACCGCGATGTCGACGCCGACGGTCTCGAACAGATCGGCGTACTCGACCTGGTTGACGACGGCGATCGTCCGGTCGACGCCGATGCGCTCTGCCAGCAGCGAGACGAGCAGGTTCTTCTCGTCGCTTTCCAGAGCGGCGACGACGACGTCAGCCTCGTCGACGCGCTCTTCGAGGAGAAACTCCGAATCGGTCGCGTCGCTCTGGAGGACGGTCGTGTTCGGGAGCTGTTCGGCCAGTTCGCGGGCCCGGTCCTCGTCGCGCTCGATCAGTTGTGGATAGTACCCGTGTTCTTCGAACAGGCGCGCGACCTCGAACCCGATCTTGCTGCCGCCGACGATGACGACCGAGTCGGCCCCGCTCTCGTCGCCCGCACACACCGTATCGGTCGCGAAGTCGCCGATCGAATCCGGGCTCCCGATGACGACCACCCGGTCGCCGATCTCGATGACGGTGTCGCCGGTCGGAATGATGACTTCCTCGTCTCGGAACAGGGCAGCGAACGTCAGCGACGCGTAGCGGTCCGCTTCTCTGACTGACTGGCCAGTGACCGGACTGTCCTCGTCGATCTCGAACTCCGCCATCCGGACGATTCCGCCCGCGAACGTATCGACGTCCTGGGCACCGGGCACGCCGGAGATACGGAAAATGGCTTCTGCGGTCAACAGGTCGGAACTGACCATGAAGTCGACATCGAACGCCCGGTTCGTGTTCTGCCACGTCTCCAGGAGGTCCCGGCGCTTCACCCGCGCGATGGTGAACGCGTCAGAGATCGCCTTTGCCGCACCGCAAGCGACGATGTTGATCTCGTCGATGTCGGTACTGGCGATCAGCATGTCGGCCTCCTCGACGCCGGCCTCTCGGAGAACGTCGAGTTTGGTACCGTCGCCCTCGATCGCGAGCACGTCCAGCGAGTAGGTGAGTTCTTCGACGAGTTCGGCGTCGCGTTCGACGACCACGACGTCGTGTCCGTCGGCGAGGTTCGCGGCGATCGAGCGGCCGACCTCACCGGCCCCGACGATGATCACGCGCATACGGTCCACTCCCGTGTCATTTCCACACCCTTCCGGAGGTGTCGGCAAGTACGTTACGGACCCGCTACGATCGGTCCAGTCGGTCGACGAACAGCGCGAGTACGGGGACGATCTCGAGGCGACCGATCCACATCAGGAACACCATCAACAGCTTCGAGGTGTCCGGGAGATCGAGGTAGCTCCCGAACGGCCCCAGGCGGCCGAATCCCGGGCCGATGTTCCCCAGTGCTGCCAGTGAGGCACTGACCGACTCAAGGACGGTCAGGTCGTAGCCCACTCGCGCAGAATCGAGACCGAGAAAGACCGCGCTAATGCCGAACAGCACCAGGTACAGCAGCGTAAAGCCCATGATTCCGCGGATCGCGTCCTCGTCGACGACCTGTCCGGCGAGCCGGACCGGACGAACCGTGTTTGGATTCGCCGTCGTGAACAGTTCCCGACGGACCGCTTTGAACACGACGAGCCACCGGACGACCTTCACACCCCCGCCGGTCGATCCGGCAGAGCCGCCGATAAACATCGTAAACAGCAGGAAGATCTTCGTGTGGTCGTCCCACTGGGCGAAGTCACTGGTCGCGAATCCCGTCGAGTTCAGCAGGGAAGCGATCTGGAAGGCCGCCTGACGCAGCGCGTTCTCGGTCGCGCCGGCCGTCGTCCCGCCGAGTTCGAGCGGCGGTGCAGCCCCGCGGAACAGTAGCGCCGACAGCACGGCGATCAGTACTGCCGTCGCACCGGCGTAGGCCCGGAACTCCGTGTCTTCGAGAAGCGATCGGAACTCGCCGCGGACGACGTGCCAGAACAGGGCGAAGTTGATACCAGCCGCGACCATGAACGGGATCGCGACCCACTGGACGATCGGCTTGAACGCGGCGATACTGGCGGCCTCGGGCGAGAAGCCGCCAGTCGGCATCGTCGAGAAACCGTGGGCGACCGCGTTGTACAGCGTCATGTTCTCGGCCAGCCCGACGAACTGGAGGCCGTACATCACGGCGACGTACAGCACGGTGAAGCCGAAGTAGATCAGCCACAGCGCGCGGGCCGTCTCGACGATCTTGGGGGTGAGCTTCTGGAGTTCCGGACCGGGGGCCTCGGACTGCATCAGCTGTGCGCCGTTGACCGCCAGCTCCGGCAGAATCGCGATCATCAGGACGATGATCCCCATGCCACCCAGCCACTGGGTGAGCTGTCGCCACATCATCACTGCGTGGGAGTGACGATCCGTGCTGATCTCGCCCAGCACCGTGGCTCCCGTCGTCGTAAAGCCGCTCGTCGACTCGAAGAGTGCGTTGACCGGATTGGCGAGCGTCGACGCGGGCGCGCTCGGAGCCATCACGAACGGGATGCCGTTCCCGGCGATCAGATAGGGGATCGTCCCGACGGCGGCCGCGGCCAGCCACGCGAACGAGACCAGCACGAGCGCCTCGCGGGGGCCGACATCTGGCTCCGGATCGAGCTGTTCGAGTGCCAGCCCGAGCACGGCGGTGGCGGCGATCGACACGACGAAGACGGCGATATCCTCGCCGTAGACGACCGCGACGACGAGGGGCACCAGCATCGTCAGAGAGAGGTACTTCACGACGGTACCGACGAGGCTCGTGCTGGCCCGCCAGTCGACGCCCCAGCTCACGGCCGACCACGCCCGTGCATCACTATAGGGTATCCGACTGTCGGACACTATCAAATCACCGGAACGCTCGTGGTGGTTTCGTGACGAGAGAGGAGATACGAATCGACGGCAACCGAGGCCGTCCCGAGGGGCTGTCCCGACTGCAGTCAGCTTCTTTGCGTCAGGGACCCTACGACCACAGACGTGGCACGAACGGATCACCGGCCGCTCGTCCTCGTCGTCGAAGACGAGGAGAGCGTGGCCGAGACATACGCGCTCGCCCTCGAGGAGGGGTTCGAGACACGCGTCGCGATCGGTGGAGCCGCCGGTCTCGACGCCATCGACGACGACGTCGACGCCGTGTTGCTCGACCGGCGAATGCCGGAGATGCACGGGGACGACGTGCTCGCCGAGTTGCGCGAGCGAGGGTACGACTGTCCCGTGATCATGGCGACCGCCGTCGGTCCGGACCTCAACATTCTGGAGATGGACTTCGACGACTACCTGACGAAACCGATCGACGGAGAGACGCTGCGCGAGACGGTCGCCCAGCACGTCGACCGAGAGCCCGACGAGCGGCTCGACGAGTTCTTCGAGCTCCGGTCGAAACTCGACGTGCTCGAATCCGAGCAGCCACAGTACGAGCTGGCCGACAGCGAGGAGTACCAGGAGCTAAAGCGGCGGGCGAGCGAGCTCCGCGGGCAACTCGAAGCCGAGATCGACGACTTCGAGAGCGTCGTCGAGACCCACGAACAGATCGAGCGGGGAAGCTAGGGCCGCCGCGGGAAGCGAACCAAGGAAAAACTCCTTGGAGTAAAACAACCAAAATTGTTTTACGCGCAACGAGCCTTGTGTTTGCCGATGGCGCACGTATCGCTTCCTCACGACGCCAAGGCAGGCCCGACGAAGCCGGAAGTCAGGGCCGTCCTGCTCGACAAGCTCGCTCTCGGCCCGGACGACCACTTCGCGGAAGTCGGCTCCTGTACCGGTGCCGTGACGATCCAGGCGAGTCGCCGCGCCGGACGGGTCACCGCACTGGAGCGCAAGGCAAGTAAGGTTGCAACGACGCGCAAGAACCTCGCGGCCAACGACGCGGCCGCCGACGTGACCGTCCGCGAGGCCGAGGCCCCCGACGGACTCCCCGACGACGCCGACGCGCTCTTTCTGGGCGGGAGTCGGAACTACGAGGCGATCCTCGACCACGCCGTCGAGACCGAGGTCGATCGGATCGTAATGAACGTCTCGCGGCTCGAAGTGGCGGGTAGCGCGACCGAGGCGTTCCGCGAGCGAGAGATCCTCGACGAGGTCGTCCAGTTCCAGGTGAGCCACGGCTACGAACTCGCCGGGGCGACGAGCTTCGACGCCGAGAACCCGGTGTACATGCTCGTCGGCGGTGCGGGGAACCGGGAGGGAGAGCAGTGACCCTCTACGGCGTCGGGCTCGGCCCCGGGGACGCCGACCTCGTGACCGTGCGCGGGCGCGAGGTCCTCGAAACCGCCGACGTGGTGTACACGCCCGGCAGGCTCTCGCGGTCGGTCGCGACGGCGTACGTCGACGAGGAACGGATCGGAGACCTCGACTTCCCGATGACCCGCGACGAGGACGAACTCCGCCGGGCCTGGAAGGCGGCCGCCGCCGAGATCGCACCGCGAGCCCGCGACGGAACGGCGGCGTTCGTGACGCTCGGGGACCCGAACGTCTACTCGACGTTCGGCCACCTGCGCCGGACGCTGGACGCGTTTCACCCCGGCGTGACCGTCGAGACGGTCCCCGGCGTCAGCGCCGTCAGCGCGTTCACGACGGCGCTTGGCGTCGAAGTGGCGGCCGGCGCGAGCCTCACGCTCCACGAGGCGGCCCGCGGGGCGGCCCCGACCGGGCCAGACCGAATGGTGCTGTTCAAGGTGACGGACGTGCCGGCGACCCACGAACGGCTCGTCGACGCCGGCTACGAGGTCGTCTACGGCCGCCGGCTCTACATGGAACAGGGAGAGACGGTCGTCACCGACGACCCAGAGGAACTCACGGAACGGGACTACTACACGCTGGCCTACGCCGAGAAGCGAGGGCTCGAAGCCGAGCCGGCGACGGCGACCTTCGAGACGGCAGACGAGCGAGGAGAGGCCGGGACGGCCGTCGAGGCGACCGACGGCGATGCCAGCGCCGACGCGTCCGCGGGGGGACAGCGATGACGGACCCACAGGACGCGATCGACGCGGCCACAGACGACCGCGCGGACCGCGACGAACGGATACAGGCCCACGCCGCTGGCGACGTACAGGACGGGATCCCCTTCGTCGGTGCCGGCCCCGGCGATCCGGGACTGCTGACGGTCACCGGCAGGGAACTGGTCGAGGACGCGGATCTGGTCGTCCACGCCGGCTCGCTGGTCAACAGCGAGCTGCTCGACGCCTACTGTGCGGACGCCGAACAGGTTTCGAGCATCGGCAAGGACCTCGAAGAGCTGGTGCCGCTGATGCGAGACGCCTACGAGGACGGACGTGACGTGGTGCGACTCCACAGCGGCGATCCGGCGATCTACGGCGCGGCGCTGGAACAGATGGACGCGCTGGAACACGAGGGCGTTCCGACCTACATCGTCCCCGGCGTGACCTCGGCGTTCGCGGCGAGTGCGACGCTGCGGACCCAGCTGACCCTGAACGGCGTGGCGAACCACGTCGCCTTCACCCGCCCGCAGGGCAAGACCCTCGACGCCGAGGACGACCACATCTCCGAGTTCGTCGAGATGGGCGACGTGACGACCTGTCTCTACCTCGGCACCCACGCCGTCGCCGAGACGATGGACCGCCTGCTCGACGACGGTCACGACCCGGACACGCCGGTCGCCGTCGTCTATCACGCCTCCTGGCCGGACGAGGACGTGATCGAGGGAACGATCGAGACGATCGGCGACCGCGTCGAGGCCGCCGGCTACCGCGCCTCGGCGCTGGTGGTGATCGGCGACGCGGCCCGGAAGGCGGGCTACGAACGCTCGTATCTGTACGACGGCTGGGCGAATCGTGACGGAAGCGAGAGCGAGGCGGACGACTGATACATGAGTACCGAAACAGACGACAACGACACAGGCAACGAGGAATCGAGCGGCCACTGTTCGACGCCCGACTCGGACGGGGAAGTGGCCGAAGAGATCGCGATCATCAGTTTCGAGCGCAAGCTCGACACGGCGCGCGAGATCGAGGCCGAGATCGGAGACGACTACGAGAGCGTCGACATCGTCGAGTACCACGGCGACGTGTTCGAGGAGTACTGGGGGGAGTACGACTGCTTCGTCGGCCTGATGGCCTCGGGCATCGCGATGCGAAAGACCGCGCCGCTGCTCGACGACAAGTGGGACGACCCCGCGATCGTCGTGATCGACGAGGCCCTGACCTGGGCCATCCCGATCACCGGGGGCCACCACGGTGCCAATCAGGTCGCCAACGACCTCGCCCGCCTCGGCGCGGTGCCGGCGATGACGACCGCGAGCGAGGCCGCGGGCAAGCAGGGCGTCGAGAGCAAGGCGAAAGCGCTGGACACCCACGTCGTCAACGGCGACTCGACGGTGGCGACGAACCTCGCGGTGCTGAACGAGGAACTGGCTCCCGTGGCGCGACTCGACGGCCCGAAGGCCGTCCTCGTGGGCGACGACGTGACCGTGCTCAAGCGCAACGAAGACGACGGCGTGGTGCTGGGGACGGGGACGGTCTCCGGCGTCGACACCCAGCAGGTGCTCGACGCCTGGGACGCCGCGCTCGACGACCTGGACCTCGACCGCTCGGACGTGGACTTCGTCGCCACGGGGACCCGAAAGGAGGGCGAAGACGGGCTCTACGAGGCCGCCCAGGAGATCGGGGCCGGCGTCGTCCTCTTCGAGAAAGAGACCCTGGAAACGTTCGAGGGCCCCTCGCCCTCCCGGTCGAAGGAGCTGATCGGCTGGCCGGGCATCGCGGAGGCCTCGGCCATCGCTGGCGGCCGCGAGCACGACCTCGCCCGCGAGAAGGAGCGCTTCGACGACGCCGTCACCGTGGCGGTGGGGCGGTAGGATGGCAGCGGAGTCGCCCGACGACTCGGACGCGAGCGGCGAGAAACGACCCGCGAGCGAATCCCGAGACCACGGCACGCTCTCCGTCGTCGGGATCGGTCCCGGCCTCCCCCACGCGATGACACAGGAGGCGAAAGACGTGATCCGCACCGCGGACTGCGTCATCGCCTCCAACCTCTACCAGGAGTTCCTCCGCAAGGACGGCACGCTGCCACCCGAGAGCGCGGCGATCGAGGCGGCCGCGGACGGAGGGGCCGACAGCGAGTCGGGGACCGTCCTCGAACGGCCAAACGGGACCCGCCAGGAGCTGGTGCGCTCCTCGATGGGCCGCCAGATCGAACTCGCCAGAGAGGCCTTCGAGCGGGTTCGAGCGGGAGAGGATGTGGCCCACGTCTCGGGCGGCGACCCGAACGTCTACGGCAAGAGCGACCTGCTGTACACGATGGCCGAGGCCGAGGGAGCGACCGACGTGCCCATCGAGGTCGTCCCCGGCGTGACGGCGGCGCTTGGCGGCGCGGCCAACCTCGGCGCGCCGCTGTCGAACGACTTCTGTACGATCTCGCTGTCCGACAAGTGGCGCGGCTGGGACGAGATCGAGGAGAAGCTCCGGGCCGCGGCGATCAGCGGCTTCGTCGTCGTCCTCTACAACTGCTGGCGCGACTACGAGCGCGCCATCGACGTGCTCCGCGAGGAGCGGGCCGACGACGTGCCGGTGGGCATCTTCAACGACGCCGGCCGGGGCGAGGCCGGTCGCAATCTGGAGGACGAGACCCACACGATCACGACGCTGGGCGCGGCGACCGACCACGACGACGAGGTCGGCGGCATGGGCACCTCGATCCTCGTGGGCAACCACGAGACGGAGGTCTGGGAGAACGACTACGGCAAACACCTCGTCACCCCGCGCGGCGGGCGTGACGTCGACGACTTCTAACAATGAGCACTGACGACACCACCGACGCGAGTACCGACACCGAATCGAACTGTGGCGCGAGCAGTACCGACGACGACAGCGCCGCCACGTGCGGAGCCGGCAGCGACAGTTCGTCGTCCGGTTCCGGCTGTGGTGGCTCGGATTCGACGACCGACGAGAAGGTCGGCGCGACCGTCGACGACTTCGACGCCGACCCCGGCCGCCTCGTAGCGGTCGGTCTCGGTCCCGGCCAGCCCGAGGGGATGACCCAGCGAGCGCGGGGCGCGCTGCTCGACGCGGAGCACATCGTCGGCTACACGACCTACGTCGACCTGCTGCCAGCGGAGATCACCGAGTCGGCCGAGGAACTGTACGACACGCCGATGTGTGGCGAGGTCTCTCGGACGGAGGAGGCTATCGACCGCGCGCTGGCGGGCAACGACGTGGCGATCATCGGCAGCGGCGACCCCAACGTCTACGCGCTCGCCGGACTCGCACTGGAGATCCTCGAATCGAAGGGCGGGACGGCCAGTGCCGTCGACTTCGAGGTCGTCCCCGGCGTGCCCGCGGCCCAGTCCTGTGGCGCGCGGCTGGGCGCGCCGCTGGTCAACGACACCGTCAGCGTCTCGCTGTCCGACCACCTGACGCCCATGGAGACCATCGAGTCGCGCCTGCACGCCGTCGCCGACGAGGGCTTCACCATCGCCATCTACAACCCCTGGAGCCGCAAGCGACGGGAGAACTTCCAGCGGTGCTGTGAGATCCTGCTGGACCACCGCGACCCGGACACGCCCGTGGGGATCGTCCACGGCGCGGGCCGCGAGGACGAAAGCGTCGAGATCGTCACGCTGGGCGAGCTCGAAGACCTCGGCGAGACCGATCTGATCGACATGACGACGACCATCCTCGTGGGCAACGAGGACACCTACGTCTGGGACGACCGGATGGTGACGCCGCGGGGGTACGAGTCCAAGTATGACTACTGAGTACCGCGTGGCACTCGACCGGGCGGCCTGCGACGGGGTCTTCGCCTGTCTCGTCCGTGACGATCGGTTCGTGGAGGCCAGCGACGGGCTGGCGACGATCGGCGCGACCGACACGGACGGCGAGGAGACCGTCGTCGCGACGTTCGACGACGACCGGATCGAGGCGGCTCGACAGGCCGCGGCCGCCTGTCCGGTCGACGCGATCTCGGTGTCGGAGGGGAGCGATGAGTGACGCCGACAGCGCGAGGGCGACGCCGAGAG
Source organism: Halomicrobium mukohataei DSM 12286 (assembly GCF_000023965.1). NCBI lineage: Archaea > Methanobacteriati > Methanobacteriota > Halobacteria > Halobacteriales > Haloarculaceae > Halomicrobium > Halomicrobium mukohataei. The sequence goes on along the minus strand of NC_013202.1, from coordinate 1,779,545 downwards.
CCGCCGAGGACCTGCTGGCGGTCACGCCCGGAACGGCGTACTTCTGGGGCCGGGTCGCCGGAGACGGCGATCTCACCGCGGACTGCGTGACCGTCCGGGCGGGCGACGAGACGGCCGCGAACGCGCTGGCGGCAGTCGCGGGTGCCGACCGCACCGACCGCGACCACCGCGTCGCCGAGCGCGAGTCGGCCCACGACGCCTCGATCGTCCGGTACGAGGACGCCTACGAGCTACAGGTGTTCGGCCCGCCCGCGGACCGAGCGAGCGCGGCCCTCGGTCTCCCGCTGGACGGCCAGCCCGGTGGCTACCGCTTCGACGCCTTCAGCGAGGAGCGAGCGGCGCTGGTGCGTGGCCTGCTGGAGGCCTGCGGGACGGTCTGTTTCCGCGAGTCCTCCGGGTCGGTCGGGGTCTCGTTCGTCCACGACGACGAGCGGCTGCTGGCGACGATCCGGTCGCTGCTCGCCGAGGCAGCGCCGACGCTGCCGACGGACGACCGCTCGGAGACGTCCTCGGGGGGCTACTGGTTCGGACTCGCCGACGACGCCGACGTGGCGGCGTTCGCCGAGTGGGTGTACGCCGGCAGCGACGAGACGGGGCTCTACTCGGCCCAGCGCCGCCAGAAGCTCCGGCGCAGCGTCGAACGCGCGACCGGGAACGACGTGGGGGCGTTAGAATGACCGCCGACGCCGCCGCGACGCCGGTCTCGCTCGACGACGAGGCCGTCCTGCTAGTCGGACACGGCTCTCGACGCGAGAAGTCGAACGAACAGGTCCGGGAGCTGGCCGCGGCCGTCGAGGAGCGCCTCGGCGTGCCGACCGACGCGGGCTTTCTCGAACTCGCCGAGCCCTCGATCGAGGCGGCCATCGCGGGACTGGCGGCGTCGGTCTCGCGGGTCACCGTCGTCCAGCTCTCGCTCTTTGCCGCGAGCCACGTCAAGAACGACGTGCCGCTGGCGGTCGAGCAGGCCCGCTCGGCTCACCCCGATCTGACGATCCACAACGGGGCACACCTCGGCGTCCACCCGGCGATCGTGGATCTGCTGGACGACCGCGCGGCGGCGGTCGAGGCGGAACTCGGACTCGACCGCACGGCGGACGATCTGACGGTCGTCCTCTGTGCCCGGGGCTCTAGCGACCCCGACGCCAACAGCGACGCGCACAAACTGGCGCGCCTGCTGTACGAGGGGCGCGCGTTCGACCACGTCGAGACGAGCTTCATCGGCGTGACCGAACCGCTCCTGGAGGACACGCTGCACACGGTCGCCAAGCGGCGACCGGACGGCGTCGTCGTCCTCCCGTACATGCTCGGCGACGGGGTCCTCACCCAGCGGATTCGAGACCGCGCCGACGCGTTCGACGAGGAGTACCCCTACGTCGACGCCGCGGCCGGCGACCCCCTCGGGACGGACTCGCGGCTGCTGGACGTGCTGGGCGACCGCTGGCAGGAGGCCCGCACCGACAGCGTCGAGATGTCCTGTGACACCTGCAAGTACAAGGTCGAACTGGACGGCTACGAGGAAGACGTGGGCGGCGCGCGGGCGATGCTCCGGGCGCTGACCCACCAGGAGACCCACGCCGACCGCGAGAACGTCGACGACGAACCCCACGCACACGACGCCCCGGAGAAACACGTCGCCGTCTGTACGAACCAGACCTGCGCGGCCGACGGCTCGGCCGCCGTCCTGGAGCGGCTCCGGCAGGCCGAACGCGACTCGGAGGCCTGTGACGCCCGCGTGACCCGCTCCTCGTGTCTCGGTCGCTGTGGCGAGGGGCCGATGGTCGCCGTCTACCCCGACGGCGTCTGGTACGGCGGCGTCGGCGAGGACGACGCCGAGCGGATCGTCTCCTCGCACCTCGACCGTGACCGCATCGTCTCAGAACTCGTCGATCAAACACTCTCACAATGAGCTGCTACGAAATCGAAGCACTCCGACTCGGACTGATGAACGTACTGGGAAGCGAAGACGAACACGCGCGCGAGCACGCGGAAAAAGAACTCGAAGGCGAACTCGACGGCCCGATCGAGGCCCTGGCAGAGGCCGAGTCCCTCTCGGCCATCGAACGCCACCTCGACGCGGCGCTGGTGGATCTCGAAGCCGAGATCGCCGAGGCCGATTCGGACAGTCAGGAGTACGACTACATGCGGGGGCGACTCGTCGCGGTCCGGGACGCCGAGCGAGCGGTCCACCGGCTGACGAGCCAGGGCGAGAGCGTCCTCGACGGGCTGGGCGAGGCCCACGACGTGCTCCACGAAGCCTTCCCGGTCGATGAGTGAGCGGCCGAAGCCACGGTCGGTCGGCCTCGGCGAACCGTCTCCGGCGCGGTCGCGCCACGCGGGCCGGCGCTCGGCAGTCGCGCTGACGGGTGAACTGGTCGTCGTCGGGACGGCGACGGGCGACGTGATCGCGTTCGATCACGCCACCCTGACAGAGCAGTGGCGCGCGGACCGCGAGGGAGCGGACGCCGCCGTGGTCGCGCTCGCGGCGTTCGGCGACGCGGTCCTCGCCGGTGAGCGAGGCCCGGACGGGCGGGTGCGGTGCTACGAGGCGGCGACGGGTCGACGGCGCTGGCAGCACGCGACGGCGGCAGAGATCGGCGAGCCACAGAGAGAGACGCGGTTCTTCCTGCCGTTCGTCGCAGACATCGTGACCGACGAGGACCGCGCGTACGTCGCCGCCCGCCGCTACGAGCGCGACGGCGACCGCCGCTCGTTTCGAAGCGTCGTCTCCGCGTTCGCCGACGACGGGACGCGACGCTGGCAGTTCGAGGCCGACGCGTCGCCGATCAGCCTCGATCGGCGAGACGACCGCCTCGCGGTCGCGTACAACCGCTGTCCCGGCAGCCACCAGCGGGGCCTCGTCGTGCTCGACGCCGAACATGGGACGAGCCACTGGCAGTGGGATCCCGACAGCGACGGACAGCGCCGGGTCGGTGACGTCGCGCTCGTCGAGGACGGTGCCCTCGTCGCGAGTCACGGCGACTACTGTGGCTACCGCCTCGACGACGGCGGCACCGTCCGGTGGCGCGCCGAGCTGGCGACACGGACGACGGTCGGCGACGAGACGCTGTACGCGTACCCGAACCACGTCGCCGCCGGCAACGGAGCGTCCGTCTTCGTCACCGGCAACACCTACGCCGTCGACCGTCGCGAGACCGACGCCCTCCACCCCGCGGAACACACCGCCTTCGGCTACGGACCGGACGGCCAACGTCGGTGGTCGGCCGACGTGGGCGGGTTTGCCGGCGAGATCGCCGTCGCGGACCACCACGTAGTCGTGCCGGGCGCACAGCACTTCCGGACGCGCGATGCCGACTGTCACGGCCTGCGGGTGCTGTCGGCCCGGGACGGCCCGGTAGCGAGCCGCGAGACCGACGGCATCGTCACGGCAGTCGCGGTCGACGGAGACCGCGTCGTCGCCGTCGAGGAGCCGGTCGTCTACCACGACGACGGCACCGAGCGCGGTGCGTATCGTCTTCTCGTCGATCGTGCGCCGAGAAGCCAGTCGGCGAGAAGTTCACAGGGCCGGTAGCCCGCTCGGCAGTGTCTCCGCGACACGCGGTCGGTGATACTGCCGGCTGTAACTTCGTGCAGATATTCGCCAGCCTGGGGTCGCGAAATGATGTACAGATTTACAGCCGGTAGTATGAGAAGTCTCGTCACACCGGTCGGGTGAAGCTATTCGCGATGGCAAAATCGTCACGGACTGTCAGTCGGCAGTGACACCGAGTCGGGACCCGTCGGGACCGAACTCCTCGGCCAGCAGCGGGGCCACGTCGTCGGGTCGCACGTCCGAGTACCAGCTGCTCCGGGGGTGGACCGCGATCGCCGCGCCGTCGGCGCTACAGAGTCCGAGACAGCCCGTCTCGGCGACGTAGACGCGCGACCACAGCAGGTCGCGCTCGCGGAGCCACTCGACGACGGCGTCGAAGACCGCCTCGCCGCCGGCCTCGCTACAGCAGGCGTGCTCGCTCTCTCGGCCGTTCGTACAGACGAGGACGTGATCGGAGAAGCCCCGCTCGTGGACCTCGACCGTGCGTTCCTCCATCAGTCCGCACTGAGGGCGGCGTCTGTCCGTGCGGACGGCGTCGCCGGTCGAGACCCATCGTCACGGCCCAGTCGCGCGTGTGTCGCTGCGAGAGCCGTCCACAGGAGGAGCTGGCCGAAGACGACCGTTCCGAGCAGCCCGTCGGCCAGCGCTGGCGACAGGGAGCCGGTCGCCGGTCCGAGAGGGGTAAGCGTGGCCGGGGCCACGAGCAGCCCGAAGGGAACCAGCGCGGCGACCGCCGCCGCGGGGCGACCGTACCGGTCGCGGAGTCGATCGTAGCACACCGCAGACAGCAGGCAGACGACCGCGCCAGCGACCATCATGCCGGCGTAGAGCACCATGCCGGTGTCCGTCGGGATGGCGCGTTCGACGCCCGGAAGCGACGGCGGGAGGAGGAGCCACGGCGCGCCGGAGACGGTGACGAAGCCACCGACCGCGAGCAGCGCGCTCTGGACGGCACCCTCGCCGGGGACGATCGGTTCGAGGACGTAGCCGGCGACGCCGAAGACGACCGTCCCGAGCAGCAGGCCCCACAGCACGCTGGCACCGACGCTCACGACGTTCGTCACCGTCGCCGAGACGGCGCTCTCGTGGTGACCACCGGCCTCGGCGTGGTCTTCGTCAGCGTGGCCCTCCTCGGCGTGGCCTTCCTCAGCGTGGCCCTCCTCGGCGTGGCCGTGCGTGTCGGCCGCAGCGACGAGCGGATTGGCGACCAGAGCCACGAGTAGCCCGAACAGCAGGCCGGCGACCAGTCCCGCTTTCGCGCCGCGAAGAATGTAGTCGGCGAGCATGATCAGTGACAGACGACCCCGGCGGCGTGTCGGAAGTTGTGCATCGAGTCGTGGGCCATCGGTGCCTGGAGGAAGACCAGCGCGAAGCCCAGCGCGGCCACGAGCGCGATGCCGGCGAGTAACTGTGTCGGAGTCAGTTCCGTCTGTGCCTGTGCGACGCGACCCGAGACGGTGTCGGTAGCAGTCGTCATTGAAACCACGAGTGACTAAGTACAAACTAGATTGTAAAGCTTTCGTCTCTGTTAAATCTCGTTTGTTCTGGCGGCTCCGGCGGCGGCGTCGATCCGTTCGGCCGAGAGCGCGTCCAGGGGCACACGCCGGCCGTCGGTCTCGTCGGCGATCAGCCCCGTGAGACCCGTGTCGCCGTCGTCTCCGGCGTCGACGACGACGACGGAACTTCCGCGCGCGGCGATCTCGCGGGCCGCGTCGCGCGTCTCCTCGGTCGGACTCCCGTCGGCGACGTTGGCGCGCCCGTCGGTCACGAGGACGACGACGCTGGCGGCCGGATCGGCTCGCCGGATCACGTCGCCGGCAGCGCATAGTCCCGCCGGCAGCGGCGTTCGATCGCCCGTCGGGAGGTCTTTGAGGTGTCTGGCCGCGAGCGTGACGCTGTCGGTCGGCGGCAAGAGCACGTCGGCCCCCTCACCGGCGAAGGTCACGAACGCGACCTCGTCGCGTTCCTGGTAGGCGTCTTTCAGGAGTTCCAGCACCGTCCCCTTCGCGGCCCGCATCGCCGGCCGCATCGACGCGCTCGCGTCGACGGCGAAGACCACGAGCACGGCGCTGTCCCGTTCCCGGACCGACTGGCGGAGGTCGCGAGACTCGACGCCGGAGCCGCCTCGTGCGGTCGCGGCCCGGACCGAGGCCGCGGCGTCGATCTGGCGGTCCGAGTTCGCGCGCTGGGTTCTGACCCGCGCACCCTCCCCGTCGACGGCGGGAGCGACCGACCCGCGTCCGCTGGCGGCCCGACCCTCGGCGACGGCCTCGGGCGCACTGAGGTCGGGCGCGTCGCTCTCGCCGACGGGTGTGGGGGACTGGCCGGGCACCAGCGGCGTCCCCCCGGTCCGTTCGTCGCTCTCGCCGCCGCCGGACTCGTCCTCGCCGCGCTCGGCCTCGCCGGAGTCCTCCCCGGCGTCGCCGGCTTCGGAGCCGGGCGGCGGTGACGGGGCGTCGTCTCCGCCGTCGTCGGCCGCCGGCTGCCGTGTCTGTCCCCCGTCGTCGCCGTCCGGCGTGTCGCCCCCGCTCTCTTCGTCCGCGGTGTCGCCGTCGGCGTCGTCACCGCCCTCCCCGTCGGCCTCACTCTGGTCTCCGTCGCCGTCCGCGTCGGCTTCGGTCTCGTCTCGCTCGGACTCGCCGTCGCCGCCGCTCTCGTCGTCGAAGTGGTCGTCCAGTAGCTCCGAGGCGTCTGGCTCGTCTTCGAAGGGACGCGAGCGGAGTCGGTGGGGCAGGGCCATGGCGGCCGCCCGCCGTACGTCGGATTCGAGGACCTTCACGCGGCCGTCGAGTGCCGCGAGCGTGCGGGCCGCGCGGGCCGTCGCGATGTCCGCGCGGTGGCCGTCGACGCCCGCGTCGCGGCACAGCTCGGCGATCTCGGTGGTGAACTCGGGAGACAGGGTCACCGCCGACAGCCCCGCTCGGGCCTCGCAGAGCTGTGCCCGGCGCTCGTCGTCTGGAACGTCGGCCCGCCGGTCGCCGTCGTCGCCGTCTGCAAGCGCCTGCTCGATGATCGCGACCCGGTCGTCGAGGTCGTCGGCACCCGTGACGGTCGCCTGGAGCGCGAAGCGGTCCCGTAGCTGCGGGCGTAGTTCGCCCTCTTCGGGGTTCATCGTCCCGACGAGCGTGAAGTCGGCGGGGTGGGCGACGCTCACGCCGTCGCGCTCGACGCGGTTGGTACCGCTGGCTGCGGCGTCGAGCAACACGTCGACGAGGTGGTCGTCCAGCAGATTCACCTCGTCGACGTAGAGGATGCCCCGGTTCGCTCGCGCCAGCAGTCCGGGGTCGAACTCGTAGTCGCCAGCGAGCGCGTCGGCGACCGAGAGCGTCCCGACGACGCGCTCGCGGGTCGCACCGAGCGGGAGGGTCACGAGCGGGACCGGGCGCTGCTCGGTCGGCGGGTCGGTCCGCTCGCGACAGTCCTCACACTGGCGGTCGGGCTCGTCCGGCGGACAGCCGTACGGGCAGTCGGCGACGGCGGTCTGGTCGGGGAGCAACGCCGCGAGCGCCCGCACCGCCGTCGACTTGGCCGTGCCCTTCTCGCCCTGAATCAGCAGTCCGTCGAGGTCGTCGTTGGCCGCGACGGTCAACAGCGCCTCTTTGAGTTCCGCCTGACCCACGATGTCGGCGAACCCGAGTTCGCCCGCCCGCCCGGGCGAAGCTTTTTTGCCGCCACCGAAATCAATCATGCTTGTATTAGGACAATGGAGGTTTAACAATATTATGCCAACGATCGCCCTGTACACGGCGACGGAGAACGAGCTCGGGGCAGTCCAGCGAGCCGCGTCGCGAGTCGACGCGGAGCTCGTGGTCCGCTCGGAGAGCGACCTGGACGACCAGAGCGACGTCGACGAGTTCCTCGACGAGATATCGGACGCGACCGCGGCCGTCTTCTGGCTCCACGGTGCCGAAGACAGCATGCCGGGCTACGACCACGCGGTCGGCCAACTGGAAGACGCTGGCGTGCCCCTGGTCGTCAAGTCGACCGGCGACGCCTACGCGATCGAGGACACGTCCGTCCCAGCGACGGACCGCGACCGAGTGTACGACTACCTCGAACGGGGCGGCACCAGCAACGTCGCCAACTGCATCCGCTTTCTCGTCGACGAGTACGGCGGCGTCGATCGCCCGTACGACGATCCGGTGGACCTCCCGACGGAGGGCGTCTACCACCCGGACCATCCGGGCGCGTCGTACGCCGAACTCGTCGCGACGTTCGACGCCGACCGCCCGACCGTCGCCGTGTGGTTCTACGAGTCCCACTGGACACACGAGAACACCCGCTACGTCGACGCACAGGTCAGGGCGATCGAGGCACAGGGGGCCGACGCCCTGCCGATCTTCTGCAACCCGGCGACCGACACCGACGAACAGTGGGACGCAGAGCGCGTGACCGAGGAGTGGCTCCTCGCCAGCGAGGACGGTCCCAGCGCCCGGCCCGCAGGCGATCCGGTCGTCGACGCCGTCTGCTCGTCGTTCATGTTCTCGCTGTCGATGGACGAGCGGGGCCGGGACGCCGACGACGAGGGCGACGACGCCCAGGCCGTGTTCCTCGACAGGCTGGGCGTTCCGGTGCTCCAGACCGTGACGACGATGCGCTCCCGGTCCCGGTACGAGAGCAGCGACACCGGCGTGATGGGCTTCGAACTCGCCCTCTCGGTCGCGCTGCCGGAGTTCGACGGCAACGTCGTCACGCACCCGATCAGCGGCAAGGAACGCACCGACGACGAGGCCGGCATCGGCACCGCGCCCAAGCAACACTTCCCGATCGACGACCGGGTCGACCACGTCGCGCGGCTGGCGGTCAACTGGGCGCGCCTGCGACACACGCCAAACGAGGACAAGCGAGTCGCCGTCGTCCTCCACAACTACCCGCCCAGCGACGACGGCATCGGCACCGCGTTCGGCCTCGACAGCCCCGAGAGCACGGTCAATCTGCTCGACGAACTCGACGAGCGCGGGTACGACACGGGGACGACGATGCCCGACAGCGGTCAGGCGCTCGTCGAGCGGCTCACACAGCAACTCACGCTCGACGACCGCTGGGTCGCGCCCGAAGACGTGCGAGAGCTGAGCGTCGACGTGGTGTCGACCGACGAGTACGACGACTACTTCGCCGAGACCGACGAGCGGTTTCGGGACGCCGTTCGCGAGGAGTGGGGCGACCCACCGGACCGACCCTTCGCCATCCCCGGCGTCGAGTTCGGAAACGTCCTCGTGACGGTCCAGCCGCCGCGTGGCTTCGGCATGGATCCCGCGAAGGTGTACCACGACTCGGATCTCCAGCCGCCCCACGACTACGTGGCCTTCTACAGCTGGCTGCGCGAGGCGTTCGAGGCCGACGCCGTCGTCCACCTCGGCACCCACGGCAGCCTGGAGTGGCTGCCGGGCAAGACCGTCGGCCTGAACGGCGCGAGCGCCCCAGACCAGCTGATCGACGACATCCCGAACGTCTACCCCTACATCGTCAACAACCCCGGCGAGGGAACACAGGCAAAGCGCCGCTCCTACGCCGCCGTCGTAGACTACCTCACGCCGGTCATGAGCAACGCCGGCACCTACGACGAACTGGCGGAACTGGAGGAACTGGCCGACCAGTACCGCGAGGCAGGCATGGAAGACGCCCGCGCCGACGACGGCGAGCACCTCGAAACACTGTTGCGCGAGAAGGTCGACGAACTGGACCTCGCGGTGGAACTCGGTATTACGGGGACAGTTGACGAGAAAGCCGACGTGCGGGGTCCCGACGAAGCAGGGACCTCGCTCGCCGAAGGAGCGGTCGACGGGGACGCCGTCGACATCGACGAGCTGGTCGAGCGCGTCCACGAGTACCTCACGGACGTGAAGACGACCCAGATCCGGATGGGCCTGCACACGATGGGCGAGCCGCCGACCGACGACCGCCTCGTCGAGTACCTCGTCGCGCTCACTCGGCTGGAGAACCCCGGCGGCCCGAGCCTCCGTGAGAGCGTCGCTGGCGTGCTGGGCGTCGACTACCAGCGGATGCTCGACGAGCCCGGCGTCTACGACGAACAGCTGGGGACGACGCTGTCGGAAGCGGCAGACGAGGTGTACGAGACGAGCATCGACCTCGTGGAGACCCTCGCCGAACACGAGTTCGACCTCCCGGAGTCGAACGTCGAAGCGGGTCCCGACGAGGAACTGAACATGAACCTCCTCGTGGTCGACATCGACCCGCTCGGCGACGCCCGGGCGAAGTCGGGCGCACACGACGACCTGCGGGCGGCACTGGCGTTCGTCTGCGAAGAGGTCCAGCCCCGCGTGCAAGGTGCCGCCGAGGAGATTCCCCGAACCGCGGACGCGCTGGCCGGCGAGTACGTCCCGCCGGGTGGCAGTGGCGCGCCGACTCGGGGCGGCGTCGATCTGCTGCCGACGGGCCGGAACTTCTACACGCTCGATCCGCGCAAAGTGCCCGCAAAGAGCGCCTGGCAGGTCGGCAGCGAGGTCGCAGAGCAGACGCTCGCGCGCCACCACGACGAACACGACGAGTACCCCGAGGAGATCGGCGTCGTCGCGTGGGGGACGCCGACCGTCAGAACCCGAGGCGAGACGATCGCGCAGGTGCTCGCGCTGCTGGGCGTCGAACCGCGCTGGACCGACGCCGGTCGAATCGACGACGTGGAACCGATCCCGCTGGACGAGCTCGGACGACCGCGCGTCGACGTGACGACGCGGGTCTCTGGACTGTTCCGCGACGCGTTCCCGCAGGCCGCGAGCGTGATCCACGACGCCGTCGACGCCGTGGTCGAACTGGACGAGCCACACGAGTCGAACTACGTCAAGAAACACGTCGAGGAAGCCACCGAGGAACTCGACGAGCAGGGCGTCGAGAACCCGGAGAAGCAGGCGAAACACCGCGTGTTCACGACCCGCCCCGGCGGCTACGGCGCGGGGACGAACAAGGCCGTCGACGAGGGCAACTGGGAGGACCGCTCGGACCTCGCGGACGTGTACGTCCAGTGGGGCGGGTACGCGCTGGGCAGTCGCGGGACGACGACGGAAGCCCACGCCTCCTTCGAGCGTCGTCTGGGAAGCGTCGACGCCACGGTGAAGATCGAAGACACGGCCGAGCAAGACGAGTTCGACAGCTCCGACTGGTACGCCTTCCACGGCGGCTTCATCACCGCCGTCTCCGAGATCGCGGGCGAGGAGCCCGCGTCGTACGTCGGCGACTCCAGCGATCCGGACAACGTCTCCGTCTACACCAACGAGGAGAAGGTCCGCAAGGCCATGCGAGCCCGCGTGCTCAACCCCGAGTGGCTCGACAGCATGGAAGAGCACGACTACAAGGGAGCCGGCGACCTCTCGACGACGGTCGACGTGGTGCTGGGCTGGGACGCGACGACGGGCGTCGTCAGCGACCGCCTCTGGGACGACGTGGCCGAGCAGTACGCCTTCGACGAGGAGCGACAGGAGTGGCTCCGGGACGTGAACCCGTGGGCACTGGAGAGTATCACCGACACGCTACTGGAGGCGATCGACCGCGACCTCTGGGACGCCGACGACGAGACGGCCGATCGACTCCGCGATCTGAATCTGCGGGTCGACGGCGACATCGAAGCGCGTGCCGGCGGCGAAGCCGGCCAGGAGGTGCCCGGCGATGACGACTGACGGCGCGACGCCGGAGGAGTCGCGAGACGAGGGCGACCCAGCCGCCGACGAGGAGCGCGACGCCTTCGAGGAGTACGCCGACCTCGGCGCGACCACCGAGAACGCGATGGAGATCGCCGAGACGAGCATGGACCGCGTGCGCGAGATCGTGCCGGACGAGACCCTGGCGGATCGGATCCGACAGAAGTCGGTCCACGCCACCGGCGACCCCGAGTTTCAGCACCTGATGCGGTTCACGGGCACCGACGACTCCGAACCCGTCCGTGCAGGCGCGCGAGCGGTCCTCGACGAGCGACCGATCGTCACCGACATCACGATGGTCAAGGAGGGAATCACCGGACGCGGGCACGACTGCCCGGTTCGGAAGGCGATCGGCAACGGGGCCGAACTGGCGGCCGAGACCGGGATGACCAGAACCGCCGCCTCGGTGCTCGAACTCGACAGCGAGGGCGTCTACGAGGACGCGATCACCGTCGTCGGCAACGCCCCGACCGCCGCGCTGGCGCTGGCCGACTGCATCGAGGACGGCACTCGACCCGCCGTCGTCGTCGCGACGCCCGTGGGCTTCGTCAAGGCCGCGGAGAGCCGCACGCGCCTGCGGGAGGTGGCCGCCGAGCACGGCGTCCCGACGATCACCAACGTCGGCCGACGCGGTGGCAGCGGCCTGGCGGCGGGGCTGGCGAACGAACTGGTCCACGTCGCGAGCGACGTGCGTGCGGGTGAGCTCTCGATCGAGAGCTCACCCGCAGGCCGACCGAGCGGGGAACGAAGTGACCCGCGAGGCGGGGCGAGCGAATCCGCCGAACGATCGAGCGGGGAGAGCGACGGCGAATGAGCGACGACTACGACCTCGACGCCGGCCCCGATCCGGCCGCGTTCGCCGCGGCGACGCCGGAAGTCGAGTCGCCCGTCGATCCCGTCTACGCGGTGGGCATCGGTCCGGGCAACCCCGACTACCTCACGCCGCGGGGTGAGCGCGCGATCCGCGAGGCCGACGTGGTCGTCGGCTTCGAGACCGTCGTCGAGTTCGTCGGCGAGGTGATCGAGGGCGACGCGCTGACCTGTGGCTACCGGGACGAGAGCGAGACGCTCGATCGCTTCGCGGAGCGCGTGGCCGACGGCGAGTCCGGGACGGCGCTGTTGATGGGCGATCCCAACCACTCGGGCTACCAGTTCGTCGGGAAGGTCCAGCGTGCGGTCGACCGCCCGGTCACCGTCGTTCCCGGTATCTCCTCGCTACAGGTCGCCGCCAGCCGTGCGCGCACGCCGATGGAGGCGACGACGTTCGTCACGCTGCACAAGAGCGGCGACGTGACGCCCGACCTCGATCGGTTGCGCGCCGACGCCGGCCGGCGGCACCTGCTGGTGTTGCCCCGACCCTACGACTGGATGCCCGGCGATATCGCCGCCGAACTGCTCGACGCGGGCGCGGACCCGTCGCTGGAGGCGCTCGTCTTCGAGCACCTGACTCACGACGAGGAGGCGCGGACGGCGACGACGCTCGGCGAACTGGCGAACCACGCCGGGGGCAGCGATCCGGACGCGACGCCGTTCTCCGATCTCTCCGTGCTGGCCGTGCGAACGGAGTAGGCGGGTCGTCACCGCCGTCTCCGCTATTTCTGCGCGAGCGTCACCAGGGTCGGAGCCGTCGCGCCATAAGCGGCGGTGTCATACGGAAAGTTGTAGGTCTCTACCAGATCGACCGCACGCCGTCGTGCGGTCGACTGGGTAAACGCCTACAACCCTCCGTATCAGTTGTTCGGCGGCGTGGAGCGCCCGTCGCCGTCGGTGGCGACCGGTCTGGGCTGGGCCGTCGAGGCCGTCGGCGTCGCGGCGTCGCCGTCGGCCAGGACGCGCTGTTGCTCGACCGCCGCGCGGATGGCGTCGGTGATCCGCGGGTGCTCGCCCAGCGGTTCGGCGTACTCGATCCCGCCGCGGTCCAGTTCGAGGGCCTCGGGAATCCGTCGCTCCGTGGCCTCGCTCCGCGTGAAAAAGAGCGGCACGGCGACGGCGCGTTCGTTGCGGAGGTTGTAGCGGACGCATTCGACGGTCGGGTTCTGGAGGAGATAGCAGGTCTCGACCTCGTCGTAGGCCGACTGCTCGGCGATGCGGGCGGCGTGGTACTCCGCCGTCTGTCTGTGGTGGGGCTTCGAGCTGCTGCCGAAACCGACGAGCGCCAGCGAAGTGGGCTCCGTGGCGGGCATCGCGTCGGTGGCACGGCTTCGCAGCACCTCCGTCACCACCGGGCTCTCACCGAGGGGTTCACAGTAGCGCACATCTCCGGAGACGTGCGTGAGCGCGGCCGGGAGGTCGTCCAGCGTCGCGTAGGAGTGGGCGACACACATCGGCACGGCGAACACCCGATCGGCCGAGACCGCTTCGAACTGATCGCGGAGTTCGCGGATCGGCTCGCTCTCGAAAGTACACACGTGAACCTCGTCGACGAAGCCGCGGTCTTCGAGACGAGCCGCGTGGGTCTCGAACGTCGCCTGAGCGTGTGTCGTGCGCCGGCCGATGAGGAGGAGTGCGTCGGAAGTCATCTGTTGAGGAGAGGGTGGTACAAGTGTAGTTGTACTACACCAATTGTGCTTGCTATTGTCGATGGATGGGAGGATCAAATAAGTTGCGGTCACCGGGATCACGGCGGCGATCGGTGATCGTCGCAGACGACGGCATAGGGCGGCAGAACAGCTTTTGAGTCCGAATCGCGATCTCCGAGGAGGGACAGTTGCGGTCGTCGGCAGACACGGAGACGGTCTCGGTCCACCTGCCGCGACGCTCCGGAGACGATGGGAAACACGGCGACGACCCTCCCCAGCGGGCGACACACCGCCGGGCGTGTCGAGCGCCGCGCCCGCCCGTGCCCGAGGCCGTGCCGGCGAGGCCAGCCGTCGGTGTTCGTCGTCGGCTGGCACCGAACGGCCCTCGACGGGCGTCGACCGACACCGACTAATTAAAGTCAGTTTGTGCTAACCATAGTGTATTGGTGCTACCAGACAGATGAACGGGTTCGTCCTGGGCGGAACGAGTTCGGGCGTCGGCAAGACTGTCGCGACGCTGGCCACGATTCGGGCGCTCGACGACGCCGGCTACGCGGTCCAGCCGGCCAAGGCCGGCCCCGACTTCATCGATCCCAGCCATCACGAGCACGTTGCCGGTCGTCCATCCCGCACGCTCGACCGGTGGCTCGAAGGCGAGACCGGGCTCCGGCGCAACTACTATCGGGGCGACGGCGACATCTGCGTCGTCGAGGGCGTCATGGGGCTGTACGACGGCGATTGTTCGAGTACGGCGATGGTCGCAGAGACGCTGGCGCTGCCGGTCGTCCTCGTCGTCGACGCGAAGGCCGGGATGGAGAGCGTCGCCGCGACGGCGCTGGGGTTCCAGCGGTACGCCGCGTCGATCGGCCGCGAGATCGACGTCGCGGGCGTGATCGCCCAGCGCGCCCACGGCGGTCGCCACGCCGACGGCATCCGCGAGGCGTTGCCCGAGGGCATCGAGTACTTCGGTCGCATCCCGCCCCGAGAGGACCTGGAGATCCCGGATCGCCACCTCGGGCTCCACATGGGCGCGGAGGCACCGCTCGGAGAGGAGGCGCTCGCCGAGGCCGGAGCGCACCTCCGTACGGAGCGCCTCGCCGAGATCGCCACTGTGCCGCCCCGACCGGACCCCGAGCCGGCGGGCCCGGCGACGGAGAAGCGCGTCGCCGTCGCCCGTGACGAGGCGTTCCAGTTCTACTACCCAGCCACCGTCGAGCGACTCCGGGAACGCGCCGACGTGACGACGTTCGCTCCGACGGCGGACGACCCGCTGCCCGACTGCGACGGCGTCTACCTCCCCGGCGGCTATCCGGAACGCCACGGCGACGCGCTGGCAGACAGCCCCGCACTCGATACGCTCGCCCGCCGAGCGGCAGACGGGCTCCCCGTCTACGGCGAGTGCGGTGGGCTGATGGCGCTGGCCGAGACGCTGACGACGACCGACGGCGACACTCACTCGATGGCCGGCGTCCTCCCCGCGACGGTCACGATGCACGACCGCTATCAGGCGCTCGACCACGTCGAGCTGGCCGCCGAGAGAGACACGCTCACGGCCGGAGCGGGACAGCGCCGACGCGGCCACGAGTTTCACTACTCCAGTGCGACCGTCGGCCGAGACGCCACCTTCGCGTTCGACGTAGCGCGGGGCGACGGGATCGCGGACGGGAGCGACGGCCTCACTGAGTATCGAACGGTGGGCACGTACTGCCACTGCCACCCCGAGAGCGGTGCCTTCGATCGCTTCCTCGACGCCATATGACGACGATCCTCGTCGCCGGAACCGCGAGTCACGTCGGCAAGAGCACCGTCGTCGCGGGACTGTGCCGACTGCTGGCAGACCGGGGCGTCTCCGTCGCGCCGTTCAAAGCCCAGAACATGAGCAACAACGCCCGCGCGGTGCCGACGCCCGACGGCGACTGGGGAGAGATCGGCGTCTCGCAGTACGTCCAGGCCCGCGCCGCCGGGATCACACCGACGACGGACGCGAATCCGGTCCTGCTGAAGCCCCGTGGTGACGGGGAGAGCCAGCTCGTGATCGACGGCGAGGCGGTCGGTCACTACGAGGCCCGGACCTACTACGACGACCACTGGGAGCACGCTCGCAGCGCGGCCAGAGACGCCTACGAGCGACTGAGAGACGAGTACAGCGTGATCGTCGCCGAGGGAGCCGGCAGCGCCGCCGAGATCAACCTCCAGGACCGGGACCTCGCCAACGTCGAGACCGCGCGCTTTACAGACGCAAGCGTCCTCCTGCTCGGAGACATCGAGCGAGGCGGTGTCTTCGCCAGCCTCTACGGGACGCTCGAACTCGCGCCGGAGGCCATCCGAGAGCGGATCGCCGGAGTCGCGATCACGAAGTTCCGGGGCGACCCGACGCTCCTCGAAGACGGGATCGACGAACTCGAAGCCCGGACCGGCGTCCCGGTCCTCGGCGTGCTCCCCTACGACGATCCCGGCCTGCCGGCGGAAGACAGCCTCTCGCTGCCCGCCGGGGACCAGCGGGCCGTCGTCGGTGCCGACGACGGCGTCCCGGAAGCGGCGACCGTCACGGTCGGCGTCCCCCGACTGCCCCACATCTCGAATTTCACCGACCTCGAACCGCTGGCCGCCGTGCCCGGCGTCCGGATCGCCTACCTCCCACTCGATGGGACGCTGGACCGGATCGACGGGCTCGTCCTCCCCGGCACGAAAAACACCGTCGACGACCTGCTGGCGCTGTGTGAGGCCGGCCTCGACGAGGCAATCCGGACGTTTTCCGGCCCGATCGTCGGACTCTGTGGCGGCTACCAGCTGCTGGGCGAGCGGATCACGAACGCCAGCGTCGAAGGCACCGGCGACACGGAGACCGTCGCGGGCGTCAGCCGCCTCCCGGTCGAAACCCGATTCAGCGAGACCAAGCGCGTAGAGCAGGTCAGCGTCCCGGTCGACGGCGTCGGCCCGATCGACGGTGCGACCGGGACGGCCTCGGGCTACGAGATCCACATGGGGGAGACGAGCGTCGCAGCGTCGGCCCACCGGCCACTCGGACCCGACAGCGCCGCGACCCAGGACGTGCTCGGCACCTATCTCCACGGCCTCTTCGAGAACGAGCAGATTCGGTCGGCGTTCGTCGACGCGCTGTACGCACACGCCGACCGGGACAGACCCGGCAGCGAGCGGTCGGTCCAGACGCCGTTCGACGACGCCGCAGCGCTGGTCCGCGAACTCGATCTGTCCGCCCTCGATCTCCCGGCAGGCCGCTCCGAGTCGTGATCGCCGGTCAGTGGAGCGTTCCCTCGCGGACGCGGTCGTCGTGGGCGAACAGCGCGTAGCCGACCTCGACCGGTCGATACCCCGTCTCGTCGGCGATAGCTCTGATCGGCTCGATCATCGTCACGTAGTCGGCCGCGTCGAACGACTCCTTGCGCCCCTCCAGGTACCCCGTCCGCTCCAGGGACGCCCAGACGCGCGTGTCGACGACGGCGTGGCGGTCGCCGTCGAGCGCGGCGAGCACGCACGACGCGGTCGGGGCTTTGAAGCCGCTGAGCCCAGTGAGTAGCTGGATCTTCGAGAAATCACCGTCGACAGTCCGGACGTTGCGCGTGACTTCTCGGCAGCGGTCTTCCGGATTCGACTCGACGTGGTAGGCGCTGCGCGTCGAGGACTCGTAGGCGATCTCGTAGAGCTGGTCGCGGGTCAGGTACCCCTGCTCGCGGTACGTCTCGCCGAAGGCGTCGAGCCGTTCGGGCAACACACCCTGCGTCTCCGCGTAGTAGTCGAGGTTCTCGGCGACGAACTGCTCCATGTCGAGGCGTACAGTCCCGAACCGCGAAAAAGGTGTGGCCGCATCCACGTTCCCGACCAATCCGGGGCAAATACCTACGAGACCCCCACACCAACCCATAGATACACCCTCAACGGTTCTTCTTGCCCCGGCGGTACAACCAGAACAGCAAGAATCCGACGCCGCCGATGGCCGGCGACGCGAACTCGCCGCCGTTCGCGTTCGCCAGAAGTGCGAGAGCGACCATCCCGACGAATCCAGCCAGCAGGATCGGGAAGACGATCTTCTCGCCGATGCTCAGGCCAGACCAGAACGTCCCACTGGTGGAAGTCTGCGTCGAAGACGTCCCACTTGCCGAGGATCGTGTCGAAGGCGCTCCACTCGTCGAAGTCTGCGAAGTGGATACTGCGGGCTGCCCTCCATCACAGTCAGTACAGACGACCGGATTGCCACCGAGTTCCTGATACCGCGACGGCTGGAGACGCAGCCCACGGCCACAGGACTGGCACTCCGTGTGGATCAGGCAGTCCTGACAGAACGGCTCCTCGCCGTATATCTGAAAGTAGCGAGTGTCGACCTGGAACGCAGTCCCACACTTCGTACACGTAACGTCTGCCTGTCCCATAGCATCTCGTTGCCAACGTTCGACAAATAGGTACTGGTAGACGAACCGCGAACGCTCCGCTGCCGCGGAGAACGGTTCAGTCGCCACGTCCCGTGGCGACACCTCTCCGAGATATTGGCGGAGCTATTCGTGTTCGGCGAGAAAGATCGCCCCAGAGCCGGGGCGTCGACAGAAGCGTGTGAGAGTTACCCGAACATCTGGCGCATCATCGGGTGCATCTCCATGAGCTGCTCCTCGGCGATCTCCTCGTACAGCTTGTACGTGATCGAGACCGTCAGCAGCAGCCCGGTACCGGAGACGCCCCCGACGGTACCCAGCATGTTCGCCATCACGGCGAGCAGGCCCACGAGGGCACCGCCGATGACGGTGACCTGTGGAATGTAGCGTTCGAGTACCTTCTCGACGACGCCGACGTTCTGTCGGAAGCCGGGGATCTGCATCCCGGAGTTGTGGATCTGCTTGGCCGTCGCTTCCGGCCCCATGTCGGTGGTCTCCACCCAGAAGATGGCGAAGATCGCACCGCCGACGATCATGAACGTCAGGTCGACGCCGACTCGCAGGAGCACGTTGAGCGGGTCCTGCGTCGAGTAGGCCCACCACATCCAGTCCTGGGGCGCGTAGATCGGCGACAGGTAGTAGAAGAGCCCGCCGGTCGGACTGGCGGGGCTCCCCTGCGAGATCGAGTAGACGCCGAGCCACGGTAGTTCCATTCCGAACAGCGAGATGACGCCGTTCTGGCCGGTCTGGGACACCAGAATCCGGCCGAGGAACTGGATGTTGGCCTGCAGCGCGCGGACGAGGATCATCGGCAGGACGCTGGCGTAGATGAGCTTCACCGGGAAGCGACCGCGCGCGCCCTTGACCCGCGCGTTCGACAGCGGGATCTCGACGCGGACCGACTCCGCGTAGACGACGACCACGAAGATGAGCAGCGTCGTCAGGAGCGCGATGACTTGGCCTTCACCGATCAGCAGCTCCTGAAGCCCGTCGGCCTGCAGGACGGGACCGATCGGGATGTTGCCGGTGATGATCTGGAACCAGGTCGGGAAGAACCCGAGTTCGCCCTGGGGGCTCCCAAAGATCGGGTGCGCGAACAGACCACCGATCAGCTGCTGGCTGACGCCAGCGATGATGAACAGGCCGATCCCGCTCCCGACCCCCCACTTGGAGATGATCTCGTCCATGTAGAGGATGAGGATGCCACCGACGGCGATCTGAGCGAAGATGAGCCACGAAGTGGCCCCGGCGCTCAGGTTCATCCCGAACAGGTTCACCGACGTCGGCGGCAGGAAGCCGCCGGCAAAGACCATCGGTAGCCCCGTGAGGAAGATCATCACGAGTACCAGCAGCTTCTGGAGCCCCTGGTAGAGGATCTGGTCACGAGGGTTGTTCTGCGTGTCGAGTCCGAGCAGGTCGGCACCGCCGAGCAGCTGCAACACGATGCTGGCCGTGACGATCGGCCCGATACCGAGCTGCATGATCGATCCCTGACCGGACGCCAGGATCGACGAGAATCGACCCAGTGGGGCCGAGTCCGAGCCGATGTCGAGCCCGAACAGCATCACGTTGGTCAGGAAGAAATACAGCACGAGCACCCCGGCTGTCCAGGCCAGCTTCCGCTTGAAGGGGACGTGCCCCTCAGGCCGGCGGACGGCGGGCATGCGAACGAGGACCGGTTCGGCGGTGTCCTTCCAGCTCATGTTACTCCTCGTCGGTTGCTTCGTCTTCGTCGTCTTCAGCCTTGGCTTGTGCGCGCTTCTCGCCGAGCTCGGTCAGCTCGACGCTCCCACCGGCAGCCTCGACCTTCTCGCGAGCGCCGTCGGAGAAGGCGTCGGCGACCAGTTCGAGCTCGTTGCGGACCTGGCCGGCACCGAGGACCTTCACCGCGTCGGCGTCCTCGTCGACGACCTCGCGGGCGTCGATGCGGTAGCCGCCGTCGGTCTCTTCTGCGACGCCCTCGGCTGCCAGCAGTGCAGCGTCCTCGTCGAGCTCGCGGACCTCGATCTCGGCGATCTCTTCTTTGACCTTCTGGGGTCGCTTGAAGCCGCTCTTGCCGATCGGTTCGTAGTTGTGGAACTCGTGTTTGTCGCGCCCGGCACGACCGCGGCCACCGCGGTGACCGGCACCGCGGCGGTTCTTGTGGGAGCCGCCGCCGTGGGTGCGCGAACCTCGTTGTCGTCGTTTCTTACTCGTCATTATCGCATCGCCTCCAGTAGCTGATCGATCTGCTCGGAGTCGTGCTTCCCGAGCTGGCCGCTCTCGGTGGCGGCGTGTTTGAGCCCGTCGTGGCCGCCACGGGGCGGGTGCAGGCGGAGCGTCGGGGAGAGCCCCTCGTCGCGGAGCGTCGTCTCCTCGTCGACGAGGGCCTGCGCGAGCGCACCGAGATCGTCGTAGTCGGTCTGCTCGGCGATCCACTCGTCGTCGACGTCGGCCGACCCTTCGAGGGGTTCTGCTCGCTTTGCGAGCAGCGTCTCGACGACGTCGACGCTCGGCTGACCGTGGGCGACGAAGTCGTTGACCTTCGTCACCATGCCACGGTAGGTGTCCGTCTCGGGGACCAGCACGCAGTGGTTCACGCCGTGGATGTTGAGCATCTCCAGCGTGTCCGATACCTCCTCGCTCATGTCGACCTCACCGCGGAGCTGAACGAGTGCCTTCATTCGATCACCTCACGCTTCTCGAAGGTACGTTCGGGCACGCGAGCCTCGGCCGTGTTCTGCAGGGCGTTGAAGGTAGCCTTCGCGAAGTTCACGGTCGTTCGCGTGTTGCCCGACGAGCGGGTCCAGATGTCTTCGATACCGGCGAGTTCGAGCACCTTGCGGACGGTCTCTCCGCCCGCCAGGCCCAGCCCACGCGGTGCGGGCTGGAGCTCGACCTCGACGCTCCCGGCCTTGCCGGTCGTGCGCAGCGCGACCGTGTGGGGACGGCCACAGCCACACTCCCAGGAACCGCAGCCACGGGAGATGTCGATGAGGTTGAGCTTGCCGATCTCGATCGCCTTCTGGATCGCACCGCCGACCTGGTCGTCACGCCCCTCGGCGTAGCCGACGAGCCCGTCGCGGTTGCCCACGACGACGACACAGCGGAACTTGACCCGGCGTCCGGAGTCGGTCATCCGCTGGACCATGTTGATGTCCAGGACTTCGTCCTCCAGATCGGGGACGAGCTGGTCGACGATCTCCGGTTCCTTGAGCGGCAGGCCGGAGTTCAGCGCCTCCTGCATCGAGTCGATCTCGCCGTTGGCGACCTGTTTGCCCAGCCGCGTTCGTGGGTTCCATCCGTTACTCATAGTTCATCTGCCTCCAGCAGTGTCTCCCGGAGCTCGTCGAAGTGCTCCGGCAGCTCGGTAGCGTCGAAGTCCCGACCGTAGAGGTCCTCGTCGAGCGACTCGGCGTACTCCGCGATGTGAGAGCCGCGGGTTCGCTGCCAGTCGGCGAGCACACTGTCGTTGTGGGGGATTTCGAGCCCAGCGTCGATTGCACCTTCCTGTACCGCAAAGACCTTGCTGCCCGGCGTCGGGCTGTTGAGCCCGATGTCGAGGACCGCCTCCTCGACGCCGTTCTCGATAGCTCGCAGACCCGCGAGCAGACCGGTGAGGTACGCGGCGGGCAAGTTGCCCGTCGGTGCCTCCCAGCCGAACTCCTGTAGGTCCTGCGACTGTGCTGCAGCGAGGGTCTCGTCTCCGTCGGGGCCGAGCGTCACCAGCTGCGCCCTGACGTGCTTGTTGCTCTTTCGAGCAACGAGACGGGGCTTGCCAGATTTCAACAGGCGCAACCGCTGATGGTAGTCCGTTCGTGCCTCACGGCGGCGCCGCATCGGCACCTTGTATCGTGGTCCTGTTGCCATTATTCGTCACCGTAGTTTGCTTCGACGTATCGTTGCAGGTCGGCGACGCTGTCGAACTCGCCGCCGGCCGCCTGATCGTACAGGTCGCGGTACTGCGAACTGTCGAGTTGGCCGTCGTCGCGCTGCTCTTTGAGCCAGTTTCGCTGGGCTCGGATGCGCGACGACCAGTCCTTTTTCTCGTTCTGTCGTGCGCCGGCTTTCCCCTTCCGGGAACCCGCTCCCTTCTGGTGGCCGTACGCTCGCTTCTCCTGGCGTGCTCGCGCCTGACCGCGCGAGTTGCCCTGGGCGTCTTTCGCCTGAATGGCACCCTCGTCGATCATCTCGCGGACGTCGTCACGCGTGATGGCGTCTGCGAGGTCGGACTGGCGTTCGGGATCGAACCAGACCTTGTTCTCGCCGACGTCGAGGATGTCTGCTGCGAGTCGCTTCTGTGCTGTCAGGTCCGTCATTCGACTTGTACCTCCTCGTAGGTGGGGTTGAGTACGCGGATACCCTCGTCCTCGGCGACCTCTTCGATGCGCTCGCGCTTGCGAGCGCCGACTTTCGAGGCGATTCGGACGGCTTCGCGGTCACCGTCGACACCTTCGAGGTCGTCCACGTTGTGGACGCGGACCTCCTCGAAGCCCGACGGGTGCTTGCCTCGCACCGCCGTGGGCGAGCGGAAACCGGCTTCGACTTTGTCGCCCTTGCCCTTGATGCCGCGGCGCTGCTTCGAGAGCTTGCCACGGGGCGCGCGCCAAGAGGTCGGGATCCGCTTTTTCTTGTGGTGGTCCTGTGCGTTGAACTGAGGCTTGCCGACCCGGTCGCGCTGGGTGAGGAGCCGCTCTTCCTCGTCGTCGAGGGTCGGCGTCTTGTCGACCAGGCCGCGAGGGCGGAGTTCCGTCTCGACGTCCTCGTCGGACTCGTCGGTCTCCTCTTCCTCGACCTCGGCCTCGGTGTCGTCGGCGACTTCGAGGCTGCCGACGTCGGCCTTGATCCGAGCGGCGAGCGCGTTGCCGACGCCCGAGACGTTTGCGAGCTGGGACTGATCGGCACCGCGAACGTCGTCGACGGTCTCGAAGCCGGCCTCTCGGAGGGCCTCTGCTTTCGAGTCGCCGACGCCGCTGATGTCGGTCAGTTCGGTGAGTTCGTCGTCGCCCTGCTCGGTTGCGTCTTCGTCGTCTACCATCAGGCGTCACCTCGGTTGGGCTTGTTCGTGATGTACACGCCGTCCTGGAACACGCGGACGTCCTTGTCGTTGACGCGTGTGAGCTGTTCGATGTCTGCGGCTGTCTGGCCCACGGCCTCGATGTCCGGGCCGGAGAGAGTGAGTTCCTCTCCGTCGACGGACACGTCGGTGTCGCCGTGGATGGGAGCGCGTCGGGGCGCTCGCTCGCCGAGGAAGTTCTCGATGACGACGTCACCGTCTTCGACTTCGACCTGCATCGGGAAGTGAGAGTAGAAGACTTCCATCTCGTACTCCCACCCTTCGGTGACGCCGTGGAACATGTTCTCGACGTGACTCTCGAACGTCCCGATCGTCGAGCGCGTCTTCGCGTCCGATTCCTCGGAGGCGATGACGACGCTACCGTCCTGAACGGAGACGTCGATGTCCGGATACCAGAGTCGCCGTGTGACGGAGCCGTTGGGCCCCTCGACCGTGAGGTCGAGGTGGTCCTGCTCCGCGCTTGCCTCGTCTGGAATTGCAAGTGTTACTTCTGGCATTGTTAGTAGACGTATGCGATGACCTGGCCACCGATGCCCTCTTCGCGGGCCTCGTAGTGGCTCATGATGCCGTGGCTGGTGGTCACGACGAGCGTCCCGTAGTCACGGGCGGGGAGGAATCGTTTCTCCCACTTTTCGAACTCGTCTGCGCCCGCCGTGTAGCGGGGCTTGACCGGGCCACATTCGTTGATGGCACCTTTCAGTTCGATCTCGAAGGAGCCGGCTTTACCGTCGTCGACGAACTGGAAGCCGTCGATGTACCCGCGGTCGTAGAAGACCTCGAGTACGCTGCCGATCTCGTTCGAAGCGGGCTGTACTGTCTGTTCGAGGTGGCCGACGCTCTCGGCGTTGTCGAGCGCCGACAGCGCGTTGGCGAGTGGGTCGTTTCCTGTCATAGTTAGCTGTACTTCTTGAATCCCATGCCCCGAGAGATCTCTCGGAAGCACTGGCGACACAGCCAGATGTCGTACTTGCCGACGAGACCCTGCTCGCGACCGCATCGCTGGCACGCCTCGAGCTGTCCGGTCGGGACCGATTCCTCGGCCTCTGTTTCTGATTCGCTTTCGCTCATTCGCTCACCTCCACGTCGAAGGTCGACTCGACGTAGGCAGCGGCGTCGTCGGCGTCGAGTCGATGGCTGGACGGGATCGATCGCGAAGCCTTGTCGCGCTTGGCCACGCGGTAGCCGGGGCGGACGAGGTTGACCGTCACGTCCAGCCCGTAGATCCCGATCTGCGGGTCGTACTCCTGACTCGGGAAGTCGGTGTGTTCCGCGACACCGAAGCTGAAGTTGCCGGTGTCGTCGAACTGCGAAACTGACAGCTCCGTCAGCGGGAGCGCAGTTTCGAGGAACTCCTGGGCGTCGTCGGCCCGCAGGGTCACCTTCGCACCGATGGGGTCGCCCTGGCGGATCTCGAACTCGCCGACGGTGTTCTGTGCGACCGTCCGGACCGGCTGCTGGCCCGCGATCTCGGCGAGGATCTCCTCGCCTTCCTGGAGTTCACGACCACCCTGGCCGACGCCCATGTGGACGACGACCTTCTCGACGCGGGGCTCGCGCATCTCGTGGAAGCCGGCGTCGGTCTCGGAGCTCATTCGTCGTCACCTCCCTCGGGGTCCTGTGAGGCTGCGTCCTCGGCGTCCTCATCGACGAAGTTCTCGTCGATGACGACGACGTACTCTTCGACGGTCTCGAAGCCGTCGCCGTCGGTCTGCTCGACGAGCACGTTGTTCGAGGAGCTCCCCGGCGTGACCTGAATCTCGTCGATCTCACCGATCTCGCCGGCGTGTGCGCCGTCGACGGCGGTGACCAGCGCGCCCGCTTCGTACTCGAAGTGAGCGACGATCTCGCCTTCTCGCGGCTCGTCGCCGCTCGAACTGTCCGAGTCGCCCTGCGACTCGCTGTCCTCGTTGGCGACGACGATGGAGTCGCCACCGTCGTAGTCGGTGTCTTCCTCGACCAGGAGCGTCTGGCCGTCGTGCAGCGTCAGCTGGATCTGATCGCCGCTGACCGCTCGCTTGCCGACGATCTTGCCCAGCTTGGACTGTGCGCTGTCCTCGTCGATGGGGGTCAGCGCCAGCCGACCGCCCTCGCCGGGGAACACGCGGTAGTACTCGTCTCGCTCGACGAACGCCAGGATGTCGAACATCCCGACCGGGCGTTCCTCGTCGGAGACGGCCTTTCCGTTGATCAGGACGCTGTCGTTGTTGAGGGCGTAGCGGGCTTCCTTGCGGGAGTCCACGTAGCCCAGCACGTCCCGCAGGACGATCAGGAGGGGGACTCCTGCTTCGCCGTGGGGACCAGCGTCTGCCTTTACGGTGAACGTCTCGGTCTTGCGCTCGACCGGCCAACTCTTCGGGACCGATAGTCGTTTCTGATGGTTACTCATGCGCTGTCCTCCTCGGATTCGAGGCGCGCCTCGCGGCGGTCGTCGTCGAGATCCAGCTCCGTGACGCGAACGTTGCTCGCGTCCAGCGGGCGTGGAACGTCCTCGCCGTCGGCTGCCGCGACGGTCACGTCCTCGACGTAGATGGCGGCGTCGTCGAGGTCGACCTCGACGACTTCGCCCTCTTCGCCTGCGTAGTCGCCGCGCAGCACTTCGACGGTGTCGCCCGCGTTGACGCGAACGGATCGCTGGTCGTACTCCTCGCGGAGGTCGTCGGCCAGCGTCGCTCGCACCTGCTTTTGCTTCTCGTGAAGCGGGGCACGCCGTGCGTTCTTGCGCTGTTTGGATGGTTGTCGTGTCATGCTATACGATCATCGTCGCCGTGCTCGCGATGGAGCCGAACCGTTCGGCGACCTCGCGAGCGATCGGGCCCTTGATCTCCGAGCCCTGGGGTTCTTCGTTCTCGTTGATGATGACGGCCGCGTTGTCTTCGAACTTGACGCGGGTACCGTCCGGACGGCGGATCGGCTTGCGCTGGCGGACCACGACGGCCTCCAGCACCTGCCGACGCATCTCCGGCGTCCCTTTGGTGACCGAGACGGTGATCTTGTCACCGAGCCCGGCCTTCGGATGACGGTTCTTCGTCCCGGAGTAGCCCGAGACGCTGATGACTCGCAGTTCGCGTGCGCCCGTGTTGTCGGCACACGTGATCAGCGAGCCCTTCTCGAGACCCTGCGTCACGTCTGCTTTCAGGGCCTCCATCAGTCGTCACCCTCCTCGATTGCAACGACAACGTGGCTTTTCGTCTTCGAGAGCGGTCGACACTCTGCGATCGTGACCGTGTCGCCGACCGCGAGGTCGAGACAGTCGGGTGCGTGAGCCGGTACGCGGCTGCGTCGCTTCATCAGCCGGTCGTACTTGGGCACCTTCACGTCGTACTCGCGTTCGACGACGACGGTCTTCTCCATGTCAGTGGACGCGACCTCGCCTTCGATCGTCTGCCCGCGGACACTCAGTGTGCCGTGGAACGGGCAGTTATCGTCGGCACAGGCCTCGTCCGGTTCCTGTACGTTCAGTCCTAGCGCCATTTGGAATCACCTGTCGCTTCCGTGCGTCGAGCGGGGCGGGCGACCAGGTTCGAACCGCGAACCCGGACCGAGCGCGACTCGGAGTCGCCCTCGGCCGGGAGGTCGAACCGGAACGTCGCCGCGTCCTTCGGCACGTGCCACACCCGATCGGTCCCCTCGACACCCAGCGTCTTCGTCGTCTCGGTGACGACGGTCCCGGCGATACCGATCGCGTCGGGATTTGCCGCTGCGACGACCTCGACGTCGAGGCCGGCGAGTTCGTGTCGTGGGAGCGTTTCGGGTGTCAGTGGCATCATTCGGAGTCCTCTTCGTTCGCAACGTCACACGTCTCACGGGTCAGACAGTTGTCTCGCGGCGAAGCCACGCGACCGTCCGCGGAACGTCGGTCCGCGCTCTTCGACCCGTCGAACCTCATTCGAGGTCCCCTTCTTCGGTCTGGATCGTCTTGATCCGGGCGATGGCCTTCCGCAGCTCGCCGATGCGACCCGGATTCTCGGGTGCCCCACCCGCCGCCTGAACGGCGCGGGCGTTGAGCAGTTCCGTCTTGAGGTCCTCGAGTTCCGACTCGCGCTCGGCGGCCGTCATGTCGCGGACCTCCTCGACGTGGATGACGGTCATTCGTCGTCACCCTCCTCGCCGTCTGCGGACGAGTCCGCATCGTCCATCTCCTCTATGAGATCTTCGGCCTCGGCGGCGGTGTCCTCGTCGAGGTCCTCCTCGATGGACTCCTCGACGTCGTCGATGTCGACGTCGGCGTCCTCGTCGGAGGGGGTCTCGACATCGTCGAACTCGTCTGTCGCTTCCTCGACGACCTCCTCGTCGACGTCTTCGACGAGTTCGTCCTCGTCCGCGTCCTCGTCGGCGGGGGCCTGCGCGCCGTGCTCGGCGGCAGCGTCCTCGCCTTCGGGCTCGCCTTCGAGGAGCTCCTCGACGGACTCGCCGTCGGTGTCGGCGACGTAGTCCTCGACCTCGACGTCCTCGTAGATCTCGAAGTCGTCGGGGAGTTCCGCTTCCGGCGGGATGATCTTCACTCGGACACCGATGGTGCCGAGTTTCATCACAGCGACGCCGACGCCGCTGTCGACGATGTTCTCCGCGGGCTCACCGTTGTGCTTGATGTAGCCACGGTTGAACTTCTCCACGCGCGAGCGTGCGCCCGTGACCTTCCCGGAGAGGACGATCTCTGCGCCCTTCGCGCCTGCTTCCATGATCCGGTCGATCGTGGTGTGACCGGCCTTGCGGAAGTACCAGCCGCGTTCGAGGGCATTGCCCAGACGGTCCGCGACGATGCGGGCGTTGAGGTCTGGCTCATCGACTTCCTGGACGTCGACCTGCGGATCTTCGAGGCCGAACTCCTCTTCGAGGGTGGTGGTGATCTTCCGGATGTTCTTCCCACCCTTCCCGATCACCATACCGGGTTTCTCGGCTTTGAGCACGATCTGGGTCCCCATCGGCGTCTTGGCGACGTCCATGCCGCCGTAGCCGGCACGACCGAGTTCGTCTGCGAAGAACTCGTCGATCTGGGTCCGCTGAAGTCCGTCTTCGATGAACTGCTGTTCGTCTGCCATTATTCGTCGACCTCCTCTAAGATCAGTTCGACGTCGACCTGCGGACTGTTCCAGGCAGATGCCCGGCCCATCGCGCGGGGCTGGCGACCCTGCTGTTCGCCGACCTTGTGGGCGGCGACGTGCATGATCTCCATGGACCCGCCGTCGAAGCCCTGATGGTCCGCGTTCCCGACTGCGTTTTCCAGCAGGTCGAGGAACGCTTCGCTGGCCTTCTCGGGGTAGCGACCGGCGTCCCAGCCGTCGATGTCGTTGCGGTGGCCGACGCCCGAGTTGTGGGACTTGAACGGGACCGACTGCTTCTCCGCGATCACGTCTTCGAGGTACGCGATCGCGTCGTCGGCCGTCATGCCCTTGATCTCCCGAGCGATAGCCTTGCTGTGCTTGTGGCTCATCTGCCGCTCCCGGAGCATCGCTTTCGCCGTCGTGTCCGGGTCGGCGTCGACTGAGTAGCTGATTCCCATGATTTACTTGAGCGGTACGAACTTCGAGGAGCGGGTCGCCCCGATGCCGGCCTGACCGTGTTCGACCGACTTCCGAGTGAGCTGGAACTCGCCGAGATAGTGACCGATCATCTCGGGCTCGACCTGCACGCGCTCGAAGCTCTGCCCGTTGTGGACGGCGAAGGTCAGATCGACGAACTCCGGCAGGATCGGCATATCCCGCAGGTGGGTTCGGATCGGGTTGTTCGCCGTCTCCTCGGGCTCTGCATCGCGGGCCTCCTCGAGCAGCTTCTGTTGCTCGTCGGTCAGACCGCGTGTGATACTTCGCCGCTGGCGAGCGGGGAGCAGTTCCGCAACCTCGTCGAGCGACAGCTCCTGCAGCTCGTCGAGCGTGTGGCCACGATAGGTGAAGTCACCCTCCTGACCAGTCTGATATCCTGAACTCATTCGTTGCCACCTCGACCGGTTCGCTTCGAGGAAATGTCCCCGACCTTCCGACCCGGCGGGGCGTTACGCGAGATTGACTTGGGCTTGCCGGGGTGCTGTCGGCCGCCGCCACCGAACGGGTGGTCGACGGCGTTCATCGCGACACCGCGGACGTTGGGCCACTTGGTCCCTCGCGCTTTCATCTTGTGGTGCTTGTTGCCGGCTTTGACCATCGGCTTCTCGGTGCGGCCGCCACCGGCGACGACGCCGATAGTGGCACGACACTGCGGGTCGAGCCGCTTGACCGCTCCCGAGGGGAGCTTCACGACCGCGACGTTGCGGTCGTGGGTCATCAGCTGTGCGCTGACGCCGGAGGCCCGGGCGAAGCGACCGCCGTCGCCCTGGTTGGCCTCGACGTTGCACACCGGGACCCCTTCCGGGATCTCGGCGAGCGGGAGGGTGTTGCCGGGCTCGATGGCCGCGGAGACACCCACCTGCATCCGATCACCGACGCCCACGCCCTCGGGCGCGAGCACGAGCCGGCGATCGCCGTCCTCGAACTCGACGGCCGCGACGGGTGCCGAGCGGGCGGGATCGTGCTCGATGTCGACGACCGTGCCGGAGACGACGTCGCCGTCTTCGACGTTACGGTGCTGCAGGTCTGCCTTGTAGCGGTGCGAGGGAGCCCGGAACGTGGACGTCCCGCGACCGCGTCGTTGTCCCTGAATTCGTCGTCCCATCGTTAGAACACCCCGATCCTGGAGGCGACTTCCTGGGCGTCGTCGTCCTCGGAGAGGCGAACGACGGCCTTCTTTTCGCCGTCCATCGTGTTCTGCGTCGTGACCGCTTCGACGGTGACGTCGTACTGCTGTTCGACCGCGTCGGCGACCTCGGGCTTCGAGGCCGCGGAGTCGACGGCGAACTGCAGCTTGTTCTGGAAGTCCATGTCGTTCATGGCCTTCTCGGTCACGTGCGGATACTTGATCACGTCCCACGTCATCGCTCGGACACCTCCGCGAGCGCGCTCTCGGTCCAGATCGTGAGCCGACCGGGGGCAGTCCCCGGTGCGAGGTCCTCTGCGTTGACCTCGCGCGCGGTGGTCACGTCGGCACCGGCGAGGTTGCGAGCCGCCTTCGACGGCTCCTCGCTGGTGACGAACAGAATCGAGGACGGTCGGCGGTACTTCCGCCCGCGGGCGGAGCCCTTGCCGGCCTTGATCTTCGTGTCGTCGGCGCGCTCGATGTCGGCGTGAACGCCGAGCGATTCGAGCGTGTCGACGACGGCCTGGGTCTTCTGGAGGTCCTCGAAGGAGTCGTCGACGACGAGCGGGAGTTCGAGATCGTCGTCGAACTCGTGACCGCGCTCGGCGACGAGTTCGCTGTCGGCCGTCGCGGCGATGGCCGAGCGCGTCGCGAGCTTGCGCTCCTTGTCGTTGATCGTCAGCGATCGGTCCTTCTCGGCCTTCGGCGGGTGGGCCGGTCGACCCCCAACTGCCTGGGGGACGCGCCGTGCCTGGCCTCCCTCTCGGGGAACGTGGGCCATCCCGCGACCGCTACCGAACGACTCGGCAGGCGTTCGCAGACCCGCGTACTCGTCGGACCCGTAGTCCTGCTTCCGGTTTGCCTGTTGGGCACGCACTGCAGTGGCGATGAGATCGGGTCGGACCGTGGTCTCGAAGACCGCGGGCAGATCGACCTCGTCGCCTGCGTTACCGTCCAGGTCGTAGATTGTTGCCTGCATGTGTTATCCCTGATTCGACTGCGTCGAGACGAAGCGCACCTCTGGGTCGAGGCGCGGCTGGTCGTTCGGACGCACTGCCGGTCGGAAGCGCACGAGGCGCTGGTCCGGACCGGGAACCGAGCCCTTGACGAGCGTGTACGGCCCGTCGACTTCGCCGTAGTTGACGAAGCCGCCGTCGACGCTGGCGTCGTCGCCGTCGCCGATATCGATGAGGCGCTTGTTGAGCTCGGTTCGCTGGTGGTAGCCGGTCTGGCCCTGCTGGGGCACCGTCGAGCGGACCCGGGAGGGGTTCCACGGACCGAGGTTGCCGATCCGTCGTCGCCAGCCCTGGCGGGCGTGCTTGCCCTTCCGCTTCTGGACGCCCCATCGCTTGACGGGGCCCTGGGTGCCTTTCCCCTTGGTGACGGCCGCGATGTCGGCGTACTCACCGGCGCGGAACACGTCGTTCATGGCGTGTTCGCCGCCGTCGTCGACCAGTTCGAGCGCGTGCTCGAATCGGTCGCTCAGCGAGCCACCGCCGACTCGCGTCTCCATCACGTCGGGCTTTTTCTTTGGCACGTTGGCCAGTTCGTCGGGGACCGTGTGCGTGACGACGCGCACGTCCGCGATGTCACCGGCGTCGAGTGCGTCGCGTACCTGTTCCTCTGCGGCATCGGCGTCGTGGCCCTCGGGAAGGTCCAGAGCGCGATCGAGTTCCGAGTGGAACTCGTCGGTCCAGACCTCCGTGAGCGGACGCTTGCCGTACGGCGTGTCTTCGTAGGCTCGGACTGCCACGGCGCGCACTGGCGGCGTCTCCACGACCGTCACCGGGACGGTCTCTTCCATCCCCTCGCGTGGGGAGTTGGGTTCGTCGTTGACGAGAGTGACGTGTGTCATTCCCGCCTTGTAGCCGGCGAACCCCTGGAGACCAGCCTGGCCGTCGTCGGACGGCCAGCTGTTGAAGCGCGGCGTTTCGTTCGCCGCTCGCGTACGCGGGCCGTAGCCCAGCGAGCCTTTGCGTGGTCTGCTTGGTTGTGGCATGGTCTACTCCGTGAGGGTCAGCGAAGCGAGAGTGGCGAACATCGCTTCTTCGGTTCGCACGACCTCGCTTCCCTGGTTTGGAACCGTATTCAGCCAAAGGTCGAACCCGGCGTCGTCGTCACCTGTGCCGTCTGGGACGGCGTCGTCCGGGTCCAATCCGAATATCGCTGGCAACCCGCGCTCCGGAGCGCCGAAGGCCACTGTCATGTGGCCCGCGTCGTCCCGGCGCTCGACCAGTTGGCCGAGCCGGTCGACGCCGAGTTCCTCACCATGCCGCGATGCGGCGATGGCGAACCCGGCGTCGGACCGTTCGAGTGCCGTATCCACGTCCGCGGTGTCGACGACGTACCCGGTGAGGGGCTCGTCGACGAGCTTTGCGCGGACTGGCCGTCGCGAAGAGACCCTGACGGTGACGCGCTCCCCCTCGCCGGGCACTTCCATCGCGGAAGGTACCGGGAGAGAGATCGGGTGTTGCAGTCCGCAATTGACCCGAACGCGCCCATCAGCTCCGACCTCGGTCACGATTCCCTGTCTTAACGACCCCGAACCCTCAGATCCGGAGCCGGTCTGTGAACGGACGCGGAGCGGCGGTAAGACGCCGACGTACTCCAGTTCGTCCCGCTTGCCCCAGACCTCCTTTCGGAGGTACGGCGGCGTCGCGGCGTACCGCAAGACGGTTTCGACGAACCCGTCTTCCCACTTCCCCGCTCCCGCTGGATCGGGGAAGATCGTCAGCCGATCGACCCGGAACACGACGGCCGCGCGGGCCACGTATCCCAGCTTGCGAGTCGCCTCGCGTCTGTCCTCGGCTTCCCGGACGAGGGAAGACGGCACGAGTACGCTAGTCGTCATACCGGAACGCTTCCACGTCGCGCCACTAGACTGTGCCGATACATCCCCCAGCCATCCTTAAAAAGAGTCCGCTTCACGCGCGCGATGAGAAGCGTTCACACGGCCCTAGATGGTCGTTACCTGGCGATTCCACGTGACTACGTTCCATGCGACTGGGAAGGACTGGAGCGGGATCAGACAGCTGTCGCCACGGACGCTCCGACGGTGGATATATCCGGGCACCATCGGTACTGTGACACGTGCTGACGCGACAACTCTACCTCCTCGGCGGTGGGTTGGCACTGCTGGGGAGCCTCACGATTCTCGCCAACCTCGTGATCGCGGGAATGTGGGACAACTTTCTCGTCATCAATGCGCTGGTCGTGGTCTTCGTCTGCGTCGTCGGGCTCAGGAAAATCTACGAGCGAGAGGACTTCGAGCGCGACCACGCCCTGCCGTACCGTGTCCTCAATCTGGGGATAGCTATCGGCACCGTCATCATGGGAATAGTGATGCTCGGCATCGGCAGTCTCACCTACCAGTGGCTCGTCGTCGGCGGGAGCCCGTAACGCGAGACGGGACCCCGGTGTGTGAGGGTATCGTTCGGGTCGCCCTCCCACGGTTATGGCTCCAATTCGGAAGCCTTTTATCCTTCACCCTCGCCACATCAAAATGCACTCACCCGCGGTGGTAGTGTAGTGGTATCACAGGACCCTGCCACGGTCCTAACGGGGGTTCAAATCCCCCCCACCGCATACTTTTGCCGCGAGCGAACTCGCGAGCGGCAAATATCGGTACGAGGGATTTGAACCACAGCAGTCGCGCGCAACGAAGTGAGCACGTCTGCTTCAGGTTCAAATCTCCCACCGCATCCCTGCGACGAGCACTGCGTACCGTGTGCTCGTCTCTCGAAAGGGAGACATCGCAGCTCGTCCTTCGAGTGTGAATGGCTCTTCGTACGTCGCACGGGCGTAGCCGGCGAGTGCCCGTGGCGTGGGACCCGCGGACGTGCGTGGAGATCACCGACGATGAGCATCCGTGATCGTCCGTAGCTCCGGTGGGGACCTCCGCGTCGAAGAGAGTCGGTTCGGCAGGACGCGTCCGTCCTCGGGCGACCCCGAGAGCGGGGCCGTGACACCGTCGACCTGGAGCATCGTTCACCATATAGAAATTCCTCGTCGTCGCGTGTCGGCGATCAGCGTCGGCGCGCACGGGCGATCGCACGCCCCCACAGGTACGCGGCGACGAGGAATCCGTAGGCGAAGACGAACGTCCCGACGAGGGGCCCGACGCGGGAGAACGTGAGGAGCGAGCCTCCGATGCCGAGCGTGACGGTGAGCGCGACGAACCCGAGCGTCCAGCCGAAGAAGTACGCGCCGTGGCCGCCGATCGACCGAAACGACTCGATCGAGAACGCCTGCCGGAGCGACCCCGTCTGTCCGTACACCGTCAGCGCGATCGGGAGCAAGTAGAGCCCCAGCAGGCCGATAAACAGCGTCGCCGTCGAACCGGCGAGGATGCGACCGGTCGGAAGGTCGCCCGCGCTGGCGTCCAGCGTGACGACGCCGTACACCGTCACGAGCAGGGCGGCGAGGGGCAACCCGAGGAAGAACAGACAGAGGATCGACCCGCCGACGGACTGCCGGAGGAGGGTTCGACCGTCCGCGAGAAACGGGGGAAGAGAGTCACCCCGTTCGCTGGCCGTCAGGACACGGACGACGTAGCCGACGACCGGGAGCAGTGGGACGGCTGGGACGACGAACGAGAGAGCGAGCGACAGCCACACGGCGAGCAGCGGCCGCTCACGCGCGTCGCCAGCGATGGGGTACGTTGCGGCGGTCGTCGAAGGGCGCATGGGTACGACCACCGTGTGGACCGCCGTATGCCCATCGGTCTTCGATCGTTCTGGTCGGCTGTCGACACACAGTTTGTTCGCTATAGTAAACAGAACTAAGTGAGAAAATTTCAGTAAGAATGGTTTCGCTCAGAGGGACAAATATATATGGCAATCGATCATTCCCTACCATGGAGTACCATGACTGACGATAGTGACCGACTTTCGCGGCGGCGGTTCGTTGAAGCGACAGGAGCGGCAACACTGATCGGCCTCGCTGGCTGTAGCGGGGACGGCGGTGGTGACGGCGGCGACGGCGGCGACGGCGGCAGTGAGAACACCGACGGCAGTGACGGCAGTGACGGCGGCGACAGCAGCGGGGACCCACTCGAAGTGCTTCACGGCTGGACCGGCGGCGACGGTGCAGCAGCGGCCGAAGCACTCGTCGAGGCGTTCGAAGAGGAGTACCCCGACATGGAACACGAGTTCAACCCCATCGGTGGGGGCGGGAACCAGAACCTCGACGCAGTCGTCGCCAATCGGCTGCAGAACAACAACCCGCCGAGTTCCTTCGCCAACTGGCCCGGCAAGAACCTCCAGCGCTACGAGGGCGTGCTGGGCGAGGCCGACAGCGTGTGGGACGAAGAGGGCTTCGAGGACGTGATGGTCCAGGAGGCAGTCGATCTCCACCAGTACAACGGTGCGTTCCGAGCCGTCCCGCTGGGTTCCCACCGACTGAACTGCCTGTTCTACAACACCTCGGTCGTCGAGGAGGCGGGCGTCGATCCCGATTCGCTGACCAGCGTCTCGGCCCTGATCGACGCACTGGAGACGGTCGCGACCGAGACCGACGCGGTGCCGATGACCCACGGTATGAGCGGGACCTGGACGACGACGCAGCTGTGGGCGTCGACCATGCTCGGTAAGGAAGGATACGACGCCTACATGAACTTCATCGAGGGCAGTCCCGACGAGGCCGCCGTCCAGTCGGCCTTCGAGTCGGTCGCCGAGATCCTCGAGAACTACATCAACGACGACGCGTCCTCGATCGGTCTGACGGAGTCCAACCAGAACATCATCGAGGGCAACGCCGCCTTCATCCACCAGGGCAACTGGGCGGCCGGTGCCTTCCGTAACGCCGAGGACTTCGAGTACGACGAGGACTGGGGCTTCAAGACGTACCCCGGCTCCGAGGGGATGTACATGCTCCACTTCGACTCGTTCCTCTACCCGTCGAACAACCCGACCCCGGAGAAGACGGACAAGTTCATGGCCTTCGTCGGGAGCGAGGCCGCACAGGTCGCGTTCAACCAGTACAAGGGATCGATCCCGACCCGGACGGACGTGGACATGAGCGCGTTCGGTCCGTACCTTCAGGAGACCCAGGAGGACTTCGCCAACGCCGAGGAGCGGCCCCCGAACCTCCAGCACGGTCTGGGTGTCGACTCCGAGACGATGTCGACGCTGAACGACGTGATCTCCAGCGAGTTCTCGGGACCGTACAACGTCGAGGCGGCGACCAGCGGCTTCATCGACGCGGTCTCCAACTGATTCCGGTCCAATGAGCGACCGGATTTCGGCGGTTTCGACAGGTGGTGAGAGACATGGCATCGCATAACGACGACACCGAGGAGAGTGGCGACGCAGTCACCGACGGCGGGGTCGTCGAAGAACAACGGCAGACCGGATTCGGGCCGATCACCAGGCTGAACGAGCGGTTCGGTAGCGACTTCGTCGAGTCCTCGCAGTTCTGGCTCCCGCCGTTCCTGCTGGTGGGGCTGTTCGTCTACGGCGCGATCATCTGGAACGTCATGATCTCGCTGACGGACTTCCGGGGGTTCGGAACGCCGGACTACAGCGATCTGGACCTGGAGATGTACGCCCGAGCGCTGAGCGACAGCGGCTTCGTCGACGCCGCGGTCAACACGTTCGTTCTCCTGATCGGGTTCACGCTCGTGACGCTGGCGATCGGGCTCGGGCTCGCGATCCTGATCGACCGGAACATCCGATTCGAGAACACCTTCCGGACGATCTACCTGCTCCCGATGAGCCTCTCGTTCGTGGTGACCGCCCAGTTCTGGGCGTGGATGTACAACTTCAACAACGGCGTCATCAACATCGTGCTCACGTCGGTCGGCCTCGACCGAGTCGACTGGATCGGTAGCCCGAATATCGTTCTCTGGGCGGTCGTGTTCGCGCTGATGTGGCAGTTCGCCGGCTATGCGATGGTCGTCTACCTCGCCGGGTTGCGCGCGATTCCGGACGAGCACTACGAGGCGGCCAAGGTCGACGGCGCGTCGACGCTGCGGATGTACTGGCGCGTCATCATCCCACAGCTGAAGGGATCGACGATCAGCGCCTCGGTCGTCCTGATGGTGTTCGCGCTGAAGGCCTTCGACTTCCTGTACTCGCTGGTCGGCGGTTACCGACCACCGAACGGGGCCGACATCCTCGCGACGAAGATGGTCCGTGAGGCGTACGCGAACCTCAACTGGGCGTACTCGTCGGCGATCGCGATCATGCTGTTCCTGATGGCACTGAGCATCGTCGGCCCGTACCTCTACTACCAGTACAAGGAGGGACACCTATGAGCGACGAGACACGGACGGACGGTGGCGCTGTATCGGCGGCGGGATCGGACCAGCCAGCGGGACTGCTCGCGGAGATCGACGCCTACCGCGTCGCGCTGTACCTCGGCCTGCTCACGATCCTGGCGTTCTTCCTGATCCCGATCGAATCGGGACTGGTCACCTCGTTCAAGACCAGCACCGGCGTCAGCGGGACGCTCCCGTTCGCACCGCCGACCCCGGAGGTGTTCACGCTCGCGAAGTGGCAGACCGCGTTCGACGCGCTCGCGCGCGGGCTCGTCAACAGCGCGCTGTACGCGGTGCCGGCGACAGTCATCTCCGCGCTGCTGGGCAGCTTCGCGGCCTACGGAATCACGCAGTCGAACTGGAAGCCCAAGTACAAGGCACCGATCCTCGCGCTGTTCGTCGCGGGGATCTTCATCCCCTACCAGGCCGTGCTCGTGCCGCTCTCGCAGTTCTGGTCGATGATACCACTGCAGGAGGCACTCGGCTTCGTGTGGGCACTCGGGATCAGCTCGGACTACACCGGCGTCGTCGAGCTCATCGTCACACACGTCGCCTACGGGCTCCCGATCTGTACGGTGCTGTTCCGATCGTACTACAAGAACATGAGCGAGGAGATGATCGAAGCGGCACGGCTCGACGGCGCGTCGATCCGGCGCGTCTATCGCCGGATCGTCCTCCCGCTGTCGGGACCGATGTTCGCCGTCGTTCTGATCTATCAGTTCACCCAGATCTGGAACGACTTGCTGTTCACGCTCGTGTTGGTCCAGACCGAGTCCAGTACGGCCGCACCGATCGTGCTGATCCTCGCGGGCCTGGGACAGTCACTCGAAGGACAGGACTTCGCGCTTCGGATGGCGGGTGCGTTCATCGCCGCCTTGCCGACGCTCGCGGTGTACATCATGTTCGGCGAGGAGTTCGCCGAAGGGGTGGCGACATGACCGGACGCACCAGCCAGCAGGAACTCATGATTCGACATCAGTCACACAGTCGACGAGACGTATCGCACGAGAACTGTACCGTCGCTTCCGGGGGGCGGTAGGATGGGAACGCTCGAACTCGACCGACTGACGAAGGTGTTCCATGACGGCGAAGAAGGCGAGATCGTCGCAGTCGACAACGTCGACATCCAGATGGACGACGGCGAGTTCATCGTCGTCGTCGGCCCCTCCGGCTGTGGCAAGTCGACGACCCTGCGGATGGTCGCCGGGCTGGAGACGGTGACCAGCGGCAACATCCGCCTTGACGGACGGGTCGTCAACGACGAGAAACCCCAGAATCGCGACATCGCGATGGTGTTCCAGTCGTACGCGCTGTACCCCCACATGACCGTGGCGGAGAACATGGCGTTCGGCCTGGAGGAGTCGACGACGCTCCCGGACGACGAGATCGAAGAGCGAGTCCACGACGCCGCAGAGACGATGGGTATCGCGGAGCTGCTGGATCGCAAACCCTCGGAGCTCTCTGGTGGCCAGCAACAGCGCGTCGCGCTCGGCCGAGCGATCGTCCGAGATCCGGAGGTGTTCCTGATGGACGAGCCGCTCAGCAACCTCGACGCCAAGCTGCGCTCCCAGATGCGGACGGAGCTCCAGCGCTTGCAGGCCGAACTGGACGTGACGACGATGTACGTCACCCACGACCAGACCGAGGCCATGACGATGGGCGACCGCATCGCCATCCTCAACGACGGGAAGCTCCAGCAGGTGGCGACGCCGCTTGAGTGTTACCACGAGCCCGCCAACCAGTTCGTCGCCGGCTTCATCGGCGATCCGTCGATGAACTTCTTCGACATGGAGCGGGACGGCGACACGCTCGTCGGTTCGCGGTTCGAGTATCCCCTCTCTCAGTCGACGCTCGACGACGTGGGCGAGACCCGAAACGTCACGCTCGGCGTCCGCCCCGAGGACGTCGAAGTCGGCACCGACGAATCGGGCAGCCACACCTACTCGGCGATCGTCGAGGTAGTGGAGCCGATGGGCGACGAGAACACGGTGTATCTCCGGTTCGAGAGCGCACCGGAGGGCGAGACGTTCATCGCGACGATCGACGGCCTCCAGCAGGCCGCCGTCGGTGATCGTGTTACCGTCTCGATTCCCGAAGAGACGATCCACCTCTTCGACGGACGGTCGGGCGAAGCGGTCCACAACCGCCGACTCGACATGAGCGGCGAGATCTCCAGCCCGCCGACCTGATCGGCGCGATCAGTGCGGGAGGGCCTCGTCGTCGATCTCCGACTCGATCGATTCGAGTTGGGCTTCGAGATCGGCAATCTCGGACTGTAGCGCGGCGAACTCCTCGCTGCGTTCGAGTTCCGTGCGAGACAGTTCGGCCGCGAGGACGCTCCGCTTGACGCGTTTCTCGCTCAGCGTCTGGTAGACGTCGTCGTACGCTTCTAGTTTCAACAGTCGGTCGATCACCGTCCGAAGGTCGGACGGCGTGACCGGTTTGACCACGTAGTCGTCGAACCCCATGTCGATGATGTCGAGCGACGGGTCGACGGCGGTCACCATAGCCGTTCGACAGTCGATGGGTGCCGACTGGATGTACTTCAGAACGTCGTCGCCGGACCGTTCGGGGAGCCGGCGATCGAGGAGGGCCACGTCGAGATCGTCGCCGAGACCGTCCACGTGGTCCGTCGCAGTCGCCGCGGTCTCGGCTGCGTACACGTCGTACTCGTCTTCGAGCCCGTTGACGTACGCGTCCAGTAGTTCGGTCTCGTCTTCGAGGACGAGCACCGCAACGTCGTCTGAAACACCCCTCACGAGGGCGACTTTCGTGCCCAATAACCTATACTTATTGGAACGGTACGAGGAGTCGATACAGCGCCCACTCGTCACTGACTGAGGTCGTACACGGTCGAGAAAAACATGGAGTCGGCAACGGTGAGGCGGAGATGGGCGGAGTCGGCGACGGTGTTAGAGGGAGTGTTTCGCATTCCGAACGGTACCACAACCTCCCGCGGTGACGTGGTGATCGCGGTGACATGGTGATCGCGGTCACGTGGTGATCGCGGTGACATGGTGATCGCGGTCACGTGGTGATCGCGGTGACATGGTGATCGCGGTCACGTGGTGATCGCGGTGACATGGTGATCGCGGTCACGTGGTGATCGCGATAATGTGGAATGTTGCCACCGCGTGATCTAAGGGGCGGTGTGTCGAACCGTCAGCTACCAGCATGACCTGTATCGCGTTCCTCTCGGTCGCACCGGTCGTCGAAGAGAGCATGGCGTCGTACGTCGCCGACGCCGTCGCCGCGCTGGAGCCGTTCGACGTGTCCTACGAGACGACGCCGATGGGCACGCTCATCGAAGCCCAGGACAGCAAGGAGCTGTTCGACGCGGCACACGCCGCCCACGAGGCAGTCGAGGCCGATCGCGTCGAGACCTTCCTGAAGATAGACGACAAGCGGACTGTCGACCAGGAGGCCGCCGACAAGGTAACCGCCGTCGAGGAGCACCTCGGTCGGGCGGCCCGGAGCGACCGCGACTGATTTCACGAAGGCCGACACAGGTGTGGGCATGCAATCGTGGCTGACCGTCGCGTTCGGGGCGTTTTGCGTGGTACTCGGCGTCGTCTGGGCGATCAAGCCGGTGGCGATGGGGAAACTCCAGCAGCAGTACCTCTATCTGGGTGCCGGCGGCGACGAGGTCCAGATCAACGAGACGCTGGGACGCGTCGCCGGACTCGTCCTGGCCGCGGCGGGCGTCTATCTCGTCGTGACGTGAGTACGTCCGCGTAACCACAGATAGCGCCCGTCGCCGAACGGCGAGAGCGGGTGCCCGTCGAACACGAACAGTCTTAGGGCAGGGAGCGCCAAGCGGTGGGTATGGAGAGTCTCAATCGGATGGCGACGGAGCTCGTCGACGAGGCGATCGACTTCGCCGACGAACTGACGATCGCCGTCCACGCGCTGGAGGGCGACGCCGCGGTGCTCGATTTCGGTGTCGACGTTCCCGGTGCCGTCGAGGCGGGGCTGCTCGCGACCGAGATACAGACGGCCGGACTGGCGACCGTCCAGACGAAGCTGTCGAGCGTCGCGGGCGCGCCGCTGACCCACGTCGAACTGTCGACCGATCACCCCGCCCTGGGGCTGCTGTGTTCCCAGAAAGGCGGCTGGGAGCTCAGCGTCGGCGGCTTCGAGGGGCTGGGCAGCGGCCCCGCCCGCGCGCTGGTGGCCGAAGAGGAGATCTACAGCCGCGTGGGCTATCACGACGCCGCGGACTTCGCCGTGTTGACGATCGAGGCCGACGAGCTACCGGAGCAGGACGTGGCCGGCCACGTCGCCGAGCGGACCGGCGTTCCCGAGACGGCCGTCTTCCTCCCGGTCTACGCGACGGCCAGCGTCACGGGCAGCGTCGTCGCCGCCGCACGGGCCGCCGAGCTGGCGGCGTTCCGGTTGTCCGAGCTGGGGTACGATCCCGTCTCGATCCTCTCGGCGACCGGCTCCGCGCCCGTCGCACCCGTCGCCGACAGCGAGGAGGCTGCGATGGCCCGCACGACGGACGCGCTGGCCTACGGCGGGCAGGTCCACCTCACCGTCGAGGAGGAGTTCGATCGCTTCGACGAGGTGGTCTCCGTCGCGGCCGAGGAGTACGGCACGCCGCTGGTCGAGGCGTTCGACGACGCCGACTGGGACTTCAGCGAGGTCCCCGTCGAGGTGTTCGCACCGGCGCAGGTGACCGTCGACGTGCTCGGCGGCGAGACCCACGTCTTCGGCGATACCCACGAGGACGTGCTGGCCGAGAGCTTCGGACTCTGAGCGGATGTCTGACCTCCGGTACAAGATCGTCCCGCCGGTCCGCACGGTGCGCTTCCTCCGAGCGGCCGCCGGGACGCTCCCACTGGTCCCCGGCAGCGTCGAGGACTGCTGTACGCGGGTGCGGGACGGAACTGCGGTCACGTCGCGAGACGAAGCACGGGAGTACCTGACGTTCATGCAGGCGCTGGCCCTCGTCGCCGAGACCGACCGCGGATTCCACCGGGTGCGTGACGCGCCGAGCGGCGAGGAACTGGCCGAAGCCTTCCGAGAGCGGGTCTTCGGTGCCCGAGAGGTGCTGGGG
This sequence comes from Halomicrobium mukohataei DSM 12286, assembly GCF_000023965.1. NCBI lineage: Archaea > Methanobacteriati > Methanobacteriota > Halobacteria > Halobacteriales > Haloarculaceae > Halomicrobium > Halomicrobium mukohataei. The sequence goes on along the minus strand of NC_013202.1, from coordinate 1,737,400 downwards.
TGTGTGGCGACGGAGCCACGGACGCCCGAAGCGGTCTTTACTGCCATCCGAGAGGAGATTCCCCGGTGGGAACGGAACCGCCACGAAGACTGGAAAACCGAGTGGCACGAACGAGGAGAGCGGTTGCTCGGGTGGGCCGAGACGTTCGGGCTGGTGTCTGAGGCCGACGGGCAGTACCGGGCGACGCACTGATCGGCGCGAGGGCTGGCAGTGAGGCGGGCCGTCTGGCCGGTCTCGCTCGCGTCGTGTGAGTCGTTGTCGGGAAGCACACGAAACGTACTCTCCCCACCCGACAGGCCGGTGCGGTCGCGTGAGAAGCACTCGAAATCTACTCTGGGGAGCGACCGAGACGGCGAACGGGCGAGTCAGTAGAGAGTGAGAGGGGATTTCGAGTGCTTTCGGTTGCGAATGAGGGGTGGGGATAGCGGAGTAGCGAGCGGGGGAGTGTGTGGACAGTGTCGACAGGTGGTGATCGTCGACAGGTGGTGGTCATTGGCGACTCGGAATCGACGACGGCTCGTAGTCGTTGATGGTTCGTCGTGTCGGAGGCCAGTCGACCACTGAGTGAGAGTAGCTTTCGAGTGCTTTCACGTGAGTGCGGTGCGACGAAAAATCGGGGGACGGGTGTGTGAGGGGTTCACAGTGGGGAAGACGAGATCGGAAACGATGATCGTCGCCACGCTGGCAACCTCCTGAAGCACGAGAAACAAGAGAAACACGTGAAGTAAGGTTTATGTGGTGGCCACGGTTTGGTCGAACTAACGATGGGTGGTCCCTTCGATGCGATTACGGACACTATCTTCGCAGACAAAAGTGTCCTGACCGAGGACTACCAGCCCGACGAGATCCTCGAACGCGACGAAGAGATCGAGGAGTACCGCAACGCGCTCAAGGACGTGTTGTTCGGCCGGAGCCCCCAGAACATCTTCCTCTACGGGAAAGCCGGGCTCGGGAAGACGGCGGTGACGAACTACATGATGGACGCGCTGACCGAGGAGATCCAGCAGCGTCCGGAGGCCGACGCGCTCCACGTCCACGAGCAGAACTGCAACGGGAAGACGGTGTTCATGGTCGTGCGAGCGCTCGTCAACGACCTCCGCGGGCCGGACGGGGAGACGTTCCCCAAGCGCGGGCTCGGAACCGGCGACGCCTTCGGAGCGCTGTACGAGGAACTCGACACGACTGGCGGTACCCACCTCGTCGTCTTCGACGAGATCGACCACCTCGACGATGTGGACACGCTGTTGTACGAGCTCCCGCGAGCGCGTTCGATCGGCCACATCACCGACTCGCGCGTGGGCGTCATCGGCATCTCGAACAACTACACCTTCCGCCAGCAGCTCTCGGCGAAGGTCAAAGACACGCTGATGGAGACGGAGATCTCCTTCTCGCCGTACTCGGCCGACGAACTCCGCGCAATTCTCGAAGAGCGTGCGGAGAACGCACTGAAAGACGACGGTTACGACTCGTCGGCGATCGCGATGGCCGCCGCGCTGGCCGCTCGCGACATGGGCAACGCCCGGCAGGCGATCGACCTGCTACGCGTCGGAGCGGAGGTCGCCGAGAACCAGGGCGAGTTTCGGGTGACCGACGAACACATCGAACGCGCCCGAGAGCGCGTCCAGCGCGGGCGTCTCAGCGACAAGATCCGCGATCAGACGACCCACGCACAGCTGGTTCTGGAGACGCTGGCTCATCTCGAAGACGACGGCGAGACGCCCGCCCGTGCGAAGGAGATCTACGAGCTCTACCAGAACGTCGCCGAATCGTGGGCGAACGAACCGCTGACGACCGTCCGGAGTGTCCACAGCCACCTCTCGGACCTGCGGATGCTCGGATTTCTCAAACGTTACGAACGCAACGAGGGCCTCAGCGGCGGCCAGTACTACGAGTTCGAACTCGACGATCTCGATCCCGAACTGGTCTTCGACACCCGCGAGGACATCGAAGACGTGGCCGGCGACTCCTGATACTGCCCGCGGTACGTCTGTACAGAATTTCGCGACCCCGTGGTCGCGAATATCTCGAGACAGTTACTCGAAACAGTTACAGCCGGCAGTATGAGTCGGTATCGACTCCGCCCCACACCCCCATCTACACAGCGAAAAGCACTCGAAACCTCCTCTCTCCCTACCACTTCACTCCATCACTCTACTCCACCACCACCCCTCCCCACCACCCCACTACCACCCCACCACCCCGCCACTCGCAAAAGCACTCGAAACTTCCTCTCACTCTCCGTTCTCACCTCACGCCGCAGTCCGACGCCGCCGTCAGTCGTCCGTCTCGACGCTGGTGATCGTCCCGACGCCTTTCGATCGGCCTTCGCGGAAGACGAACCGCTGACCTTCCTCGACGAGGTACGAGCGGAACTTGAAGCGGACCGTAGCCTCGCCGCTGTCGCCGGGCAACAGCTGGCCGTCGGTCGGGAAGAACTGGGCGGCCTCGCTGATCGTCTCGACGTGGACGACCGGCTCGTAGCCGTCGCCGATCCGCGTCGGGTGGTTGAGCACCATAACCTCCGCCTCGAACTCCCTGACCGGGTCCGGGTCGGCGTCGCGGGGGAGCAGAACCATTCCTCGTTCGAGCGCGGGCTCGGTGACGCCTTTGAGTGCGATGCCGACGATGCGGCCGGCTTTGGCCTCGTCGACGCGGTGGTAGTGCATCTCGATCGACCGGACTTCGACCTCGCGGAAGGTGCCGTCGGGCATCGGTCCCAGCAGCAACTCGTCGCCGGCCTCGACCACGCCCGACTTGATCGTCCCGGAGGCGACCGCGCCGACGCCCTGAACGTTGTAGCTGCGATCGACGTACATCCGGAACGCGCCGCTCTCGCCGGCGGTCTTGGGGAGGCGCTCGAACATCGCGTCGAGCTGGTCCATCCCGTCCATCGTGACGGCGCTCGTCGTCACGACGGGAACGACGGTCTCGGAGATCTCTTCGATCGCGGCGTCGACGCCGTGGCGCTCGACGCGCAACGGGGTCTTGTCCACGTCTCGCAGCGCTCGTTCGACCTCCCGTTCGACCTCGGCGACGCGCTCGTCGTCGCCGAGGTCGGCCTTCGTGATGGCGACGATCGTCGGCAGCTCCGTCGCGAGCAGGATGCCCAGGTGCTCTCTGGTCGTCTTGGTCGGTCCGTCGTCGGCTGCCACGGTCAGCAGGCCGTAGTCGAGCTTCTGCCCGACGAGTCCCCGAATGGTGGTCCGAAGCCACGGCTCGTGACCGACGGTGTCGACGAAGCTGACGAGGCGGTCGGACTCCTCGACGACGCGTGCCCGATCGTCCTTGCGGTCGGGGTTGTCCATGCGGACCGGCTCGTCGTCCTCGAAGCCGTAGACGCCGTAGGAGAGATCGGCCGACAGGCCGCGTTCGACCTCGTGGGGCTGCACGTCCAGATACGAGCGAGTGCTTCCCTCACCGTCGTCGGCGCTCCCGGTGACGAGCGTGCCCACCAGCGTCGACTTCCCGTGGTCGACGTGGCCCGCGGTGCCGACGACGATGTGGTCGTCGTCCTCCAGCACGGCACCCTCACGGATCGTCGCGACGCCGACGATACCCTCTGGCGCGGTGTCTGGATCTATGTCTGCCGTCGCCGAGGCACCGTCCGATGCCGTGTCGGCCGTCTGCGATGCGCTGTCGACCCCCCAGGTCTGGACGGCGTCGATGTGTGCGCCGGCCTCGTCGGCCAGCAGCGAGAGCACGTCCATCGACTCGGAGAACGCCTCCGGGGAGATCCCGGCGAGCCCGCCGTCGTCCGTGACGCCGACGACGTAGGTTGCCTCCCCGTCACCGGAGAGGACGCGGTGGCGCAACTGTGCGGCGAGGCTCTCCAGCCGACCCTCGGCGAGGTGGAGGTCTTCGGTGAGCCGCTCTTTGAACTCGACGCTGCCGCCCTCCTGTTCACCGCGCTCGATCGCACGGCGGAGCACGGCCTGGTCGGGGCTCATGCGACGGGGTAACGGACCACAGAATAAAAACCTTCCCCGGGTACGAGGACGTATCCCACCTGAGCGGTCAATAGCGGTCCGTAGGCGACAGTCTGGTGCTCTCCAACGGTGGAACGAAAGTGGCCACCAGTCGGGACCCACCGGCTGATCGGCACACACCCAGCGAACCGGCATAGCCCACGCATCGACACCCACACGGCCCGGCGAACCGATACAGTCCAGCAAACAGTCTCACCGACACCCACACGGTCCGGCGAACAGGCCCTGCCCACGCATCGACACCCACACGGCCCGGCCGGCGCGCGGATCCGCCACCATTATATGAACAGTTGTGCAACCAAACAAGTAGAGATGGCCGAACAATCTGACCGACTGGAGCGACTCCTCACGCGGGAACTCGGCGAGTGCTGTGACGGCGACGTCGAGGACCGCGTCGAATCGATCGAATCGCACGCAGCGACGATCCCGTCGGATCCCGAGGCCGATCTGGCGGCACTGGCAACGCTAAGCAACGACACCCGCTACAGGATCGCACGGCTGCTGTCGGCCGCCGATGAGGAACTCTGCGTCTGTGAGATCAGTCCTGTCGTCGACGTCAGCGAGAGCGCGATCAGTCACGCGCTGTCGGACCTCCGAGAGGCGGGGCTCGTCAGCCGACGCAAGGACGGGACCTGGCGCTACTACGAGGCGACAGCGCGGACGACGGCACTCCTGTCGGCGCTGGACGAGACGCGAGGTGAGGTCTGATGGCCGACGTTCGCCTCGCGTTCGTCTGTGTCCAGAACGCCGGCCGCTCGCAGATGTCGACGGCCTTCGCCGAGCGCGAGCGCGACCGTCGGGACCTCGGTCACGTCGTCGAGATCCGTACCGGCGGCACTCATCCGGCCGACCACGTCCACGAGGAGGTGATCGACGTGATGGACGAGATCGGCATCGACATCTCGGACCGGACACCGCGCGAGATCTCGACCGCCGAGCTGGACGCCTGCGACCACGTCGCAACGATGGGCTGTTCGACGCTCGATCTCGACGCCACGGTCGACGTGCGCGACTGGGCGCTGGACGATCCGGACGGACAGGACCTCGACGAGGTGCGTGCGATCCGCGACGAGATCGAAGATCGGGTCGCCGCGCTGTTCGACGAAATCGAGGCGGAGATCGATGAGTAACGGCGAACACGACCACGGGCCGGACTGCGAGTGTGAGAGCTGTGGAGACCCACGGTCGATGGACGTGCTCGACAAGTACCTCACCGTCTGGATCTTCGGCGCGATGGCGGTCGGCGTCGGTCTCGGGTTCGTCGCTCCGTCGGTGACTCAGCCGATTCAGGATCTCCACCTCGTGGAGATCGGCCTGATCCTGATGATGTACCCGCCGCTGGCCAAGGCCGACTACTCGCAGCTCCGGACCGTCTTCAGCAACTGGCGCGTACTCGGGCTGAGCCTCGTCCAGAACTGGCTGATCGGTCCGACGCTGATGTTCGGACTCGCCGTGATCTTCTTCAGCGGTCTCGTCCCGGGACTGCCCGCTCGTCCCGAGTACTTCCTCGGCCTGGTGTTCATCGGGATGGCCCGCTGTATCGCGATGGTCCTCGTCTGGAACGAACTCGCGGAGGGGTCGACCGAGTACGTGACGGGACTGGTCGCGTTCAACAGCCTCTTCCAGATCGTCACCTACGGGGTCTACGTCTGGTTTTTCGCCCTCTTTCTCCCGCCGGTGCTGGGCATGGAGTCGCTGGTCGCCGGCATCACGACCTTCGACATCACGCCGATGCAGGTGTTCGAGGCGATCGTCGTCTACCTCGGGATTCCCTTTGGGGCCGGGTTCCTGAGCCGCTACGTGGGGACCCGCGTCAAGAGCGAAGCGTGGTACGAGGAGGAGTTCGTCCCGAGGATCGATCCGCTGACACTGGTCGCGCTGCTCTTTACGGTCGTCGTGATGTTCGCCACGCAGGGCGGAGCCATCGTCGCGTCGCCGGGCGACGTGTTGCTGATCGCGGTGCCGCTGACGATCTACTTCGTCGTGATGTTCCTCGTGAGCTTCGGTATGGGACGGGGCATCGGTGCGGACTACTCGACGACGACGGCGATCGGGTTCACCGCCGCCTCGAACAACTTCGAACTGGCGATCGCGGTCGCGGTCGCGGTGTTCGGCGTCGGCTCCGGCGTCGCGTTCGCGACCGTCGTCGGCCCGCTCATCGAGGTGCCGGTCCTGCTCGCGCTGGTCAACGTCGCGCTGTACTTCCAGCGCCGGTACGACTGGGGCGGTGCCACGACCGGACAGCTCGACCGTTCCGGAGCGACAGACGACGATTGAACCGCCGGATCCATCGCGTTCACCGATACGGTTCGACCGCTTCGAGGAACCCCGCGGCGTACCGGGCGTCGGTCCGGCGGTCGGCCGCCGCGGCCGCGTGTTCGTCCGCGTTGGCGACGGCGACGCTCTCGCCGGCCAGTTCGAACGTTGCGACGTCGTTGATCGAGTCGCCGACCGCGAGAAAGTCACCGGGTGCGTACCCGAGTTCCTCGGCGACCGCCCGCAGCCCCGTCCCCTTGTCGACGCCCGGGGACTTGACGTGGTAGGCGTAGCCCGTGTCGATGACGGTCAGACCGTGGGTCTCGGCCAGCTCGTCTAACGGTTCGCGGGGCTGGTCCAGCGAGACGGCGATCTCCGTCTCGCGCCAGCGGTTCGCCAGGTCCACGTTCCCCCAGCCGAGCGAGTGTCCCCGCTCGCGATACGCCGCGACGAAGGCGTCGACGGCCTCCGGATCACCGCCGAACACCAGTTCGTCGCTCTCGCCGACGAAGACGACGCCACCGTTCTCCGCGATCACGCACGGCTCGATGCCGACGAACTGACAGAGCGCGACCGGGAACGGGAACGCCTTGCCCGTGGCCACGACCACCGGAGCCGGCCACTCCGCGAGGACCGTCATCGCACGGGGCGCGACTGCCTGGTCCGGTCCGGTCAGCGTTCCGTCGACGTCGACGACCAGCGGCGGTGTCTCCTGCATACGATCGCTCGGTCGGCGATCGGTATGTCCGTTACGGACGGGTGGGCGTGGGTCCGTCCTCGATCGCCTCGAACGACGGGCGCAGGCGGCGTCGAGGGCGAGCGTCCACCTAGCTGCTCGTCTGGCCGCGAGGGTCCGGCCGAACGCTTCGAGACGGTCCCGAGACCCGTCGTCGAGCCCACCGGTCGTCGAGGACTGGAGACACTCGCGACGGGAGGTGATCGTCGTGCGTGTCCACGAGGGCGTCCAGGCGACGCTCGATCTCCGCCCCGTGATTAGTCGAGACGCGTCCGTCGACCATGGTCAGTCGTCCGTCGTCGCGGGCTCCATCCCCGCGTCGTCGAGGTCGATTCCGTCCTCGGTGAGATCGTTGTCGCGCCACGTCCCGCGACGATACCACCCGTAGGCGATCACCGCACCGGCGACGTTCGAGATCGCGAAGGAGAGCCAGATCCCGGTCTCGCCGATCTCGCCGGCCGCGAACCACGCGATGGGGAACCGGATGACCCCGAGCATCAGCACGGAGATCGCCGCAGCGGTGAGCGTCTTGCCGGCCCCGCGGAAACTCCCCGTGTACGCCCGCATGATTCCGATAAAGCCGAAGGTCAGCGCGACGTAGCGCAGGAACTGCGTCGCGACGGCGACGACTTCGGGATCGGTCGTGAACACGTCGGCGATGGGTGCGGCGACGAAGAAGACGAGGATCCCCGCGGCCGAGAGCACGCCGAAGAGGACCGTCGCGGCGAGCCCGGTCGCTCGCTGGGCCCGGTCGGGTTTGTCCGCGCCCATGTTCTGGCCGGTCATCGTCTCGACGCCGCGGGCGACGGCGATCGCCGGCAGGAAGATCACCGAGAACACGCGCGTCCCGATGCCGTAGGCGGCGACGACGGCGTCGGGGAAGAACGCGACGATGAACAGCAGGAGGTTCATCGACAGCGCCCGCCCCATCCCCTCGACCGACGCCGGCAGGCCGATCCGGACGAGCCGCGGGAGGTAGTCGAGATCGGGCACCATGTCGCCGAGGTGGATCTGGACGCCCCGCCTGCCACGGAACATGATCGTGAGGCCGACGACGAGTGCGACCGCCCGCGAGAAGATCGTCGCGATGGCCGCCCCGGTGATGCCCGATCCCGTGTAGCCCGTCGCCGCCAGCAGCGTCGCTTCGAGGCTCCCCAGGTCGAGCATCGAGAACAGCGGATTGCTCTCGAAGCCGAAGATCAGGAACGGGTCGATGACGATGTTGAGCACCACCGACCCGAACATCACCACCATCGGGGTGATGGTGTCGCCGTAGCCCCGCATGAGCGCGATGAACACGGCGAAGCCGAACATGAAGAGCAGTCCCAGCGAGATCAGTTCCATGTAGCTCGTCGCCAGGGGCAACACGTCCGCGGACGCGCCCATCACGCCGAGGAACGCCTCGACGGCGAAGAAGCCGACGACGCCGAGCACGACCGACGCGATAGCCGCGAAGGTCACCGTCTGAGAGGCCGCGTACTCCGCCTCTCGCTCCTCGCCGGCACCCGTGTACTGAGCGACGAGCACGCTCCCGGCGACGGAGATGCCCATGCCAAGCGAGATGAGCAGGAACACCATCGGGAACGCGAAGCTAATCGCGGCCAGCGCGTCCGTGCTGTACTGGCCGAGCCAGAAGGTGTCCGCGAGGTTGTAGGCCGTCTGGAAGAGGTTCGTGATCACGATCGGCATCGACAGGAAAAAGAGGGGCTTGCCGATGCTCCCCGAGGTGAGATCGAACTCCTCGGGACCTTTGAACAGCGCTCGGATCCGGTCGAGCAGTCCCATCAGTCCGCGACCCCCGTCGAACCCGCTGCCAGCAGATGTCGCTCGGTGTACTCGGTGAGCGCGGCGTACAGACGGTCCGACGGAGCACCGGCGGCGACTTCTCGCGTGTGTGCGCCCGTGATCGTCGCGGTCAGAAACTCCGCCGCGACGGCCGGATCGACGCGGTCGTCGAACACGCCCGTTTCGACGCCGTCCGCGATGGTCTCTCGGAGCTGTTCGAACAGCAGTTCGTCGAACTCCGCGAGACGGTCACGGATTGCATCGTCGTACGGTGCCTGTGCCGTCACTTCGAGCATCGCCGTCCGAAACGCCTGCTGTGGGCCGTCGGGACCGTCGTCGAACGACACGTCGAACAGGGCGTCGAGTCGGTCCCGCGGCGAGCCTTCGTCCACGTCGGCCAGGCGCTCGGTGTATCGGTCGTACAGATAATCGAGGAAGGCGACGAACAGCTGGTCTTTGTCGTCGTAGTGGTAGTGAATAGAGGCGGTGCTCCTGTCGGCCTCGGCGGCGATGTCCTGCACGGTGAGATTCGCGTAGCCGTGGTCACAGAGGGCGCGATACGTCGCGTGTAGAATCTCGGTGGCTGGTTCGTCCTCCATGTCGGTCGATATCTGACTTACTGACTGTTTAGTCAAAATCCTTTGGAAGCGGACGGCGACCACGGCCACGGCGACACGACGACGACGGTTGGCCGAAGATTGACCGATGACTGTTCGGCGGTCAAAAGCGTTATGCGGGACTGGCTATACGTTATAGCAATGGCCGAACCGCCGGACCGATCACTCTCGGAGTCGGACGAAGCGATCATGCGCGCGACCTATCGCGCGCTCCGAGACCACGGCTACGCCGACCTGACGATCAAGCGCATCGCGGAGGAGTACGGCAAGACGACTGCCGCCGTACATTACCACTACGAGACGAAAGAGGACCTCCTCGCGGCGTTTCTGGACTACATCCTCGATCAGTTCGCGGCGGCAGTCCACGACGTGGAGACGACGGACCCCGAACAGCGGCTCGACTTACTGATCGATAAGTTGATCGCCGACGCGGAGGACCACCAGGATCTGCTGATCGCGATGCTGGAGATGCGCAGCCAGGCACCCTACAACGAGACGTTCGGCGAGCGGTTCCAGCAAAACGACGAGTACGTCCGCTACATGCTCCGGACGGTGATCGACCACGGCGTCAGGGAAGGGGTCTTCTCGCCGGTCGACTCCGAACACGTCGCACGCGCGCTCATGACGATCGTCGACGGCGCTCGCACCCGAGCGGTCGTCCTCGACGAGGAGGACACCCTGGCGACCGCACGCCAGACGGCAGCCGAGTACGTCGACGCCGTGTTGCTCGACGACTGAGGGGTCGGTCTGGCACCGACGCTCTCCGCTACGGTCAGTCGTTCAGCCGCTCGTAGGCCTCTTTGACCCGTTTGAACGACTGCTCGTCGCCGCTGTCGGTGTCGGGATGGACCTCTTTGACCTTCTGTCGGTACGCGGCCTTGACCGAAGACTGATCGGCACCCGGATCGAGGCCGAGCCGGCTGTAGGCCTCCGTCGCGCTGATCTCGTCGCTCGCCGACGGTGCGCGGGCCCGTCGCTCGCGTCGCTGGCGCTGCCCCCGCTGTCTCCGCGAACCGCCGGTCTGTCGGGCACGCGCGCCCCCGCCTGCCCGACGCGCGCTCGCACCGTCGCGCGGCGGTTCCCACTCCTCGCGTGGACCAGCGCCGGTCCGTCGCTGTCGACCGCCGTCGACCCTGGCCTGCCGTTCGACCCGCCGGTAGACTCGGTTGGCCATCCGCCCGCTGGCGTGGTAGTAGACGAAGTACGTCGCCGCGCCGAACGTCGACGCGAGAACGAGGACGGCGGGGCTCTCGACCAGGCCCACCACCGTCAGGACGACGGTCAGTCCACCGAGCACGACTGCCAGCCCCGTAGTGAGACGGTCGTACTGCACAGTCGGGGTTCGGGACCCACGACCGTAAGCCTCTCGCCGCTCGGTGTGTTATCGTGTAGCATGAGCGTCACCGGACTCTGTGAGATCTGTGAGAGCGCGACCAGCGAGGACGCCTGTGACCTGTGTGGGAGACAGGTCTGTGAGAACCACTACGCCGAGAGCGACGGCATCTGTACCGCCTGTCTGGGCGACGCCGGGAGTCGGCCAGATCGACAGCCGACATCGGACGACCTGCCCGACGGCGTCGACACCTACGAGTTCTGAGACGGATCATTGTAGATTGTTGCTACCGAACAATTCGATATGGGTTTGCACTTTCCGGAGGTCACGCACTGTTCCACCGTATTGCAGAGTCTCTACGTCACTCACAGGGTAGTCGATCCGGTCAAGACGTGGTTTCTGAGGCTCGATAAGTGGTGCGAACGTACCCACGGAGAGCGTGACTGGAAGATGGATTCTCGCGTCGACGGGCCGCTCGCCGACGCCGTCGCAAGCGATTCGGCCACGTCGCCGGCCTCGTTCCATCGACCCCCCAGGGGTTCAGGGGTTATTGCGGGTCGACGGAAATGGTGAAGTGAGTTCCGGCAGGATAGCCGCTATGGCCTCCAAATCGGCCATGTTTCAGACGGACCCTTGGGCGGCTGACGCGCCGGCTACGCGGAGACCCTCCGGACAGAGGCCGACGGTTTCAGACGGACACTGGAGCGGCCGAATCGATTCGAGACCCGGTGCCGATCGTCGCCGTCGACAATCTCGAACAAGCACTCAAAGAGTGATCGCTACACTGTCTGTAGATTCAACAAGGCATCTCTTAGCTAAAGACGGATGCTCTTTGGATTACTACTGGTTCAGTCGGGAGAGCGCGGCCCATCACTTGGTAGTACCCTGTATCAAGGTCGACTTATCGAACGGCACCGGCATTGGTGATCCCTTCACATGGAATCAGCTTATCCGAACGCTTCCTCTGTGGGATAGAAACAGTGATACATTTCGGTCAGAAAGACTAATCACATGAAAAGAAGGACATTTATCTCGGCATCTATCGCCAGTTTAGCCGGTTGTACGACACCGCAACTTAGAAGCGAGTCTCGATCAAAGCCCGCGAACTCCAGTAGTAAGACGATTGGTGAAGCGACGCCGATCGGTTCGATATCCGGAACATGGCCGACGACACACCGGACCAACGCTCGAACTGCTAACACTCCTGAATCACCGGATTTGCAACTGAGCTGGGCCACAGCAGTAAGCGGATCAGTAACACAACCTCCATCTCAACCACTGCTACGAAAAGGCATCCTCATTCAGACCCAAGCCCGGACACTCTATGGTTTGGACCCAAAGACGGGGGAACAACTCTGGAAAACCAATGTTCCAGAAAGCACGCGGATTCAAACCCCGCCTACAACGGGCGAAGCGACTGTATACGTAACACTTGATGATAGTGTTGCGGCCTACGATCTCCACACAGGGGAGGAAAATCAAAAGTATACCATCCCGGATCACAGTACCCCTGTAACTGCGATTCTTGAAGTTGCAGACGACCTGTTTGTTGGCATCAATCAAGACGGAGAAGGGGCGCTCGCACGGCTCACTGAAAACTCAGGGACACGCGTCTTCAAAACTGCGGGGATCCCTCGCAACCTGGCATCCAACCGTAACTTGATCGTCGTGCGTACCACAAGTGCGATTCAGGCGTTCTCGAAGGCTCAAGATGAGCTTGTATGGACCTACCATGGCGTCAACGGATCACATCCGGGTGATGTCCCGCTTATCACCAACAGGTTTGTTGTCTCTGGTAATGGTGGCGGGTCAGTCATCGTTCTTAATTTGTCATCTGGACAGGTGGCCTGGCAGGCGGAAATTCAAGGAGTGCATGCGTTCTCCCCCACGAAGTCTGACAGCCGATTATTCGTTTCTGATTCTGATGGGTATCTTCAGGTGTACTCGATCGAGACAGGGAATACAGCATACAAGCTCAAGATACCTGCTGAAGCAGATATTCCAGGAATTTCTGCGGGAAATATGGACCGCTCGGCTACCCTTGCAGGCGGCAGTGTTTTGATACCCAGTTCAGATGGACAGCTTGTGACAGTGAAGGCTGCGAATGGTAGAGTAAAGTCGTCGCAAAGATTTCGGTGGCGTGTCGCAAGCCCACCGGCCATTGTCGATGGTGTGGCAGTCGTGAGTGCACCACCGAGAGTGTACGGATTCTCCGCGTAGCAGGGACGAACGGGAATTCAGAATTTTATAGCCAAGATTTTGTATATTATCCTTCTTCTACCAGTTTATATCTGACAACTTATTTTGGCCTTTTAGATATCTACACTTGTCCGGCAATAATTACTTATTTATATGTCTAAATGGTTGTTATTAATGAGTTATAGACGACTCTAATTGGAAACCCCGGCATCGAACATTCCTCAGAACCACCGCGGCCGCCGCAGGTGGCTTTGTAGCAACAACCGGCTTGGCTACTGCTTCCTCAACCGACGAGGTAAGTGGCCTTATCAAACGAAGTCGGGACAACCCTATCACCCAAGGGGACATTCAGGAGTTGCACCGAGAAGTGGAGCAAGACTACAATGAAAAGTTCGGCTCTAAAACATCTCTCACGCTTCAACCAACCGAGTCGGAGAATCAGACTCTCGTCTCGTACGCGATTACTGTCGACCAAAGCGGGGTCGCCAAACGGTATCGCGGCACTGTCTCCTCCACTCGCTCTCGCTCAAGAAGCTCAACAACTACTACGACAATCGAGAGTCAGTCGAAGACTGTCGACTCAGAAAGTGCCCAACGGCACTCCTCTGCACAAAACTTCGTACAGAACGGGGGGCACATCCAATCCCCGAGTAGGATCACCACCGGCTCCAGCAATGGCGGCATCAGTGCCGAAGACGTAACCGATCAGGGCGATTTCAGCGAGTGGGGATCTTCAACGACAGAATTTGGGGACTGTGAAGGAGGCAAAGTTGTCATGACTTCTTCTGTGTACACACACTCGACAAACGACACCCTTTGGGGGCTAGGCACTACTACGCAGGTAATTCCCGGTAGGAATACGACCTGCGACTCCGCCGGGACGACCGACTACAGTATGGCTAGTCACCAGTGGGGTAAATCCCACGCCTCTGACCCTACGATTGTCAACCGAGCGCCAACTGGAACAGAAGATGGGACATGGTCAGTATCTGGCGGCATCAGTGTATCAGTAGGTACTGATACAAGCGGAAGCGGGTCTCTATCGGCGTCGTACTCACAACCCGACCTGTATTTCTCCTCAAGTGGAAGCACAGAGGCCACGGAACTCAATTGGAGTTATAACTCATCCTCTCATGATATCACCTGGCAAAAGGACTACCTCTCTCTTTGCGACCTAGGTGATGACACCGACTACAGACAAAGAATTACGGCCGACCACTACGAGGCCGGCTTCAACTTCGGACCCGACGCATCCAATACGCAGTACTGGTATGCCGTTCCCAACGGAGAACTATAGGTTCTTTTCGCTTATTTGTTCTTTTTGTTGGTGACCCGCGAGGATCCGATCAAGAGCAGTACATTGAGTTGAGGAGCGTATTCGAAGTTCTTCGACTGCACGCCACCGGGAGATTCGCTCCGTCCTCACAGCGTTCGGCCGGACGCCGTGCGGTCGACCGGGCAAGCAGCGACAATATCCGTATGTGACGGAACGTCGTCGTTGCGGATCCGTGAGTGGTTGGAGGGCCACACGGGACGACAGCGGGGCGGTCGGTGCCGGCGGAACCGTGGTGGAGGGGGAGCGGCGAGGGTGGTGGGTCCGGACGGAAGGCGGCTGTGGGCTGGCGGTCGGTGACGAGGAGCCCGGCCGATTGGACGGCTGCGGGTGACGGGCGGGAGCGACCGACGGCGGCGACCGACGAGCGCGGTACGGTGGGTGGGTTTGGAGGGATGGGGATGTCAGCGGGGACCTCGTCGGTTGGGACGGGCGAGCGTGGGATCGGTCGGGAGCGAGTCTGTCGTCGTGCGGCACTCGAAGCAAAGCGCCACGTCATCGTATAAACCGGCCCACGACTTCAGACCCGGAATGATGGCCGAAGTATTTATATACCTGAATCGTGCGGAAAGCCGTAGACCGGACGTTCCGACAGCCCTCCGTATCAGTCCCGGTGTTCGTTCAGTCGCTCTTTGAGCCGGCGGGCCGCCTGCTCGGCAGCGCCGAAGTACGCGTCTTCGTCGGTGCCCGCACCGCGGCCCGCGTCTTCGCCGGCGAAGATGATTCCGCGAGAGGAGTTGACGAGGCCGACGCCGTCGGCCAGGCCGTGCTCGACGGCCGCCTCGGCGTCGCCGCCCTGCGCGCCGACACCGGGGACGAGGAAGGGAAGGTCGGGGACCACTTCGCGAATCGCCGCGAGTTCGTCGGGGTTGGTCGCGCCGACGACGAGGCCGACGTTGCCCCGCTCGTTCCAGGCCTCGGCCAGCGTCGCCACCCGCTCGTACAGCGGCCCGCCCGACGCCAGCTCGAGGTCCTGTAGGTCCGCCCCGCCGGAGTTCGACGTTCGACAGAGGACGAAGACGCCGCCGTCCTCGCGCTGGAGGAACGGAGCCAGCGAGTCACCGCCCATGTAGGGGTTGACAGTGATCGCGTCGGCCAGCTCGAGTGCCGTGGCGTACTGGCGAGCGGTGTTCCCGATGTCGCCCCGTTTGGCGTCCAGCAACACCGGCACGTCCTTGCCGTGGGCGTAGGCGATCGTCTCTTCGAGCGCGCGCCAGCCGTCCGCGTCCTCGTAGAAGGCGGCGTTGGGCTTGTAGCAGGCCGCGTGTTCGTGGGTCGCGTCGATGACGCGGCGGTTGAACGCCCAGCGGGGCAGCTCCGCGTCGGCGACACAGTCCGGCAGTCGGTCGGGGTCCGGGTCGAGACCCACCGAGACGACGCTGTCTGCGACCGCGATTCGCTGGCCGAGTCGATCGAAAAATCCCATGGCCGATCTGGCGTCGGCGACCGACACAAGCGTTTCCTTCCGTGCCGGACCCCCGATCGTCGGCCCGGTTTTCATCGGTCGATCGCCGACGGGGTGGCGTGTTATGATTTTTGATACGGGGACCGGGGTCTATAAATCGCTGGCTTCCGTCGGCCCGCCTATGGACCGTTCGCTCGACATCGAGCACGTCGCCCGGGAGCTTCCGGACCTCGACGCCGTGCTCGATGATACCCGTCTCCGCCCGATCGGCCTCGTCGGCGGCTTCGCACTCGTGTTGATCGGGGCCCTGCTCGGACTCCCGCTGGCAAACACCTTCTGGACCTCCGTCGTCTCCGGCGTGCTCGTGTTCGTCGGGATCCCGCTGTTCTCAGTCGGACTGGCGGCCCCGGAGCCGGACGACGGCTGGGAGATTTTCACCCTCGGTGTCGATCTCACGCGTGAACAGCGCCGCATCGTCGGCATCGGATCGCTGCTGGTGGTCTTCTCGCCGATCACCGTGGCTCTGCTGGGGCCGATACTGGGCTTTGCCACGGCCGTCTGGCTCGCGGCCGCGGCGCTCGCGGTGCTTGGCTCCGTGCTCATCCTCACCGGGTTCATCGCCTGGACCTCCAGGAAGCTCGTCGAATCGCCGGTCTCGCGGTAGCTCCGGGCCTACGCGGCAGTGATCGCGACGAGTGCGTCGACGGCACCTTTGACCGCACCACCGTGCTCGATCCGGACCACGACGCCCTCGTCTCCGCGCTCGACATCGATCCCGTCTGCCGACTCGAACGCCTCGGGCAGCGAGCCGTCGACGGACAGAGTCGCACCGTCGGGAAAGACCGTCACGGTCCCGATCCGGTCGCCGTCGATCGCGACGCCGTAGGCCGCAGTTCCGTCCGCCGTCGGTTCGACCTCCGGCGTGGCATCGACGACGTCGATCCGGTCCAGCGGCGGCGTTTCCAGTCCCGTCAGCTCCGACGCGAGCAGCTGTGCGACGCGTTTGCCGTCGGTGATTCGATCCTCGACCATCACAGATCACCTCGTGCGCGCTCGGCGAATTCGGCCACGTCGATCCCCCGTCGACGGGCGTAGACGACGGCGGCAGCCTCCAGGGTGACGCCCAGCTCGTCCTGGAGTCGGTTGATCGCCGCGACCGCCGACTGTTTGTCCTCGCCGTGCTGGACGACGGCGGCGAGGACGCGCTCGAACGTCGACCGCTCGCGGAGGATCGACTCGTCGGGGGCGAAGCCGTCCGGCAGCGAGACCTCGGAGGGATCGAAGGCGACGACGAGGTCGTCACCGTCGCGCTCGACGAGCCCCTCGCTGGCGGCCACGTCGACGAGACGCTTGGCCTGATCCGGCGAGAACCAGTCGCGATCCAGCGACAGCGCGACGACGAACTCGCTCTCTCCGAGTCGGTCGCTCCCGTCTCTGGCGAACGGTGCGGCGACGGCGCGGCGGAGACTCATCGCCGAGACGTGTGGCTGGGCGGCGTATCAGGGTGTCGGTCGCTGGCGGCTCGTCATCGAACGCTTCAAGTAGCCGCTGGGCTATCGCTACCGTATGAAAGATCAGGGACGCTCCACACGCAAGCGGACCGGCGGTCGCGTTCGCCCGTCGCGCAACAAGCGAAAGTACGAACTGGGCAACGAGTCCACCGAGACGACCGTCGGCGACCAGAAGCTCAAGACCGTCGACGCCCGCGGGAACACCGAGAAGTTCCGCGCCGTCACCACCAACGTCGCCAGCGTCGCAGACGGCGGCGAGGTCGTCGAGGCCACCATCGAGGACGTCGTCGAGAACGCCTCCGACCCGAACTACGCTCGCCGAAACATCGTCACCAAGGGTGCGATCGTCGAGACCAGCGAGGGCCGGGCCCGCGTCACCTCCCGCCCCGGTCAGGACGGTCAGGTCAACGCGGTCCTGATCGAGTAATCCGTACAACCGTTTCGATCGTCTCAATATAGTAATAATTGAAACGATTTACACAGCGATCGCACTGCCGTCGTGCGATCGGGTGTACATTGATTTTCAATGGCTACTATAGCTCTCGGTAGCGGTCCGGACACCTCTTAGCGACGCTTTTAGGCCGTCCCGGCAGATCCCTAGGTGGCGTGTGTTCCCCACGCCGCGGACCGTGCCCGATCCGCGGTCGTCGACACGCCACCCCACGAGCCCGGGGTATCCCGTCACGTCACGCCATCCCAGTCGGGGCCACCAGACCCCACTTTTCGGCCGCCGTGGGACGACGGTCACCTGCGGGACGCGTCGGAAACCGACGGCAGTGGCCATCGAAAACCGACGCCCGATCGCACGATGGCGGTGTGATCGATGCGGACAGCGTTTCGATTACGATACGTACCGATATGTACCGCTCTGGAGTCCAATTATAAACCAGTTACAACGGCGCTCGTCTCGGTCCGGACGATTCGGACAGGACACGATGACAGCAACACTCTCATTCGAACCAACCGTCGCGAAACAGCACCGTCAGATCGACGTGTCCCGCTGGGACGAGGTGTACGTCGTCGGCGACGTACACGGCTGTGCGGAGACGCTCGAACGGCTCCTCGACCGACTCGACAACGGCCGGAGCCTGTTCGTCTTCGTCGGCGACCTCGTCAGGAAGGGGCCGGACAGTCGACGCGCACTGTCGCTGGTCCGGGAACGGGACAACCTGCTCAGCGTCAGGGGCAACAACGAGCAGAAGCTCCTCGACGGCCGGGCGTCGCTCGACGCGCTCGACGACGACGACCTGGCCTTCGTCGAGTCGATGCCTCTCGTCGTCTCCTGGGACGGCGCGCTCGTCGTCCACGGCGGGATCGATCACCGCAAGCCACTGGCCGAGCACAGCGCCGAGGAGCTGCTGAACAACCGCTCGCTGGTCCCGGACGGCGGCTACGACCGGCCCTACTGGTTCGAGACGCGAGACGGCGGCCGGACGGTGTTTTTCGGCCACACCGTGCTGGCACAGCCGTTCGCCACGCCGTGGGCAGTCGGGCTCGACACCGGCTGTGTCTACGGGGGACAGCTGACGGCCTATCGGTGTTCGACCGGGGAGTTCGTCTCCGTCGAGCCACCGGAGACGTACGTCGAGCGCAGCGCCGACAGTATCGTCGATCCGCGTCCGATGGTGGAGGAGTGAGATGGGCGGCGAGCGCGACCCAGCCGGCGTCGGTATCGAGCCCTTCGAGCCGGACGACGTGGACCTCGCGGATCCGTCGCTGTACCTCAACCGCGAACTCAGCGAGCTGGAGTTTCAAAAGCGGGTGCTCCACGAGGCCGAGGACGAACGAACGCCGTTGCTCGAACGGGTCCGGTTTCTGTCAATTTTCACCCGCAACATCGACGAGTTCGTGATGAAACGGGTCGGCGGCCTCAAACAGCAGATCGAGGCCGGCGTCACCGACGCCACGCCCGACGGCCGAACGCCGCTGGAACAGTGGCGCGAGATCCACGACGAGCTGCGACCGATGCTGGCCGCCCAGACTGCGTGTTACCGGGAGACGATCAGGCCGGCGCTGGCCGATGCCGGCATCGAGATCCTCGACTACTCGTCGCTGTCGGCCGACGAGCGAACGCGTCTGCGGACGTACTTCGAGGACTCGGTGCTGCCGACGCTGACGCCGCTGTCGTTCGACCCGGCCCACCCGTTCCCGTTCATCTCGAATCGGTCGCTGTCGCTGGCGATCGTCACGCGCCAGTCCCCCGGCGAGGAACTGACGTTCACGCGGGTGAAGATCCCGCCCAACCGGCCGCGACTGGTCGAACTCGAAGCCGGTGCGCGATACGTCCCGATCGAGGCGGTGATCCGAAACAACCTCGACGTACTCCTCCCCAACGTCGAGATCGTCGACACGGCGCTGTTCCGGCTGACGCGCAACGCCGAGGTCAGGCGCGACGAGGAGATCGCGGAGGACCTGATCGACATGATCGAGGAGGTCCTCGAACAGCGGCGGTTCGCGTCCGTCGTCCGTCTGGAGATCGAGACCGATGCCCACCCGTTCGCCCGCGAAACGCTGCGGGAGCAACTGGAGCTGGACGAACGCGAGATCTACGAGCGGGAGGGGCCCCTGGACTACCGGGAGTTCGACCGCCTCGTCGACCTCGACCGGCCGGCGCTGAAACGAGACGCCTGGACGCCCAGACCACACCCGCAGCTGACCGCGACCGACCGGACCGCGATCGGCGAACACACCACGACCCACCAGAGCGTGTTCGAGCGGGTCGGCGAGACGGACATCCTCCTCCATCACCCGTACCACGACTTCACCCAGACCGTCCAGTCGTTCCTCCACGAGGCGGCGACCGACCCCGACGTGCTGGCGGTGAAGGCCGCGATCTACCGGACGACGAGCGACTCACAGGTGATCCAGTCGCTAATCGACGCGGCCGAGAACGGCAAGCAGGTGGCGGTGATGGTCGAGCTGAAGGCCCGCTTCGACGAGCAGAACAACCTCGAATGGGTCCGGACGCTCGAAGAACACGGCATCCACGTCGCCTACGGAACGATCGGGCTGAAGACGCACACGAAGACGGCGCTGGTCGTCCGCGAGGAGGACGACGGTGTGGAGCTGTACTCTCACGTCGGCACTGGCAACTACCACTCCGAGACCGCGAAAGGCTACGTGGATCTCGGCCTGCTGACCGCCGATCAGGACATCGGACAGGACCTCGTGGCGGTGTTCAACTTCTTCACCGGTCCCTCGCTGGACGAGCAGTTCCGGAAGCTCCTGATCGCGCCGGTGACGATGCGCGAGCGGTTCACGCGGTACATCCGCCGGGAAGCCCGGTACGCGCAGGCGGGACGCCCGGCCCGGATCGTCGTCAAAGTCAACGGGCTCGAAGACCCGGCCATCGTCGAGGAACTGTACCGCGCCGCGATGGCCGGTGTCGACGTCGATCTGATCGTCCGCGACATCTGTCGGCTACGTCCCGGCGTCGAGGGCGTCAGCGGGAACGTCGACGTGTACAGCCTCGTCGGGCGGTTCCTGGAGCACTCGCGGATCTGCTACTTCGAGAACGGGGCCGCACCAGATGACCCCGCGGCGGCCGACACGGCGGGCGATCCGCGCTACTTCATCGGCAGCGCCGACTGGATGACCCGGAACCTCGACTACCGGGTCGAAGCGGTCACGCCCGTCGACGACCCGACGATCCGGCGACAGCTGAAGTTCGTGCTCGAACTGACGCTGGCCGACAACCGCCACGTGTGGGAGATGCAGTCCGATGGAAGCTACGAGCAGCGACGGCCTGGAGACGAGTCGGCCGTCAGTACGCAGGACGTGTTGATGGAACAGACGCGGGCGGCCGCGAGCCAGGACGAACCGGTTGCCGGCCTGATCGAACCGTACCCGGTCGACGGCGACCTGCTCGTCGAGGCGGGGCCACCCCGGAGCGCCGATTCCGAGACGGGACGCGGCGAGGACACGGACGTGACGGACGACACCGAGACACAGCTTCCCTCCGAAACAGACGGCGGGTCGCCGTGGATCCTCGATCGACACGAGGACCGCTGGTACGAGCCCGACAGCCGGACTTACGAGTACGCCGTCCGGACGCCGGACGGAGAGCGAGTCTACCGAAAGACCGCGGCTGGAGCCGCTTCGGCGCTCCGCCAGTACTACGAGTAGCCGAGGGCGGCCGTATCAGGGACGCGGTGCGGCCTTCTGGAGTGCGCTCTCGGCGATGTTCCCGCCGTAGTCGGCGGTCCGGGACAGCGAGTCGACGACCAGCCCGAGCACCTGAGCGCTCTGGGGGTCGGCCTCTCGGACCTGCTCGTCGACCTCGCGGGCCATCGCGTCGACGTCCTCGATGGTGCCACGGGCCTGGTTGGCCTGCTCGACCGCCGCTTCGGAGTCGTCGGCCAGCAGCGCCTCCATCGCGGTCTCGGGCACGGTCGCGGCCTCCTCGCGGAGCGTCCGGAGCTTCTCGCCGGTCTCGCCGCTGATGGCGTCGATCTCGCGGGACAGCTCGGCGATCTTCGTCGCGTGGTCGGCGATGCGCTCCAGCTGGCGAGCGCTGGACTGGTAGTCGAAGACGGTCTCTCGGGGGAACCCGATCTCGGTCGCCGCCGTCGGGTTCCGTAGCACCGTCCGGAACACGCGCGAGACCATGTACCAGAGACGGTCCACGTCCTCGTCGCGGTGGATCACGTCGGCCGCGAGGTCGTCGTCGTCCTCGACAAGGGCGTCGACGGCGTCTGCGAGCATCGTCAGCGAGACCAGCTGCATCCGCGTGATGGCGTTGTGGACCGACAGCTCCGAGGAGTCCAGCAGGTCCTGCAGGACGACTCGATCGGAGGTCTCTTCGATCACTTCCAGCCCCACGAGCCCCTGGACGGCGTCGCGGACCACGCGGCGCTGTTTCGGCGAAATTCGGGGCGTCTCGAGAGTGATCACGTCGAAGCCGCTCACGTACATCGTCATCACCGCGCGGGTGAGCTCGTGGTCCTCGTCGAGACCGCTGATGTCGAGCGTCCCCTCGACGCGCCCGTTCTCGCGCCGGGGCGAGAGCAGGAGGAGGTCCTCTTCGGCGTGAAACTCCACGACGCTCCCGGCGCTCACGTCGTTTTCGGTCGCCCATTCTTTGGGAAGCGAGACGGTGTACGTCGATCCACCCGTCACCTGCACCTTTCGCGTCTCCATAGGTGCCCCTCGCAGCCAGAGCAACATAAACCCACATGGAACTATATAGCGACAACAATACGAGACGTGTCGAGGGTAACAAACGATTTCTCGACCGAAAGCGATCGATTAGGAGCCCGCTCGGGAGTGATATCGGGCGCTCGACGAATCCCGAGAAACCATCTGTGTGGCTGCCTCGGGATGGTTTCGGCCGATTCAAATACCACTGATGATCTATACCAAACGTACTTCTATATAGACTACGTACAGTTTGGTACTCTTCATAGTAGAGTACTTATTCACCCCTGAGTACGCTTCAGACGATGACACGGGACCCCAACAGGGACGTTTCGCGTCGGAGATTTATCGCCGGTGGGTTGGCCGGGGTGACGGCGCTGTCGGGTTGTGTCCAGAACACGCGTCGGGACGCGTGGGGCGGCGGTTCCGGTGGCGACGGTGGTGGCGGCGACGGTCTCTCCGGGCAGGTCATCGTGAAAGGGAGCAGCACTGTCTTTCCGATCTCCGACACCATGGCCGAGGAGTTCATGGAGGAACACGGGAACGTCAACGTCACCGTCGACCCGACCGGGAGCGGTGGCGGCTTCGAAAACTGGTTCTGTGCCGGCGACTCCGACATCAACGGCTCGTCACGGCCGATCACGGACGCTGAGGTCGACCAGTGTGCGACCAACGACGTGGAACCGGTCGAGTTCCAGGTGGCGGGCGACGCGCTGACGGCGGCCGTCAACAACGACGCCGAGTGGGTCGAGTGCATGAGCTTCGAGGAGTTGCGACAGATCTGGAGCGACAACGACGTGACCCGCTGGTCGGACGTACGCGAGGACTGGCCCGACCGGAAACTCGAACTCTACGGTCCGGCCTCGACCTCCGGGACCTTCGACTGGTTCAACGAGCACGTCGTCGGCGAGGAGATCGAGCACACGACCGACTACCAGCCGACCGAAGAAGACGAGACGATCGTCCGGGGGATCCGCGACAACGGAGGCGGCATGGGATACTTCGGCTACGCGTACTACAGTTCGAACTCGGAGGCCGTCAAGGCGATCGACATCAAGGCCGAGGCCGGAGACAAGTGTACGCCGCCGAGCCTCCCGAACGCCAAGGACGGCTCCTACCCGATGGCGCGGCCGCTCTTTCTCTACGTCGCCGAGTCGGCGCTCCAGCGCGAGGAAGTGTACGAGTACGTCCGGTACTACCTCGAACAGGCCGAAACCGACGTGGTTCAGGACATCGGCTACGTCCCGTCCAGCGCCGAGCAACGCGACGAGAACCTCGCCAAGCTCGAAGAGGTCGCTGGATAGAACAGTGCTGTATCAGGACATACACATGGAGCACACACGGGAGCGAACACGATGAGCGCCGAGACGCCCGAACCGGATATCACGTCCAGACCACGCGGGCGTGCGGCGCGCGAACGGATGTACCGGTACCTCCTGTTGCTGTGTGCGGCGCTGTCGATTCTCGTGACGATCAGCATCGTCGTGTTGCTCGCGCGGGACGCGATCACCTTCTTCACGCTCGTGAACCCGCTCGACTTCTTCGGCGGGACGGAGTTTCTCCTCAGCCGCGACGTCTACGGGCTGCTCCCGCTGTTGAGTGGCACCCTGCTGGTGACGGTGATCGCCGCGCTGATCGCACTGCCGACCGGCGTCGCGGCGGCGGTGTATCTCAGCGAGTACGCCAGCGACCGGATGCGCTCGGTGCTCAAGCCCGGTCTGGAAGTCCTCGCGGGGATTCCGACCGTCGTCTACGGGATCTTCGCGCTCGTCTACGTGACGCCGTTCCTGGCGACGATCGGCCTGCCCGTCAACACCTTCAACATCCTCAGCCCGTCGATCATGGTCGGGATCATGATCGTCCCGATGGTGTCCAGCCTGAGCGAAGACGCCATGAGCGCCGTCCCGGACTCGCTGCGGCGGGCCGGCTACGGGATGGGAGCGACGAAGTTCGAGGTGACTACCGGCGTGGTCTTGCCCGCGGCGGCGTCGGGGATCTTCTCCTCGTTCATCCTCGCGCTGTCGCGAGCCATCGGCGAGACGATGATCGTCGTCGTCGCGGCCGGCAGTCAGCCCCGGATGCTGAACCTCGCGGAGCCGCTCCAGAACCTCTGGCAGGGGTTCCAGCCGATGACGGCCGCGATGGTCCAGATCAACAGCGCCGACAGCGTCAGTCAGCTCGGTTTCAGCAGCATGTTCGCGATCGGGCTGACGCTGTTTGCGATCACGTTCCTGCTGAACCTCGTGAGCAACCGAATCGCAGCCCGATACCGGGAGGAGTACGAATGAACGACACAACGATGGGTGAGCACTGATGGCGACGACGGAACCGGACGTCGACTGGCACGGCGGCGACAGCTCGGTCAACCACCTCCGCGGGCGAGCGTTCGAGGCCGCCTGCCTCGCGGCGACCGCGTTCGGGCTCGTCTCCGTGTTGCTCCTCTTGCTGTTCGTCGCCAACGACGCTTTCAGACCGCTCTCGGCCGACAGCGGGTGGCTCCTCACCTACGCCGCGACCGTGCTGGTCCCGCTGGCCGCGCTCGCGGTGTACTACTACCGGCTCGACGAACCGGCCGGCGAGGTCGCGTACGTGACCAGCGGCCTCCCCGTGGTCGGCGTCTTGCTCACGGGCGGGTTCGCGGTCATGTTCATCGAGTTGCTCTCGATCCTCGAGTGGTTCGCGCTGGTGACCTCGCTGGTCGCGGCCGGCGGCCTGATCGTCGCCCACGGACGCCTGCGACCCGACGCGGCCCTCGAACGCCTCGTCGTGCTGTTTGGCGCGCCGATCGTGACGGTCCTGGGGACTCCGCCGGCCCAGTTCAACTGGCTCGTCACCGACCTGGCGGCGGCGCTGGGCGTCGACTTCGGGCTGTACCACCGCGTGATCAGTCTGCGAGAAGTGCTGTTGCGCTTGCCGTACGTGCCCACCAACTGGCTGTTGCTCCTCGGGACGCTGGTCGCGCCACTCGCCGTGGCCGGCGGCGTGTTCGTCGCCCGGCGTCGCGACTCTCGCCGGGCCGGCGTCGCGGTCGTCGGGGCGACACTCGTCGGCGCGCTGGCGGGACTCGTCACCGGCCCGGCGCTCGGGATCGGCTACGGCGGCTGGATGCTGCTGGTCGCGTTCGTCGCGCTGCCGGTCGGCATCTACGTCGAAGGCGTCGTGGGCCGCCGTGAGGGCGTGCGCGGACTGGCCTTCCCGGTCACCGCCGTCCTCGGGGTGGCCGTCGGCAGCGTCGTCGTGGAGGCCGCCGGTTTCGCCGGTCCCGACTCCTGGATCGACTGGGGGTTCCTGACCAGCGCGACCTCGCGGACCGCCGCCGACGCCGGGATCTACCCCGCGATGGTCGGCTCGGTGATGATGATCATCGTGATCGTCCTGGCGACGTTCCCCGTCGGCGTCGGTGCGGCGATCTATCTGGAAGAGTACGCTCCCTCCGAGGGGCCGATGGGCAAGTTCGTCACGCTCGTCGAGATCAACATCGGGAACCTGGCCGGCGTCCCCTCGGTCGTCTACGGCCTGCTGGGACTGGCACTGTTCATCCGGATCGTCCAGTGGCCCCAGGGCTCGATCGTCGTCGCCGGCCTCGCAGTCGGTCTGTTGATCCTGCCGATCGTCATCATCTCCTCACAGGAGGCGATCCGCTCGGTGCCCGACTCGTTCCGACAGGCCTCCTACGGGATGGGTGCGACCCGCTGGCAGACGATCCGTCAGGTCGTCCTGCCCGAAGCTCTGCCGGGAATTCTCACCGGGACGATCCTGGCGCTCGGGCGCGCGATCGGCGAGACGGCACCGCTGCTGATGATCGGGGCGGCGGCGTCGGTGCGACTCGCCCCGAACGGCTTCTTCGACGTGGCGGGTATGATGCCCCGACAGATCTACAGCTGGTCGAGCGAACTGGAGCCGGCGTTTCGCCACGGCGTCCTCGCCGCTGGCGTGATCACGCTACTCGCGGTGTTGCTGGTGATGAACGCGACTGCGATCGTCATCCGCAACCGGTATCAACGAGAGTGACAATCCATGACACAGAACGAGATGACGAGCGACGACAGTACCGATCCCGCTGCCGTTGGGACCACTGCCACCCCGGATCCGTCGGGTGAGCCACTCGTCGACCAGTCGATCGAGGTCGACGGCACCGACGGCGGTGCCCAGCCCGGCCGAGACACCGTCATCGAGGCCCGAGACCTGAACGTCTTCTACGGCGACGTACAGGCCCTACAGGGCATCACGATGTCGATCCCCGAGAATCAGGTGACGGCGATGATCGGCCCCTCGGGCTGTGGGAAGTCCACGTTCCTGCGCTCGATCAACCGGATGAACGACCTCATCGACGCCGCCAGGGTCGAGGGCGAGCTCTA
This sequence comes from Halomicrobium mukohataei DSM 12286, assembly GCF_000023965.1. Lineage (NCBI taxonomy): Archaea > Methanobacteriati > Methanobacteriota > Halobacteria > Halobacteriales > Haloarculaceae > Halomicrobium > Halomicrobium mukohataei. The sequence goes on along the minus strand of NC_013202.1, from coordinate 1,710,745 downwards.
CTTCGAGGGCAAGAACATCTACGACGACGACGTTGACCCGGTCGCACTGCGCCGCCGGATCGGGATGGTGTTCCAGCACCCCAACCCCTTCCCCAAGAGCATCTACGACAACGTCGCCTACGGCCTGCGGATCCAGGACGAGACCGAGAACTTAGACCAGAAGGTCGAGACGGCGCTCAAGCGAGCGGCGCTGTGGGACGAGGTCGAGGACCAACTCGACAAGTCAGCGCTCGACCTCTCGGGTGGGCAACAACAGCGCCTCTGTATCGCGCGGGCCATCGCGGTCGACCCCGACGTGATCCTCATGGACGAACCGGCGTCGGCGCTGGACCCGATCGCCACCTCGAAGATCGAAGATCTCATCGAGGAACTGGCAGAAGAGTTTACTGTCGTCATCGTCACGCACAACATGCAACAGGCCGCCCGGATCTCGGACAAGACCGCCGTCTTCCTCACCGGCGGCGAACTCGTCGAGTTCGGCGACACGCAGTCGATCTTCGAGAACCCGGAGCACCAGCGCGTCGAGGACTACATCACCGGCAAGTTCGGATAACGCCGACGAATGGCACCAGCGTACGACGCGGTCGTCTTCGACAACGACGGAGTTCTCATCGAACCGACCGACAGAGGACGGTTGGCCCGGGCAGTAAGCGACACCTTCGCCGAGTTCGACGTGACGGTCGACGAGGCGCGCGCCCGCGAGATGGTCGCCGCCGGTGCCGTACCCGACGGCGACTTCGAACGCGAGTACGGGATCGACCCCGCACGGTTCTGGGAGCGGCGCGAAGCCATCGCCAGCGAGTACCAGCGCCAGGCGATTCGAAGCGGTGAGAAAGCACTGTACGACGACAGCGACGCAGTGACAGCCCTGCCCCACAGGACCGGCCTCGTCAGCAACAACCAGCACGCGACGATCGAGTTCATCCTCGACCACCACGACCTCGGGAGACACTTCGAGACCGCGTACGGACGCGTCCCCACAATAGAAGGCGCGAGACGCAGGAAGCCGGACCCAAGCTACATCGAGGCGGCGCTCGACGACCTCGGCACGCGATCGGCGCTGTACGTCGGCGACAGCGAGAAAGACGTGGTCGCTGCCCAGCGGGCCGGGATCGACTCGGCGTTCCTCCGGCGTGACCACCGCGCCGACCTCGATCTCTCGGCGACGCCGACCTACGAGGTCGCAGACCTCTACGAACTGGCCGACCGACTGGGCGTCCGGATCGAGTGAGCTACCGATCGAACGGAGACACATGACACGAGATCGCTACGAAACCGAGCTCGAAACGCTGAAAGAGGGCGTCACGTCGATGGCGACGCTGGTCGTCGAGCGCCTCCGCGAGGCGGCACGCGCCTACGAGGACGGCGACGAGGACGGCGGCCGGGAGATCGCCGAGCGCGACGACGAGGTCAACGAGCTGTATCTCGAACTCGAAAGCGAGTGTATCGATCTGCTGGCGCTCCAACAGCCCGTGGCCGGCGATCTCAGATTCGTCGTCGCGACGTTCAAGATTCTCACCGATCTGGAGCGAATCGCCGACCTCGCCGCCAACATCGGCCGGTACGCCGGGACGCCCGGACGCGACCGCCTCACCGTCGTCCCGATCGCCGACATCGCCGAGATGGCCAGCAGCCAGGTGGCCGACGCGATCGCGGCCTACGTCGAGGAGGACCCAGAGCAGTGTCGGACGGTCGTGGCCGACGATACGGACCTCGACCAGCGCTGTGAGGCCGCGGCCGACGACCTCGTGCGATACCTGGCGACGTACGACGCGGCCGGCGACGAGCACGAGGCGCTGCTGGCAGACACCAAGCAGTTTCTCCTGACCGTCCGCGACCTCGAACGGGTCGGCGACCACGCCGTCAACATCGCTGCCCGGACCTTCTACATGATCGAGAGCGACGACGAACTGATCTACTGATACGACCGGCTGTCCATCTGTGAGGGATTTCGCCGCTCCGGAGTGGCGAATCTCGTCACGACGTGACAGCCGGCAGCACGAGACGGACGGTGACTGATACGGAAAGTTGTAGGTCTTTACCAGATCGACCGCACGCCGTCGTGCGGTCGACTGGGTAAACGCCTACAACCGTCCGTATGAGCAACGACGAGCGTCCGTGTAGACCGGCGTCCGGAAGCGACGTGGACAGTCGACGGTTGGGCGAAGGGAAAGCCTGATACGGATGTCCGGCGCAAGACCGTGCATGCCACGCGAATCGTATCAAGAACGCCTCGAAGAGCTTCGGGAAGACGTACTCTACATGTCCGAAGTCGTCCTGGAGCGGTTCCGCGTCGGACTCGACGCGCTCGAACAGAAAGACGAGGAACTGGCCTGGGAAGTCATCGAGGGCGACGACGAGATCAACCAGATGTACCTCGAACTCGAACAGGACTGTGTCGACCTGCTGGCGCTCCAACAGCCCGTCGCCGGTGACCTGCGCTTTATCGCCGCCTCGTTCAAGATCATCACCGACCTCGAACGCGTCGCCGATCTGGCGACCAACCTCGGCGAGTACACGCTCACCGCCGACCGGGACATGTTCCCCGAGGTCGACATTCAGGGCATCGCCGACCACACCCTGGAGATGATCGAGGACGCGATGGCGGGGTACCGCGACGAGGACACCGACGCCTGCTACCAGATCGCCGAACGCGACGACGAGATCGACGAACGCTGTGAAGACGCCTCCGAGGCGGTCGTCCGCGACCTCATCGAGCGCGAGGTCGGCGACGGTGCCGACGAAACGGAGATCGAACAGCTGATGAACGACGTGTCGCGTCTCCTGTTGACGATTCGAGACCTCGAACGGGTCGGAGATCACGCCGTCAACATCGCCGCCCGGACGCTGTACATGGTCGAGAACGACGACGAACTGATCTACTAATCGAGCGAACGGTCCTGTCCGCCGGCCAGACCGGCCTCGGTGATCCGGAACTGGGCGGTGTCGCCCGCGGCCTTGGCGCGGTGTTTCTCCAGTGTCGCTCTCCGATTCCCGCCCCGGAACCGATCGAGTCGGAGGATCGCGCCGGACCAGTGGTTCAGCGTGTGGCCGCCCAGGGCACGGGTGCCGTCGCTGTCCGGATCCGCGAAGACCTGGTTGGTGACGGCGACGGCCAGATCGTGCTTGCGGGCAAGCGAGAGCAGGTGCGTGATCTGGCGGGCCACGTCCCGCAGCGCCTCGCCGCCGTCGCCGTCGTCCCGTTCGAGCCGGTAGAAGCCGGTCGCGCTGTCGAGGACGATCAGCTCGACCTGCGAGGCCAGCTCTGCGGCGTCCTGGACGGCGACCTCCTGGTCCTCGAAGTCGAGCGCCTCGGAGACGACGATTCGTTCGGCCAGGGCCGCGAGCGTCTCGTCGGTCTCGCTGGCGCGTGCGCCAGCGATCTGCTCCATCCGGTCGGCCGACAGCCCCTCCGTGTCGATGTACAGCGCCGAGTCACCGGCGGCCGCCACCTCGACCGCGCCACTGAGCGCGAGGTTCGTCTTGCCCGCTGCTGGTGGGCCGTAGATCTGGGTGACCGCGCCGCGCTCGAACCCGCCACCGAGCAGGTCGTCGATCTCCGCGCAGCCGGTCGAAACGTACTCACTCACGGACGAGACTACGCCGAGCCCCGTCTAAACGCTGGCGACCTCGGACCGGCCGAGGTATCGACTGAGGATGCCCTCGACGGCGTCGGGGTCGTCCAGGTCGTCCAGCGCGAAGCGAACGTCGACGCGACGGGGGCGGTGGCAGACGAGTGCGTCGTCGGTCCGCGTGTAGCCGTCGAAGTGACTCCACTCGTAGAAGCGTCGGAAGCCGCCCCGTTCGACGGTGATGCCGGCCGGCGTCACCGCGTAGTCCTGTGACTGGCCGTAGCCCGTGATCGCGGCCCCGATCGCAACCAGAAACTGGCCCGGGAACCAGAACTGTCCGCCGACCGCGAGACCGCCGGCGAAAGTCACGACACCGGCGAGCATCGACACGGCAGCGAGCCATTCGACGCGGCGCTTGGCGGCAGCAGGCCAGCCAGCAGTCCACTCGCCATCAACGTCAACGGCGTCGAGGAGCGTTTTGACGTAGCGGCTGCGAGCCATCACCGCCAGCAGCAATCCTGCGAGGGCGGCGAACAGACCGAGGAAGAATCCCACCATCGCGATCCCGCCGATACGTGAGAGGGTGGTGAACGAACCGACGATGAGACCGAGCGCTGGAAGCGAGAGAAACCACCGAAGGCGACTGTTGCCCAGTCTGACGGCAGCGCCATCGAGGCGACCGAGCGCCCAGGTGACGACCGCGACGAGGAGGAGGCCCGCGATCAGGAAGACGCCATAGAGCGCCGCAGCGTCCGAGAAGCCGACAGTGACGGCACCGAACAGCACGAGCGGGACGACCAGCAGTGCGACGTACAGGCCGACGACGAGCCGAAACTGCGGATCGGGCGGTTCGAACGGGAGGGCGGGGGCCGAGCGTGGGGCGGCGTTGGACATACCATCCGGTTGCTCGCCCGGCAGTAAATACTTGCAGGGGCCACGACAACCTCCGAACAGTGATCGTCGTCGCAACGGAGGACTTCGAAGTGTATCACGGGGTGGTCGGGGAGCTACGGGACCGCGGGCTGACTTTCACGACGGTCGAGCCCGGCGACCAACTGCCCGACGGGACGGCGGTCGTCGTGACGGCGGCCGACGAGTCCCACGACCCGGGTGGCGTCGACGTGGTCCGGGCCGATCCAGAAAACCCGCGCCGGGCCGTCGACGAGGTGGCCGCGCTCCTGCGGGGCGGCGACGGGAAACTGATCGTCGGTATCGACCCCGGTGACCGGCCGGGCATCGCCGTGTGCTCGGGCGAGATGATCGTCGCCGCGTTTCAGGTGCCGGCCGATCGGGTCGCCGAGGCCGTCCACGAGGAGCTGGCCGAAGCGGTCGACCCGCTCGTCCGGATCGGCGACGGCGCGCGACTGCTGGGAGCGCGGATCATCGACGACCTCGGCGACGTGACCGTCGAACTGGTCGACGAGACCGGGACGACGCCACACCTCGGAACGGGAACCCGCGGCATGGGAGACGTGCTCGCGGCGGTCAACATCGCCCGTATCGAGGGCGAGGAGATCGAGTCCCGCGAGATCGATCCCACGGCGGGCGAACTCAAGCGCATCAAGGAGCGTTCCCGAGAGGCCAGCGAGACGAACCGGGCCATCGGCGAGGCGCTGGCCCGCCGTGTCGCAGACGGGCAGTTGACGATCGAGGAGGCGCTGGCCGAGCACCGCGACGACGGTGACACCAACGACGCGTGACCGGTCGGCGACGACCCGAAATCCATTTTGCACGCCCGCAAGCTCATCGAACCATGCGCCCTCCACTCGGTGCGACGCTCGCGTACGCGGCCAAACGGAAACTGCTCGTCCTCTACGGCGTCGTCTTCGTGGGACTGGCCCTCCGGAACTGGAACGTGCTCGAACCGCTGTCCATCGTCGTCGCCCTGCTGCCACGCTTCCTCCAGCGCCCGCTGCTGAGCGTCTCGGGCTTCCTGACCGAGATCGCCGGCTTCCTGCTCGTGGCCGTCGGGGCGGTCGCGATCACGAAGACGGTCCTGGACGACTCGCTGGCGACCGACCGTCAGCGCGCAGATCCCTGACCAGTTACCGGAGGGCGTCTTCGGCCCGCCGAAGCACCTCGCGGACGGGCAGTCCGGTCTCGTCGGCGACCCCCGCGGCGTCGTCGTACTCGCCGCTCACGTCGAAGACGGTGCCCTCGCTGTCGGTGGCGACCTTCACGTCGATCTCGTAGGCGTCGCCGTCGATCTCGACGGTGGCGGTGACGATCTCGCGGTCGGCGATCCAGCGGTGGCCGGCACCGTGGGCCCGAACGCCCAGCGTTCCCGTCTCCTCGGCGAGTCGGCGCGCGACGCGCTCGCTGTCTGCCGGCTTGCAGACCACCTTGACGAGGTGGCCCGGTCGTGACTTCTTCATCGTGGCCGGGAGGATCGACACGTCTCGCGCCCCCGCGTCCTGTAGTCGTTCCTGCAAGCTACCCAGTACCTCCGGCGTCGTATCGTCGAGGTTCGTCTCCAGGACGGTGATCTCGTCGCGCCGGAGCCCGCCGCCACCGTCGCCGACGATCGACCGCAGGACGTTCGGTCGATTCTCGAAGTCGTACCCCCCAGCGCCGTAGCCAGACGCCTCGACGGCGAGTTCCGGCAGCGCGTCGACGCCGTCGGCGACGTGTGCGAGGATGCTCGCACCGGTCGGCGTCAGCAACTCGGCGTCGACGGGTCCGCCAGCGAGCGACCAGTCGGCCCGCTCGGCGATCTCGACGACGGCGGGGCCGGGAACGGGGTAGGTCCCGTGGCTCATCTCGACGGTGCCACCGCCCGCGGACAGCGGCGTCGTGACGACGCGTTCGACGCCGAGGTCGTCCAGCAGGAGACAGACGCCGACCACGTCGGCGATGGCGTCGTCGGCCCCGACCTCGTGGAAGTGCATCTCGTCGAGGGTCGTGTCGTGGACCGCGGCTTCGGCCTCGCCCAGAATCTCGAAGATCGCCAGCGCGTCGCGCTCGACGCCGTCGGGGAGGGTCATCTCCCCGACGATCTCGCGGACCTCGCCCAGCGAGCGAGACGGACCGTGTCCCTCGGCGGCAGTACCGCCGTGAGTGTGATCGTGACTGTCGTCCGCGTGGTCGTGGCTGTGGTCGTGTTTCGGTACCTTCGAGGGCATCTGGGAGTCCTCGTCGGTCCCGTCCGTCCGAGTCTCGTCTGCGTCGGTCAACACGACGGCGACGCTCGTCGCACCGATCCCGCGTTCGACCGTCTCGGAGACGTCGTACCGGATCGGGAGGGCGTCCTCGACGGGGGCGAGGGCGTCTCGATCGGCACCGACGGCCAGGAGGGCAGCGAGCAGCATGTCGCCGCTGGCACCCATCCGGCCGTCGAAAGCGAGTGTTCGCATACTCGTGGCGTCGGTGCGCCAAAAGAAAAGTACCGCGAAGCGCCGATCAGCCGCGGACGACGTGTACGTCGTACTCCTCGTCAGTGCCATCACCGACCGGCACGACGACCGACTCCTCGTCGTCGCTCCCGACGAACAGGACGGTCGCGTCCACGTCGCTGGCGGTCTGGCGGACTTCCTCGGAGGAGCCGCCCGCGGGAGAGTGGGCGCTCACGTCGGTGTAGCGCAGTTCCGTGTCGTCGGTCGCCTCCTCGATCTTGCGTTCGAGGTCCTGCGTGACCGTCTCGAAGGGGAACTCGTCGTCGGGGTCGACCCACTGACGACGCTCGGCGTAGCTGTTACCAGTCGGGATGTAGCTGACGGCGACGACGTCGCGATCCAGTGGCGTACCGTACTCGACTGCGCGTTCGAGTGCTGCACGGGCCGGCGACGATCCGTCGTACGGGACGAGAAACACCATAGTCGCGGCTTTCTCGGCCAGCCCTATGAAAGCTACCACCACGGCAAAGTGTGACATGCGGAGGTTCAACCGACGGACTGTGGCGGCGTCGGTAGCGCGGCCGTGGCAGTGTGACACATGATAACATAAGTACCTACCGGACGGACAGGGGACCGCCGGTAGCATAAAGCATATCTCCGGTCACGACTGAAATCAGGTATCCCCGCAGACTAACTATGAACGAGGTTCAACTGGAGGTCGCGAAAGCGTACCCGAACGACTCGGGGCGCGGTATCGCTCGCCTGGATCCGGACACGCTCTTGCATCTCAAGCTCTCGCCCGGCGACATCATCGAGATCGAGGGAAGTGAGACCACCGCCGCGAAAGTGTGGCGTGCGGATCGACAGGACTGGAACACCGACACGGTGCGCATCGACGGTTTCACGCGACAGAACGCCGACGTGGGCATCGGCGAACGCGTGACGATCCGCAAGGCCGACGCCGAGAAGGCCGACAAGCTCGTGCTGGCTCCGCCGGAGGAAGCCAGCGTACAGTTCGGCTCGGACGCGGCCGGCATGGTCAAGCGCCAGATCCTCAAGCGCCCGGTCGTCGAGCGCGACATCGTCCCCGTAATGTCCAGTACGAACCACCCGTTCATGCGCTCGCCGGGCCAGGCGATCCCGCTGATCGCCGTCGAGACCGAGCCGGAGGGCGTCTGTCTCATCACCGAGGACACGGACGTGGAGTTGCGCGAAGAGCCCATCAGCGGCTTCGAGAAGACCGGCGGCGGCATCACCTACGAGGACATCGGCGGCCTCTCCAGTGAGATCCAGCGGGTCCGCGAAATGGTCGAGTTGCCGATGAAACACCCCCAGATCTTCAAGAAGCTCGGCATCGAGCCGCCACAGGGGGTGTTGCTCCACGGTCCACCGGGTACGGGCAAGACCCTGCTCGCGAAGGCCGTCGCCAACGAGACCTCCGCCAGTTTCTTTTCTATTGCCGGTCCGGAGATCATCTCGAAGTACTACGGCGAGTCCGAACAGCAACTCAGGGAGATCTTCGAGGACGCCAGCGAGGAGGCTCCCTCGATCATCTTCATCGACGAGCTAGACTCGATCGCGCCCAAGCGCGAGGACGTGACCGGCGAGGTCGAGCGCCGCGTCGTCGCCCAGCTGCTGACGATGATGGACGGTCTCGAATCACGCGGCCAGGTCATCGTCATCGCCGCGACCAACCGCGTCGACAGCGTCGACCCGGCACTGCGCCGGCCGGGCCGGTTCGACCGCGAGATCGAGATCGGCGTCCCCGACGAGGTCGGCCGCGAGGAGATCCTCCAGATCCACACCCGCGGGATGCCTCTCTCGGACGACGTGGCCCTCTCGAATCTGGCGACCGAGACCCACGGCTTCGTCGGTGCCGACATCGAGAGCCTGACCAAAGAGGCCGCGATGAAGGCGCTGCGTCGGTACCTCCCCGAGATCGACTTAGACGAGGAGGACATCCCGCCGAGCCTGATCGACCGCATGATCATCAAACGGGAGGACTTCCGCGGGGCCCTCAACGAGGTGAGTCCCAGCGCCATGCGGGAGGTGCTGGTCGAGCTCCCGAAGATCTCCTGGGACGACGTGGGCGGTCTCGACGACGCCAAAGAGCAGGTCCAGGAGTCCGTCGAGTGGCCGATGAACAGCCCGGAGAAGTTCGAGCGCATGGGCGTCTCACCGCCATCTGGCGTCCTGCTGTACGGGCCGCCGGGGACCGGAAAGACCCTGATGGCCAAAGCCGTCGCCAACGAGACTGACGCCAACTTCATCTCGGTGCGGGGACCACAGCTCCTCTCGAAGTGGGTCGGCGAGTCGGAGAAGGCGATCCGTCAGACCTTCCGGAAGGCCCGGCAGGTCGCACCGACGGTGATCTTCTTCGACGAACTCGACTCCCTCGCACCGGGACGTGGCGGCGAGACCGGGAGCAACGTTTCCGAACGCGTCGTCAACCAGCTGCTGACCGAACTCGACGGGCTCGAAGAGATGGAAGAGGTGATGGTGATCGGCGCGACCAACCGGCCGGACATGATCGATCCGGCACTGATCCGCTCGGGTCGGTTCGACCGGCTGGTGATGGTCGGCGAACCCGGTATCGAGGGCCGCGAGCAGATCCTCAAGATCCACACCGACGACACGCCGCTGTCGCCGGACGTGAGCCTGCGCGAACTCGCGGAGATGACCGACGGCTACGTCGGCTCCGACCTGGAGTCGATCGGCCGCGAGGCCGCCATCGAGGCGCTGCGCGAGGACGACGACGCCGAGATGGTCGAGATGAGGCACTTCCGGCAGGCCATGGAGAACGTGCGCCCGACGATCACCGACGACATCCGCGACTACTACGAGCAGATGCAAGACGAATTCAAGGGCGGCGGCGAACCCCAGCAGACCCGCGGTGGCGGCCGCATCGGCTTCCAGTAGACCACCTTTTTCGGCTGCGGGTTCGCGCGGTGCGCGAACCACTTGCGCAAAAACGTGGTCTCACTGAGCGAAGCGAAGTGAGGCTCGGGAGAGCGAGCTCTCCCGGTGGTGAAAAAGGCCGGACTCGCTTCGCTCGTCCGGTGAATTGCGCGACCTGCCGGGTCCTTCGGACCACTCGGTCGCGCGAATGCCGCCCAACACAACAGGTAGTCCGCCCATTGGTCATCTCCAGTGGGCGTCCTGGTCAATTCATCCCCGCCTCACGACGGATGGAGACATGGTCACTGTACGTTGGGCTATACCTCCGATACATCAGTACAGGTACAAACTTGGGACGGGGGAACGATCCTGGCTGGGAAAAGCTACGAGATGAGTTCTCAGATACGCTCACAGAGACATCAGACCACCCAGATTACGGCCACCTGCAGTTTATCATAGCTGTTAGTATCAGCTAGTCTATTGCACACTATTATCCGGAAATCGTAGAATTCTAATGTAGTCGAAGCGGGTTGTAAATATGTTTGGTGTAAACATCCCTTCTATCATCTATGCACTATGCATCCTTGGACTCCTGTTCGGCGCCGGATATTCGGGATACAACCGACGTTACAAACACGCAGTTCTAGCGATACTACTTCTTCTACTGTTCCTGTTTCCAACATTGTCAGGTTATACGAATTCCGGTATTTGAGCGACTCTTGTAATTTTAATAATCATTCGGCGCTTGAGTAGTGCCCTCTCAAATCTCATATCCGAACACGACCGGATGGGGGGTAGTGTTCAGATAAGCCGCTGCATTTTCTGAGTTGGAGACACCGAAAGCCCTCGGCCCGCTCCGGGGTTCTGTGGCGGATATCCTCACTCCGTTCGGATAGTGCCGCCGCAGAACCCCGGAGCGGGCCTCGCCCTTTCATCCGCCAGGATTCGGCTGCCTCACAGTCTGAACCCTGGCGGATGAAAGGGCGAGTACAGTTGCGGGAACCCCGACGAAGGTGACCCGAACGAAGAGAGGCGAACGTCGAGAGAGCTTGCTCTCTCAGAACAAGCACGCGAAGCGCGCACAGCGAGTCGCGGGACCGCAACTGTACGAGGGCTTTCGGTGCTTCAGACTGCCTGCACTGATCTCTTATCTGAACACGACCGGATGGGGAGAGCCAAACGATTTATTCTGTCAACGCCAACGTCGACACGAGCGATGGCAACCGCCGACGAACAGATCCGGGTCAGTGAACGGATCAAAGAACGCCTCGAACACCGGCGACGCGAGGGCGAGTCGTACAACGACGTCCTCGAACGATTGATCGCCGACACCACGGAGAGTGACTTCGACGACGGGTTCGGGGTGCTGTCCGAGGAACAAGGTGAGTGGATCCGGACGAAACGAGCCAAGGCCAGAGACGAGCGTGCGGACCGCGCGGAGCGGCTGGGAGATCGATGAGAGTCCTGGACGCGAATTTTCTCATCGATTACCTGATACGGTTTATTGTAGTTGCTTACCGGTGATCGTCGCCACGGAGTAGACGATCACCGGTAAATCGCTACAATAATCCGTATGAGTGGGCTCTCGGCGACGAGAGAGTACTACGAGGCCAACGGTGGTGCCGACCAAACCTGGATCGCACCCGCACCAGCGTACACCGAAGCGATCGTCGGCGTCGGCAACCACCCAGACGGCGACTTAGAGGAAGCGATCGAGGCGCTGGGCTGGGTAGAGGTCGTCGAAGTCGATGCGGAACTGTCCGAGACCGCTGCCCGGATCGCAGACGAGATTCCGGCCGGCGGACCGTATCTCGACGGCGTCGACGGACTCGTGGCTGCGGTCGGCCGTGAGTGGGGCGCACCGATCGTCTCCGCCGACAGCGATCTCACACACGAGGAGACGAGACGCGCCGTCGACATCGACGAGTATCGATCGTAATCGAGCGGTTCGCGTCTTCAATTTCACTCGCACACTCCATAAAAATACTGTCGGGACGAACTTCGACACGGAAGTTTCGGCCGTATCTGATTGGCTGTTCTCCGACTGCCAGCGTGGTCGTTCCAGTCATTTGACCGAAATATCGGACAGAAGAACTACAACCTCCAGCGGGCAGTGTACGAGATAGCGATGCACTCACGGAGACGAGTCTGGATCGGTCTGTGTTTTCTCCTCGTTGGGGCGTATCTACCGTGGGTCAGGGCTAACCCGACGCACGAGGCGATCCTGACAGTCGGACTACCGGGGATGCATTCCGGGACAGAAACGTACGGTCTCGTCACGCTCGTACTTGCGCTCGTCACTGCTCTGGGAATGGTCAGTGACCTCAAATGGGTCAGCGAGAGTTCGTTTCGAGTGTCGGTCGGAACCGTCGCAGTAGTGACGTCCGTCACTTTTTGTGTCGGTAAATACGGAATCATTGGCATGTTTATCGCCGACGTCGGAGTCTACGTGACGCTCCTCGGTGGCGTCGTTCTGTTGCTGGCAGAGCGACGCTCGAACGACGGCCGAACCGCGCCGTGACGGTGCCGCGATACTCCATCGTGCCAGAGCGAAGATGCCCGATCAAAACGTGTGGAAAAGAACGCCGTCGACCCCTACAGCTCGCCCAGCTTCCGCAGCAGCTGGCCGCGGTACTCCTCCACCTTTTTCCGCGTCGGGTTTCCTCGCTCGCTTCGCTCACTGCGGGAACCCTCGCGTAAAAACGTGGGTGAAAAACGCTCGATCTCACTCCGTTCACGGGTCAGTTCGTTCCCCGTTCACATCGAGGGCCGCCTTCGGCGCGCCTCGCACCGTTCGATCGAGTGAACCGCCTCGCGGGGCTCGGCGGATACAGAGGAAGGAGGGCGCTACAGCTCGCCCAGCTTCCGCAGCAGCTGGCCGCGGTACTCCTCGTCGGCGCGGACGCCTTTCATCTCCAGGACGTTCCGCTGGAGTTTGTCGAGAGCGACGTTGAACGCCGTGTCGGAGCCGTAGCCCTCGCCGGAGCCGGCGGCCTGGCCCTTGTTGGTCCGCAGACGGATCTGGCACTGGATCAGGGGCGTGCCACGGAGTTTCTCCTTGTGCTCGTGGAAGCGGACGTGGGCGTGCTGGACCTGCATGTCCTGGTACTTGCTGGCCACGTCGCCGATCTCTTCGCGGATGTCGTCCCGAGAGATCGTGTTGTCCAGGAGGTTGATGTTGGTGATCTGTACGTCCATATGCTCCTCCTCGGTGAACGTCAGCGCGCGGAGCACGTCCGTCTTGGTGACGATCCCGGCGACCAGCGAGTCGTCGTGGTCCGGGGTGACGACGAGGCCGGCGAAGTCGTTTTCGAGCATCCGCTCGACGGCATCTCGAACCGAACCGTCGAGAGAGGTCGTCGCGACGGGGCTGTTCATGATGTCGTAGACCGGCAGATCGAGGACGCGGTCGTTCTCGCCGGAGCGGTCGCCCCGCGTCGCCTTGTTCATATCCCGGACGACCACGTCGACGATGTCGTGGGTCGTGACCATGCCAGAGAGGTCTCCGTCGTCGTCGAGCACGGGGATACGAGAGATGCTGTGCTTGCGCAGGAGGTTGATCGCTTGCCCGACGTGGGTCTCCTCGGTGATGGTGACGACGTCTTTGGTGTAGATCTGTTCGACGGTGAGGGCATCGAGATTCTCCAGGACGGCTTCGAGAATGTCGTCGCCAGTGACGACCCCCCACAGCGAGCCCCCCTCGAAGACCGGTGCGATCTTCGCACCGCCTTCGACGAGGACGCGAGCGACCTCGCGGACGTCGTCGTGGCGTTCGACTTTCGGGGCCGACCGCATCATCGCACCTGCCTTGGCGTTGTCCTCGACGTGGGACTGGACCAGCTGCTTCTGGGTAATCACACCGGCGTACGCCCCGTCCTCGGTGATGACGATTCCCTTGGGGTTCTCGCGCTCGAAGATCGAGCGCACTTTGCCGAGGCGGACATCGGCGTCGAGTTCAACAAAATCACTAGTGGCAATATCAGCTATATTCATCGTACTTCCCACTACGAGGGTTCGACGCCAGAGGTAATCAAAGTTGGTTCCGGTTCCAGCAGCTGAGAACGCTCGTCGGACTCGCTCACCCCCGGAGTTCATTGTGCCAGCGCCCGAACACCCGGCGTGCTCCCGGACATCACCGTCCTCGGCCCGTACACGTACCTCGCGACAGAGATCGTGTGGGGTCTCGTCGCGGCCGGCCTGCTCTGGTACGCCGACGCGGGCCGGACCGCTGCCCGAACGATCGCCGTCCTCTATCCGTTCGCGTACGTCTGGGACTGGTACACGCTGGCGGTCGGCGTGTTCGCGATCCCGATGCGAACCGGCGTCGAACTGCTCGGAATTCCGATCGAGGAACACGTCTTCATGATCGTCGTCCCCGCGATGGTCGTCGGCGCTCACGAGACACTCGCCCGACTCGACGACGACTGACGCTGCCGGCTGTCTGTCTCCGGGCTGTCGCTACCGAGGGAGTGCTATCGTAACGTGCTTTCACAGACGGTGTGAGGCGGAACCGGAGACCCAGCGACGACGGTGACGCCTCTCCGACCCCAACAGCGAGACACCGCAGAGCGACCAATATAGTATTTCTTAAACATCCAGTTATAGTTGGAAAGCGTTTGTCCCTGTCGGTTGAACGATCACAGATCTAACCGGTGTCAGAGCCAGTGCAAAACCGCTCTACCCACAATTTTGTATGTGAACGTTACCCACGTCAACGGGTCCACGCAAAGTATTAGTGTGGTGCGGGAGTGTTGACACGTAGATCAGTTGAACCATGTCCGATACCCCCACACCCCACATCGAACTCTACGTCCGGTCGCTCGTTCCGGACGGTGCCCACGAGCGACAGGCGGCCGTCATCGAGCGACTCGAAACGCTGGACCAGAACGACGCGATCGAAGACTTCTCGGTCATCGTCTGGGGCAAGCAGGTGTCCCGGGAGTCGGCGGCCGCCCACACCGAGGAGGGCCGGTACATCCTCAATCGCGTCGCCGAGTTCAAGCAGTGGGCGCTGTCGAACAACGTCTCGCTGGAGTCGTTCTACCAGACGACCGAGATCTCTTCGGAGATCACCGACGACTACTCGGCGATGATCCTGCCCGTGATGGGACTGGCCGAGTACGCGGGCGGAGAACTCCAGCACGTGGCTCCCTGTACGAATGGTGACGTGGTCCATACGATCATGGACCGACTCGAACGCCTGGAAGCCGGCGAACCACCGGCGATCGAGCAGGAAGCGAGCAACGCCTCGATCGTCTAGAGGCTACCGTCAGCGAACTGTTCGACGGCCTTACCCTCCGCTCGCTGTAACCGATACTGTACCGTCGATCGCGGTACGTCCAGTCGCTCGCCCAGTTCGTCGACAGTCGTCTCCCGTGGCGTCCGGTAGTATCCCGCGTCGACGGCCGCCTGCAGCGTTCGGCGCTCCTCGACGGTGAGATCGGCGTCGAAGGCATCGTCGCCACGCCAGCCGTCGATTCCGCCGACGTGGCCCAGTTCGAGCGTCAGTCCGTCTCTGAGGTTTCGCTCGATCGCGTCGTACAGCTCGCCGACCGGCGTCGCTTCCGGCATCAGGACCCGCCAGACGTACTCGTCGCCCGATCGTTCCGCGTCGAACAGCACCCCGTCGCCCACGTAGTCGACGGCGAGATACGGGATGGAGTGACAGCGGTCGATCTCCTGGCGGCGCGTGTAGATCAGGCGATGCTCCGGGCCGGCGTCAAGAACCTGGTACTCGCGGGTGGACGAACACCGCTCCATGTCCAGACACTCGTTACAGATCGACTCGTCGAGATAGAGATCGTCGAGGCGGTCGAGCACGTCCGACGGGCCGACGATGCGGTCGATTCGCCACATCGCGTCCGCGTTGGCGAAACAGGCCTGCGAGCGAGCGGAGAGCGACGGAGTCTCGACAAAGAGGTCCATCAGGTCGTCCGCGCCCGGCTCGTACTGGACCGTGAACTCGAACTCGCGCATACGCGGAGATCGGTTGGCTATCTCCAAGTGGATTTCGTTCCGAGACGCCACTCAGACCGTGGTCTGCAGGCGTTCGGCGTAGGGACCGACCGTGTCGTCGTCCAGGAGTGTCTCCACGATCGTCTTCACACCGACTTCGGCGTCGTAGGCGGGCCGCCCTTTCCCCGTCGCCGACGTGGTCCGCTCGGTCGACAGCAGGTCGTCCGCCGCGAGCGATCCCAGCGCCGACACGACCTCCTGTCGTTCGACGCCGCCGAACGAATCACGAGCGACCGTATCGAGCTGGTCCTTGATCGTCTCCGTCACCACGTGGGACTGGACGGGCGTCTCCCCGTCGATGGTCAGTTCGGCAACCGCCAGCAGCACGAACTGTTCGAACGGCCGACGTGAGCTGATCGTCTCGTCCATATGGACACACTCTGGCGGGCGGCGTATGAAGCTATTGGGACCACCGATGTCGTGCGTGAAAAATTGTGACACAGCGGGCACACCGTCGTCGAGCGGTGGTTTCGAACACGCCGGCTTCCGAGAGGCCACCGCCGAGCCACACGCGACACTCACGAGGAAGTGTCCTCGAAGCGGTGCCGTCTGTCGACTCGGGCGGAACCCAGACCGGCGAAAGAATCGTCGTGCTCGTCGTCGCGAGGAATCAGAGAATGGGTTGGGGCGGATTTGAACCGCGCCGAGACTCGCGATGCTCGTCTCGTCTGCTTCCAATCCGTGTCACCAATTTCGCCGACACAGACCGCTCGCTCCGCTCACGGTTTGTGTCGTCAAAAATGGGTTGGGGCGGATTTGAACCGCCGGCCTCCTCCATGTCAAGGAGGTGTCATAACCAACTAGACCACCAACCCGCGTTGGCTTCTATCTACACTCATCCGTTGCAGAGGGGTATAATTGAATGTTTCGAAACCGAATCCCAGTGCCGTCTGTGGGTTGTGGGCACGGTGCGGTCGAGAGCGATTCGAGCGACACGACGTCTCCACTCGGGCGATGTCGCGATATCGAATCCGTCACGTGGTCCCGACAGCCTTATTTGGATGTACGAGGTTGTACATTACAACACGAAAGAGTTCATTGGTGACCCACAATGCAGGAATACATCGAACGCGTGACCGAGGGAGAGGATCTGACACAGGACGAGGCTCGCGAGGCAGCGACGGCGGTCTTCGAGGACGCCACGGAGGCCCAGATCGGGGCACTGCTGGCGGGTCTGCGAGCGAAAGGGGAGACCGAAGCGGAGATCGCCGGCTTCGCCGAGGGGATGCGCGACGCCGCGCGGACGATCGACCCCGACCGGCGGCCGCTGGTCGACACCTGTGGCACCGGCGGCGACGACTACGACACGATCAACGTCTCGACGACGAGCACGATGGTCGCCGCGGGTGCCGGCGTCCCCATCGCCAAGCACGGTAACTACTCAGTCTCCTCCTCGTCGGGGAGCGCGGACGTGCTGGAGGTGGCCGGCGTCGACGTGGAGGCCGAACCGCCACAGGTCGAGCAGGCCATCGAGGACGACGGGATCGGGTTCATGCTCGCGCCCGTCTTCCACCCGGCGATGAAGGCCGTCATCGGCCCGCGCAAGGAACTCGGCATGCGGACCATCTTCAACATCCTCGGACCGCTGACCAACCCCGCCGGTGCGGACGCGCAGGTGCTCGGCGTCTACGATCCGGCCCTCGTGTCGACGATCGCGGAGGCACTGGCTCGGATGGACGTCGAGCGAGCGATGGTCGTCCACGGATCGGGCCTCGACGAGATCGCGATCCACGGAGAGACCGTCGTCGCAGAGGTCACCGGTTCCGAGATCGAGGAGTACACGCTCGTCCCGGAGGACATCGGACTGACGACGGCCGACATCGAAGACGTGGCCGGCGGCACGCCCGAAGAAAACGCCGAGGACCTGCGAGGGATCGTCGAGGGGACCGTCACCGGACCGAAACAGGACATCATCCTCGCGAACGCGGGCGCGGCGATCTACGTCGCCGGTGAAGCCGACAGCCACGAGGCCGGCGTCGAGGCGGCTCGCGAGGCGATCGAGTCCGGCGACGCCGCCCGGAAGTTCGACGAGCTCAGAGGCGAGGCATGACGCGGGTCAAGGTCTGTGGAATCACTCGTCGCGAGGACCGCGAGGCCGTCGTCGCCGCGGGCGCAGACGCGATTGGTGTCATCAACGGCGTCAGCGTGGACACGCCCCGCGAGGTCGACGACGAGACCGCGGCCGCGCTCGTGGCCGGCGTGCCACCGCTCGTGACGAGCGTGCTGGTGACGATGCCCGAGGCCGTCCAGTCCGTAGCCCGCCGCGTCGAGACCGTCCAGCCAGACGTGGTGCAGGTCCACGACGGGTTGACTCCGACACAGCTGGGCGCGCTCCGACGGCGCGTCGACGCGCAGCTGGTGGCCGTCGTCGACGCCGAACACGCCGAGATCGAGGCGTACGCCGACGCCGCGGACGCCCTCCTCGTGGACTCGGTCGACGCCGAGGGCGGCGGCGGCACCGGCGAGACCCACGACTGGGATCGGACGCGCGAGATCGTCGACACGCTGGACGCGCCGGTCGTCCTCGCGGGGGGACTCACCCCCAAGAACGTGGGCGACGCCGTCGGGACGGTCCGGCCGTTCGGCGTCGACGTGGCCTCCGGAGTGGAGGCCGAAGGCGGCGTCAAGGACCACGACGCCGTCCGGGCGTTCGTCCAGCAGGCGAAGCGCGCCGACGCCGCGGCCGTGGAGGCGGGACGGTGACCCTCGATATCGACCGCGAGACGTTCGTCGACCGAGCGACCGCCGACGGACCGGTCTCCGTGCGAGCGGTCGCGGAGCTGTCGGCCGACGTGGAGCCGCTGGCGGCCTACGCCGCGCTGACCGGCCGGACCGCGGACGGTGCCCCCGGCAAAGGCGGCCACACCTTCCTGCTCGAAAGCGCGGAGAAGGTCGCCTCCAGCGACCCAGACGGCGCGTTCGCACCGGCGACCGACGACCGCCACGCCCGCTACTCGTTCGTCGGCTACGACGCCGACGCGGTGATCACGGTCGACGACGAGACCAGCGTCGAGGTCTTCGACGACCGGATCGCCGACCTCGTGACGACCGACGGGGGCGACGTGTTAGACGATCTCCGGGCGGCCATGCCGGACGTGGAGCTGCGGGGCTTCCCGGACCACGATCGCCAACACCTCGACGGCGGCCTCGTCGGCTTCCTGGCCTACGACGCCGTCTACGACCTCTGGCTCGACGAGGTCGGACTCGACCGGCCGGACTCTCGCTTCCCCGACGCACAGTTCGCGCTGACGACGACGACGCTGCGCTTCGACCACGTCGAGGAGACGGCCGCGCTCGTGTTCACTCCGATCGTCCGACCCGGTGAGGATCCCCGCGCACGCTACGACGCGCTCCTCGACGAGGTCGAGCGGGTCGAGGCCGTCCTCGACGGAGCCACGGACCTCGAGACCGGCAGCTTCGTCCCCGCCCACGAAGAGGCCGGGCCGCGCGACGAGTACGAAGACGCCGTCGAGCACGCCAAGGAGTCCGTTCTCAGCGGCGACATCTACCAGGGCGTCATCTCGCGCAAGCGGGAACTGTACGGTGAGATGGACCCGCTGGCGCTGTACGAGTCGCTGCGGGCGGTCAACCCGTCGCCGTACATGTACCTGCTCGACTACGACGGGCTGAGCATCGTCGGCGCGAGCCCCGAGACGCTCGTCTCCGTGGCCGACGACCGGATCGTCTCGAATCCGATCGCGGGGACCTGTCCGCGCGGGACGAGTCCGGTCGAGGACCGCCGCCTCGCGGGCGAGATGCTCGCCGACGACAAGGAACGGGCCGAGCACACGATGCTGGTCGACCTCGCGCGCAACGACGTGCGTCGGGTCGCAGAGCCCGGGAGCGTCCGCGTCGAGGAGTTCATGAACGTCCTCAAGTACAGCCACGTCCAGCACATCGAATCGACCGTGACCGGCACGCTCGACGAGGGAGCGGACGCCTTCGACGCCGCGCGCGCCACGTTTCCGGCGGGGACGCTCTCGGGTGCGCCCAAGATCCGGGCCATGGAGATCATCGACGAACTGGAGCGGTCGCCACGCGGGGTCTACGGCGGCGGCGTCGGTTACTTCTCCTGGACCGGCGACACGGACTTCGCGATCGTGATCCGGTCGGCGACGGTCGAGGACTGTGATACCCCAGCAGGCGTCGATGGCGACCGGACCCAGCGCACGACCGTCCAGGCCGGTGCGGGAATCGTCGCCGACTCCGTTCCCGGGTCGGAGTACGAGGAGACCGAGAACAAGATGGGCGGCGTGCTAGACGCCGTAGAGCGCATCCGAGCACCCGCGGCCGACGCGAACGAGGAGGTGTCCCGATGAGCGGCGACGAGGCGGCCGGCGACGACCGGCCGCTCGTGCTCTTTATCGACAACTTCGACTCCTTTACCTACAACCTCGTCGAGTACGTCTCGGAACACGCCGACACCGAGGTACTGCGCAACACCGCGACGCTCGCCGAGGTCCGGGCCGTCGATCCGGACGCCATCGTCATTTCCCCCGGTCCGGGCCACCCGAAGAACGACCGCGACGTGGGCGTCACGATGGACGTGCTACGAGAAGTCAGCCCCGAAGTCCCGACGCTCGGCGTCTGTCTGGGGCTGGAGGCCGCCGTCTACGAGTACGGCGGAACGGTCGGCCGCGCACCCGAACCGATCCACGGGAAGGCGTTCCCGATCGACCACGACGGCCAGGGCGTCTTCGCCGGACTCGATCAGGGGTTCCAGGCCGGTCGCTACCACTCGCTGATCGCCGACGAGGTGCCCGACTGCTTCGACGTGACGGCCACGACCGGCGTGGCGACCGACGACGGGACGGTCGAACTAGTGATGGGCGTCCGCCACCGCGAGTACCCCATCGAGGCGGTCCAGTTCCATCCCGAGTCGGTGCTGACCGCAGTCGGCCACGACCTCATCGAGAACTTTCTCGACGGCCTCTGAACCTGGCGGCGTCTGTCGACTCGATCATACGGAAAGTTGTAGGTCTTTACCAGATCGACCGCACGCCGTCGTGCGGTCGACTGGGTAAACGCCTACAACCGTCCGTATCAGAGCACGGAGATGCCGAACAGTCCGAGCAGGTAGAGCACGCCGACGGCGACCGCGGCGAGAACGACCAGTCGCCACGCGAACTTGAGGACGATCCGCCCGATCAAGATCACGACAGCCAGCGCGGCGAGGCCGACCAGCAGGGCGGGGATCGTTCCGAACCCGCCGATAGTCAGGAGCATACTGGCCCCTCACCGCCCATCGGCATATGCTTTGTCGCCGTGCTCACTGGCCGCGCCGTCGCGCCGGGACACGGCGAACGTATCAGAAACAAAAAATGCAAGACTGAACGACGACGGCGCGGCGCGATCGACCGGCGATCCTCGCCGGCCGTCTGCGGAATCTCCAGTCGAAACCCCCGACTATTTCGACTGAAATTTCGGCTCTCGTCTAGTGGTTTCCGGGACCTGGTTTTCACTTTCACTCCGGTCTCACTCCATTAATGTACTGTCGGCGTTTGCTATGTATCGTACAGCGAATCGCGTGCGCTGCCCGCTGGATCGTGGCTGATATTACCCACCAGTGATACTTCGCATAGCGTCGAAACCACCCGGCGGTCTGTCTCCCGCCGCGTGCCCGCGGGGACACGTATCGCTGGGTATTTAGCAGTCCGTACAAACACAACCGTCGTTACGAATGAGAGGATCTACACGCATCATCGAGAGGGGTATCGCCCGACAGACGGCCACTGTCGGCAGGAGGACCGAGGAATGAGCGACGCAGGTGCAGGTGCCGACGAGGTACAGCTGCCGATCAAGCGGACGACCGGCGACACGCTCGAAGACCGACTCACTGGCAACGCCTACCACAACATTCTGCCCGCCCGCTATCTCCGCAAGGACGCCGACGGCGAACTGATCGAACAGCAAGAGGATCTGTTCGATCGGGTCGGGAAGAACGTCGCCCTGGCCGAAGCCGTCTTCGAAGCCGACAAACGGGGCGTCGACGTGACGGTCACCCCGGACCAGCTCAAACCCGATCACCCGCGGCGTGACGAACTCGCCGGGGAAGTGTTCGGCAAGGGAACCACCGTCGGCGACGACGCCGAGACCGAGCTGTCGGTGTACAACGTCAACAAGTTCGCGTACGACACCGTCGTCCCCGAACTGCCCGACGAGCTACGAGACCACGTCGAGAACGTGGCCGGCGAGTTCCAGGACGCGATGGAGAACCTGTCGTTCATGCCGAACTCGCCGACGCTGATGAACGCCGGTGACGAACTCCAGCAGCTCTCGGCCTGTTTCGTCGACTCGCCCGACGACGACATCGACGACATCCACCAGACCGCCAAGGAGGCCGCACAGGTCTTCCAGTCGGGCGGTGGCATGGGATACGCCTTCTGGCAACTGCGGCCGTACGGCGATCAGGTCGGCTCGACCGGCGGCATCGCCTCTGGCCCAATCACGTTCATGCGCACCTACGACCAGATGTGCGAGACGATCGCACAGGGTGGTGCCCGCCGTGGCGCTCAGATGGGCGTCATGCGCGTCTCGCACCCGGACGTCATCCAGTTCATCCACGCCAAGAACAAGGACGTCTCGCTGGCCGAGACCCTGCGACTGAACGACCCCGACGACTTCACGCACAACTCCTTCGCCGAGGCCCTGGAGGAGGCCCGCGAACTCATCGACGAGGACGGCAAAGTCCCGAAGCACCTCCGCAACGCCGTCGAGGGTCACCTCTCGAACTTCAACATCTCCGTCGGCATCACCGACGACTTCATGGACGCACTGGAGGCCGGCGAGGAGTTCACCTTCACCAACCCGCGGACGAACGAGCCCCACGTCGCCACCGAGGAGACCCAGGAACTGTACGAGATGTTCGACCTCGGCGAGTACGTCGAGGCCGGCGAAGTGCTGTCGATCCCCGCAGAGAAGCTCTGGGAGCGCATCATCGGCGGCGCACACGAGAACGGCGAACCGGGCGTGATCTATCTCGAACGCGTCAACAAGCAACACTCCTTCGACGTGGAGGAACACCCCGACCACCGCATCCTCGCGACGAATCCCTGCGGCGAACAGCCCTTGGAGGAGTACGAGGCCTGTAACCTCGGGCACATCAACCTCTCGACGCTGGCCGACCAGGACGCCCCGGACTGGCGTGTCTGGTCCGACGCCCACGCCGACGAGTACGATGCGCTCGAAGACGCCGTCGATGCCTTCCTCGACGACGCGCTGGACAACGAGGAGTTCCAGCGCCGCATCGAGTTGGGAACGCGCTTCCTCGAGAACGTCGTCACGATGTCGGACTTCCCGGTCGAGAAGATCGAGGAGAAGGTCCGAGAGATGCGCAAGATCGGGCTGGGCATCATGGGACTGGCCCAGCTGTACATCCAGCTCGGGGTCAAGTACGGCTCCGAGGAGGGCGACGAGATCGCCCGCCAGATCATGCGCCAGATCAACCACGGCTCGAAGTGGGCCAGCCACGAACTCGCCGAGGATCGGGGCACCTTCGACGAGTGGGACAACTCCAAGTACGCGGACCCGACGGCCTACCGGGAGTGGTTCGAGTCCCAGACCGGCCTCGACGCCGACGAGTGGGCCGAGGGCTTCCCGATCCGCAACCACAACACCACCACGATCGCGCCGACTGGCACCACCTCGATGGTGGGCAACACCACCGGCGGCTGTGAGCCGATTTACAACGTCGCCTACTACAAGAACGTCTCCGACGACGTGCAAGGCGACGAGATGCTCGTCGAGTTCGACGACTACTTCCTGCGCGTGCTGGAGGAGAACGGCATCGACGTCGATGCCGTCAAGGAGGAGGCCCAAGAGCAGATGGCCGACAACGCCTTCGACGGCGTCGACGGCCTGACGACGGTGCCCGACGCCATCGGCGAGCTGTTCGTCACGACCGGCGACCTCACGCCGAAAGAACACGCCGGCATCCAGTGTGCCTGCCAGCAGGGCGTCGACTCCGCGATCTCGAAGACGGTCAACGCGCCCAACGACTCCACGCTCGAGGACGCCCGGGAAGTGTTCGAGTACATCTACGAGCACGGCGGCAAGGGCGTCACCTACTACCGCGACGGCACCCGCAGCAAGCAAGTGCTGACGACGCGGGCCCAGAACGCCGAGTTCGCAGACATGGACGAGGGCGAGATCGTCGCCCAGATCGAGGAGGTCTTCGACGGCATCGAGGGCTTCCTCGAACACGAGGCCGTCCAGGAGGCACTCGATCAGCAGGTCGAGTCGCTGCTGGAAGTGGCCGACGGCGAGCAGCCCGAGACCAGCCCGTTCGCCGAGAAGCAGAGCCGACCGGACGTGCTCCACGGCGTCACCCAGCGCATCGACACCGGCTACGGGAAGCTGTACGTCAACATCAACGAGGACCCCGAGCGGGAACGGCCCTTCGAGCTGTTCGCCAACATCGGGAACTCCGGCGGCTTTACGGCCTCCTTCACCGAGGCCCTGGCCAAGACCATCTCGACGGCGCTCCGTTCGGGCGTCGATCCCAAGGAGATCGCAGACGAACTGCAGGGCATCCGCTCGCCCAAGGTCGCCTGGGACAAGGGCGAACAGATCCAGTCGATCCCCGACGCCATCGGCACGGCGATGCGTCGCTATCTCGACGACGAAATCGACAAGGCGTACCCGGACCAGGCCACGCTCGAACAGACCGCCGAAGACGAGGCGGGCAGTGCGGATCCGAACGTGCCCGAGACCGACGGCGGTGCCGTCACCGCCGACAGTTCGGCCACGGACGCGGCGGGCACAGAACCGTCGTCGCCGGGCGAGGCCACCGACGCCGACCAGCAGGAACTGATCGACGCGGGCGAGAATCCGGAGTGTCCGGAGTGTAGCTCGCTGTCGCTGTACTACTCCGAAGGCTGCAAGACCTGCGAGTCCTGTGGCTGGTCGGAGTGCTGATACGGACAGTTGTAGTTCCTCGCCGGATTGATCGCACGACGGTGTGCGATCGACCGGGAACGTGTCTACAACTGCCCGTATGAGGATCTGACTGCGGATCTCCGTGGCCGACCGCCGGCCACACCCGGGGCCAAGAGCGTGTGACACTCTCGGTTCGCGACGTTCGTTCTCTTCTTTCGACGCAGGCCGCTGTCGAGATCTCGCCACGCGAGACCGAGTGACGACGCGAGGACGAACTTGCAGGCGACTGGTCGCTTCGTGGACAGTCACCCGAAACCACGATTAACCGCCGCTCGGTCGTCGTTCTGGTGTAGACATGGACAGTACCCCCTACCGACGCGACCGTCCCGAACGGAGGGTGCGCCCGTGAGTCTGCTCCGGCGGTTTGGCTTCGTCGTCCGGTCGTGGCTCGACGCCCTGTTGAACCGCGTCGAAGACCCCGTCGCAGAACTGGACTACTCCTACGAACAACTCCGAGACGAGCTCCAGGAGATCAACCGCGGCATCGCCGACCTCACCACCCAGAAGAAGCGCCTGGAGATGCACCGCGAACGCCTGCGGGCGGCCGTCGAGAAGTACGACGAGCAAGCCCAGGAGGCACTCCGACAGGAGCGTGAGGAGCTGGCCAGACGCGCCCTGGAGAAGAAACACGCGACGAGCGATCAGCTCGCTGGCCTGGACGAACAGATCGACAGACTGCAGGCGACGCAGGACCAGCTCGTCCAGCGCCAGATCGAACTTCGGGGACGGATCGAGGGGTTCCGGACCCACAAAGAGACGCTGAAGGCGCGCCACGAAGCGGCCGAGGCGTCGGCCCGCGTCGCCGAGGCGTTCACCGGGGTCGGCGGCGACATGGCCGACGTGAACCGTGCAATCGAGCGTGCGACCGAACGGACCGAGCAGATGGAGGCCAGAGCGGCTGCGCTCGAAGAGCTCGAGGCGAGCGGTGCGCTCGACGACGTGCTCGCAGAGGGCGACGAGATCGACCGGGAACTGGACCGACGCTCGACCGAACAGCGAGTCGATCGCGAACTCGATCAGCTGAAGACCCAGCTGGGGCACGAGACCGAGCGGTCCCAGAGCGTCGACGTGGACGGGGCGACGAGCTAACCCGCCGTGTCGCGCGGTTCCGTTCGCTGGAGGAGCTACTCCACCGTCCTCGACACCCACCCGCTGGGGCCGTGGGGGAAGGCCTCGCGTTCGGTCTCGGGCTGGACCGTCCCGTCGGCCTCGATCGCGCGGGCGACGACCTCGTGTTCGCCGGCCGGGGGCTCGTACTCGAAGGCCCACTGTCGCCACACGTCCGGCGCGTGTGGCGTCTCGCCCGGCTCGCCGGCCCAGTCGACCGACTCGACGAGGGGATCGGAGAGTCGCGCCTCCGACCAACTGTCGCCGCCGTCAGTCGAGACTTCGACGGCCGAGACGCCACGCGTCCCGGCGTAGGCGTGGCCGCCGACCTGTACGCGGCCGTCTGGTAGCGTGTTCTGGGCGTGGATCTTCGCGACGGTCTCGACCGGCCCGGTGCCGTGCCAGCCACGTTCCTCCCAGTAGCCCTCCGCATCGCGGTCGATCACCTCGATCTCGGTGATCCACTTGACGTTGATCTCGCCCCAGTGGCCGGGCACCAGCGCCCGGGCCGGGTAGCCGTGACCCTGTGGCAGCGGGCGGCCGTTCATCCGGTAGGCCAGCATCGCGCCGTTGAGCGCGTCGATGGGGAACACCTGGTAGTAGTCGTCGGCGGCGTGGACCCGCACGCAGTCACAGTCGCTGTCGGGGCCGGCTCGGTCCAGCAGCGTCCGGACGGGAACGCCGGTCCAGAGGGCGTTGTCCATCTTCGTCCCGTTGAGCGACTCGCCGACACAGCGCAGCGTGTGAAACTCCGTCCGTGCGTCCATCGACCGGAGCTGCTCGTAGTCGACCGTGATCTCTTCCTCGACCGAGCCGGTCACCGAGAGGGACCACTGGGTCGCGTCGACCTCGGGATCGACGGCGTTGATGTCGACGCTGAAGAACTCGTCGCTCACGAGCGGTTCGAGTCCGTCGACGGCCAGCGACTGGTCTGCGGCCGCTTCGAGTGCCTCACGCACCGCTGGACTGGCGTCGTCCGGAATGGTCGCGGTCGGCTGGCTGGTGTCGTCGGTCAGGACGGTCGCGACGACGCCGAGTCCGGCAGCCGTCCCCAGCGACGCGAGGACGCGCCGACGGTCGGGACTCGTCGCGCCGCGAGCCGGGAGCGAGCCCGACAGCCCCGCGAGGCCGAGTGTGAGAGCCGTCCCGACTGCGGCACCACCGCTGGAAGGGACAGATCCCGTGAGCAGCGTCGCGACGCCGAAGACGACGCCACCGGCGACGACGGGTCCGACGGCGCGGTTGGCGAGTCGATCCCCGAGCGTGCCGGCGACGCGTGCGACGGCGGCGACGACGCAGACGGCCACGAGCGCGGCGGCGACGAGGTTCAGCTGCTGGCCGAGCGAACCGAGAAACTGGATCGCCAGCGAGACCACAGCGCCGGGCATCCGCCGGGCCAGCCACCGCTCGATCGGTGACGCGACGAACGACGGGGCGAAGCCGACGGCGGCGAACGAGCCCACGACGGCCGCGACGCCGGCAAACAGCGCCACCGCATCGTCGGCCGACGGACGAAAGCGAGCGAACCGTGTCATGCCCGTTGCTGGGGACACTACCCCCTTAACGGTTCTTCGGATTCCGTACCAAATTCGTCCGCGACGCCGAACGTCGACACGCTCTTGCCCGACCGCACCCCAGAGCGTGTCATGACCGAGACCGGTGGGCGGCCCTGTCCGATGTGCGAGACGCCCATGTACCACCGCCACTGCAAGTACGTCTGTCCCGTGCACGGTGTCGTGTACGACTGCGCCGACACGTTCTACTGATACGCAACGACAACCGTCCGTATGACACTGCCGACTGTCAGTCTGGGCCGATCTCGCGATCACGTGGTCGCGAGTCGCTCGAAACAGTGACAGTGCGACGACTGGGACCGACGCCGGCTCGTGGACCGTCATATCGACACAACTACACATTTTTATACGGTGGGCGACAGAGACTCGTGTAATGACCCAGCCTGTGGACGGGATTCGAGTGCTCCACGTGGACCGCGACCCGCAGGTCCGACACGCCGTCGCGGCGCGGCTGGCAGACGACGACATCGTCGTCGAGAGCGTCTCGACCAGCGAGGCAGCCGTCGAGGAACTCGCCGACGGTCGGTTCGATTGCGTCGTCAGCGGCCACGACGAGTCTGCCCTCGACAGCGTCGCGCTCCTCGAAACCGTCCGCTCGGAGTATCCGGACCTTCCGTTCCTGCTGTGTACCGACGCCGGAAGTGAAGCGCTCGCCAGCGAGGCGGTCGCTGCCGGCGTCACCGAGTACCTCCCTCGCGACGGCGACGACGGGTATCGCGCGCTCGTGGATCGGGTCGAGCGAACGGTCTCTGAGTACAGAGCGACGACGCCGATCGAACGGCAAGAACAGCGCCTCTCGACGCTGGTGTCGAACCTCCCCGGAATGGTGTATCGCTGTCGAAACGAACCGGGCTGGCCGATGCAGTTCGTCAGCGCGGGAGTCCGGGAGCTGACCGGCTACGAGCCCGACGCCCTGGAGAGCGGACGGGTCGACTGGGAGACCGACGTGGTTCACCCCGAGGATCGCGACGACGTCCGGGAGGCGGTCCAGTCGGCACTCGACAGCGGCGAGCCCTTCGAAGTCACCTACCGGATCGAGACGGACGACGGGCAACGGCGGTGGCTGTGGGAGCGGGGCCAGTTGCTCACGCGCGACGACGAGACGGAGATTCTGGAGGGGTTTATGACGGACATCACGGCTCGCACGGAGCACCGCCGGGCGCTCGAAGAGCAGCGAGCGTACGTCGAGGACGTGTTGAACTCGCTCGAAGACCTCTTCTACGTCGTCACGCCCGACTGGTCGCTGCGCCAGTGGAACGAGCAGGTGGTCGACGTGACGGGATACAGCGACGAGGAGATCGCGGAGATGACTGCACTGGAGTTCATCGCTCCCGAGGACGTTCCCACGGTCGAAGCTGCCATCGAGCGTGCGATCGAGAGCGGCTCGTCGCGATACGAGGCCACGGTACAGACGAAGTCCGGCGAGACGATTCCCTACGAGTTCCACGGCACGGCGCTGTCGGACACGACCGGCGAGTTCCTCGGCATCGCCGGTGTGGGCCGTGACGTGTCCGAGCGCAAGGAGCGCGAACAGACGCTGCGCCAGTACGAGACGCTGGCCGAGAGCGTCGCGGACCCGATGTACGTGATGGCTCCCGACGGGACCATCGAGATGATCAACGACGCGCTGGCCGACCACATCGGCTACGAGCGGTCGGAGATCGTCGGAGCGTCGCCCGAGGAGTTCGTCGTCGGAGACGGCGTCGAACGGGCCGAGGAACGCATCCGCGAGCTGTTGACCACCGATCGAGACGTGGCGACCTTCGAGATGTGGACGGTCGACGACGACGGCGAGGAGACCTACAACGAGACGAAAATCGCCGTCATGACCGACGAAGACGGCGAGTTCGAGGGAACGGCCGGCGTCATCCGAGACATCACCGAGCGGACCGAACGCCAACGAGAGCTAGAGCGCTACGAGACGATCCTGCAGGCGGTTGGGGATCCCGTCTACACGCTCGACGCCGAAGGGCAGTTCACCGTCGTCAACGACGCGATGGAGGCGCTCTCGGGCTACGACCGCGATCGACTGATCGGCGAGCACATCTCGAAGCTGATGACCCCGGAAGACGTTGCGGCCGGGGAAGACCTCATCGCCGAACTGCTCGCCGACCCGGATCGGACGAACGGGACCTTCGAGATGGGACTCCAGACGGCCGACGGAACCCGGATCACCTGCGAGAACCACGTCGCCCTGCTGCCGGCCGACGACGGGCGGTTCAGAGGGACCGCCGGAGTCATCCGGGACATCAGCGAGCGCAAACAGCGGGAGCGACAGCTCGAACAGTTCGCCAGCGTCGTCAGCCACGACCTCCGGAGCCCGCTCAACGTCGTTCAGGGACGTGTCAACCACGCTATTGCGACCGGCGAGCTCGAACACCTCGACGACGCGGCCGACGCCGCCCATCGGATGGAAGCGCTCATCGGCGACCTCCTCACCCTCGCCCGCCAGGGACGGCGGGTCGGCGACCTCGAACCGGTCGCTCTCGACGTGGTCGCCCAGGCGGCCTGGTCGCAACTCGACGCCGACGAGAAGGATCTCGTCGCCGAGACCGACAGCCGCGTCGAGGCCGACTTCGACCGACTCCAGGAACTGTTCGACAACCTGTTTTGCAACGCGATCACCCACGGCGGAGCCGAGACGGTCCGCGTCGTCGACACCGACGACGGGTTCGCCGTCGTCGACGACGGGGACGGGATTCCGCCGAGCCAGCGTGAGACGATCTTCGAACGGGGGTTCACGACCAGCGAGGAGGGGACCGGATTCGGACTGGCGATCGTCGACACCATCGTGAGGGCTCACGACTGGTCGATCACGGTCGGACGAAGCGACGCGGGCGGTGCGCGCTTCGAGGTCACGACCTAGTTGCGCGAGGGACGAGCCGACCGGACGTGACGGTACGCGGGCCCCGCCAGCAACACGACAGCCACCGCGAACGAGCCAAGCAGCACGTGCAGGCCCGCGCTCAGCCCCTCGGTCGAGAGGGTCCGCATCGACGCACCGGCGAGCACCTCCACGAACACCCACGGGATCTCTCCGAGGAACGTCCCGACGACGTAGGCCCGCGTCGAGACGCCGGAGAAGCCGGCACCGTACGAGACCGGATCCGCGGGGAGCGGCGAGAGGCGTGCCGCGAGAACGCCGCGGGTCGCGCCCGTGACAGAGATGAACCGCCGGCCCGCGTCGTTGAGCCGGGCGAACAGCCCGCCGCCGCTACGCCCGGCATAGCGGGCGAACAGGAAGGGCGGGATCGTCGTCAGCGTCGCTCCGACCAGTGCGACAGGGATCCCGTACCGGAGGCCCAGTACGTAGCCCACGAGCGCGGAGATCGGACTGATCGGCCAGGCAAACAGCGGGCGAACGAGATACAACACGAGCAGCGCCGCGCCGAACTGGAGGGGATGTGCCGAGAGATGTGCGACCTCGTCGAGCAGCTGCCGGGGCGAGAGCACCAGCGACGCGACGAGCACGAGCGCGGCGAAGGCCACGACACCCCCGAGTTGCCGTCGCGTCGACTGTTTCATCGGTCGAAAACGGCGTTCGCAGTGTGAAACCTCTTGTGGTCCGACTCCCCGGCGACCGGAGCGGCGCTCGACGGAGCAGCCGAACGTTTACCAGCGTCGCCGTCGATGCTCCGACCGTGCCGTCCGACGATCGCGTCGCGCTCGGTCTGGAACTGCTCGCCCACCTCGAACACGCCGAGCTGTCGGTCAAGGACGCGATGGACCGCATCGAGATCGTTACCACCGATCCGGCAGTCCAGCGCGAGATCCTGACGGCCGCACAGCGTGAGGGTGTCGTCGAACGCGAGGACGGGACGGTCCGGCCGACCGCGACGGGCACGTTCGTCAGCTTCGAGAGCGACGTCGTCGTCAAAGAGGGCGAGTTCGACTGCCAGCGCTGTGGCGCGGGCATCTCCGAGGGCCACTTCGTCCAGTTCGACAGCGACGAACTCGGCCCCTTCGGCTCGACGTGTATCAGGAAAGTGCTCGGGCGCGACTAGCGGCCCTGCCGGAGCTCTTTGATCAGTTGCTTGATCGTCTGCTGTTGTTTCGCGAGGAGTTCGTTTTGCTGTTCGATCGTCTCGGTCAGCGTCGCGAGTTGCTCTTCGACGGCCGCGAGGTCGGCATCGTTCGTGGTGCCGTCGGCGCTCGGAGACGCCTGTCTGGACCCGGTCGCGTCACGTTGTGAGGTGACCGAGGCGGCCGACTGACGCTGTCCGGCGGCCGCGGCCGGTCGCTCGTCCGAGGGGTCCGCGTCCTCGTCGTCGCCGACCAGCGGATCGATGCCCGAGTCGAGTCCGAGACCGTCCGACCCGCTGGGGCTCGCCTCCTCGTCGTCGGTCTCGCCGTCCGTCTCGTCGACTTCGAGAGCGTGGTTGAGTTCGCCGAGCGAGTCCACGTCGTGGTACGCGAAGAGCGACCCCTCCAGCGTCTTGCGGAACAGCCCGGCCTGATCGTTGGGCGCTTTGATGCGTTCCGGACGGCCGTCGGCTTCGAGGACGACCGCCGTCGCGACGCTCCCCTCCTCGAAGTGCAGCCCCGTCACGTCGTCGTAGTGATACGACTCGAAGTCGCCGGCCCAGGTGTACTCGCCGATGTGTTTGAGCAGGCGCGACTCGGTGACGACCAGCGTCAGTTCGCTGAAGCGGAAGACGCCGCTGACGCCCTCGTCGTCCGCGATGACGCCCTTGACGCGGAGGTTCCCCTCCAGCAGGCGTTCGAGGACCGCGCTGGTACGCTTGCCGGGGACGGCAAACGAGTCCTTGTCGTCGACGTAGGTCATCGTGAACTTCGTCTTCCGGCGACCCTCGGAAATCGAGAGGCGTTCGAAGTCGTGGGCGTACTCGCCGACCCCTTCGTCACTCAGCAACCCTTCGCCCCTGTAGACGAGCGTCCGCGTCGGGGTGAAACAGACGGCGTCTTCGTCCCCGAGGTTGACGCCGGCCGTGACCTCCTCGTCCCCGAGCGCTTGCCGGACGAGGTCTGGTATCTCCATGGTGGTCATGTACCAGTCCGGTGGCT
This sequence comes from Halomicrobium mukohataei DSM 12286, assembly GCF_000023965.1. Classification (NCBI taxonomy): domain Archaea; kingdom Methanobacteriati; phylum Methanobacteriota; class Halobacteria; order Halobacteriales; family Haloarculaceae; genus Halomicrobium; species Halomicrobium mukohataei. The sequence continues at coordinate 1,678,285 of NC_013202.1, read as the reverse complement.
TAAATCCGCGGGTGCCAGAGCGTCACGGACCGCCACTAGATGAGAACGTTAAAGAGCACCTCCGGACAACGAACGAATGCACCGCGCCCGGGTGGCTTAGCTGGACATAGCGCCGCACTCATAGGGTCGTCAGACTCACGCGGTACCAACCCGGCATGACAGCAGGCGTTCGTCGCGCCTGCGACCTGAGTCATGCGGAGATCGAGGGTTCGGAGCCCTCCCCGGGCATACCATTACTATGCGAGTCACGAACGACAGTGAGTGACGAGTCTGTCATGGTATGCCCGGGCGACGAACCCGGTAGGTCCTCGCGAACGGCAGTGAGCGAGGGTACGTGAGACGAACGAAGTGAGTCTCTCGCAAGTTCGGAGCCCTCCCCGGTCAGTTACTCTCATCGCGAACCCCGTGCGAGTGACGACGCCGTCGCCGCTCGACGAGTGAGACGATCCCATCGAGCCGACATCCCGGTCCTCGATTCATCTCGAATCTCACGAACAGAACGTATACCCAAAACGATATATGAGGTGGTTTACCAACTGTGATCCATGACCACTGAGGACTGCGACGGGCGTCGTTCGCGCGTCACGCGGCGGCGAATGCTCGAATCTGTCGGCGGTGCTGGAACGCTGGCACTCGCCGGCTGTCTGGGATCTGATAGCTCATCCACCGCGACGAGCAGCGGCGACGGGTCGGTCACGATCGCGCTCACGGCACCCGAGACGGGCCACTACGCTCCCGTCGGTGAGCACGAACGCGACGGGTTCGAACTGGCCGTCAGGCACCTCAACGAAGGGGGTGGGATCGTCGACGACTCCGAGTACGGTTCCCTCTCGGGCGACGGCGTGCTGGGCTCGACCGTCGAGACTGCCGTGCTGGACACGGAGGGCAGCCCCGCGACGACCGAATCGAAGGTGCGCCCGCGTCTCGACGGCGACGAGTTCGCGGCGGTGTTTGGCGGCGTCGCCGGATCCGTCGCACAGACCAATCGCGACCTCGCCGACGAGTACGAGACGCCGTACTTCGTCGGCTCGTCGACGGTCGACGCACTCACCGGGAGCGGCTGCTCGCCCCACGTCTACCGGCACCTGTTCAACTCCACGACGCTGGCCCGGTCGCTCGTGTCCGAGCTCGCCAGCGACATCACGAGCCAGCAGTCGACCTTCCACGTCTACGCCGACGCACCGGAAGGCAACGACCTGTTCCACTCGATCAGCGATGTCGTCTCCCGCCGTGACCTCCCCTGGCGGCCGACGGGGGGTATCGCGGTCCGCCCGGGAACGACGAACTTCGAGTCGGCAATCAACGAGGGGACCCTCTCCGACGTGACACTCGTCTTTCTCGACGTGTTCGGACTGGACGCCGTCAACGCGATCCAGTGGGCCAGAGACACGCTCTCCGAGGATACGACGGTGGTAGTGCCGTATCTCACGCAGTCGATCGCGGACTTGCTCGGGGACCGGGTGGCGGGAATCTACGGTACGACAGGCTGGCACGAGGATCTGGGGACCCCACTGGCCGGCACCTTCGGCGAGGCCTACCAGCGCGAGTACGGGCGGTCGGACTCGGACGCGCTCGTCGCACCGGGACCGGCACAGACCGTCTACGCACAGGTCGTCCTCTTTGCCCACGCCGCCGAACGAGCCGGGAGCTTCGACGCCACAGCGCTTCGGACGGAACTCGAAGGACTTGGGTACGCAGCCGGTGCGGGAACACAGGAGATGCGGGCCTGTGACCACCAGTCTATCCGTTCGGTCCCGATCGTTCGCGGTCGAGCACAGACGGAGTCTATCGACAACAACCTCGAACTACGCGCTGTCAAACGCGGTATGGAACCCGGCTGTGAGGAGCCGCCCGCATCGTCGTGCGATCTGTAGTCGGTGTCGACGGCGGCGCGACACGCTGTCTATAGTAGCCATTGAAAATCAATGCACACCCGATCGCACGACTGCAGTGCGATCGGTGTGTAAATCGGTTCCATTGTTACTATAATAATTCCAATAGTTTTATGTGGGGCAGCCGGATACCACCAGACACCGGTGCCCTCCACAGTGCCGGTACGAAGCCATCAGTTGCCACCGCCGCTCGCTCACTTCCCCAAGGGCGAGCGGTGAACGCAATGCGGCACGGCAGATGCCCACCTCACACGCTTCCATCCCCATCCTCCGTGGACATCCTGCCGTTCCGGCAGTCTCTCTTTCGAGACGACGATCGCTCCCGCTCCGCAATCCCTAAACGAGCCTCGCGCCAAGCACACGTCAATGGCCGACTGGACGGAGCGATACCGCCCGACGACGCTGGCGGAGGTGCGGGGCAACGACAAGGCCCGCGACGCCCTGCGAGAGTGGGCCGAGAGCTGGGAGGACCACCGCGAGGCCGTCATCCTCCACGGCGCGCCGGGGATCGGGAAGACCTCCGCGGCCCACGCGCTGGCCAACGACATGGAGTGGCCGACGATCGAGCTCAACGCCTCGGACTCCCGAACGAAAGACGTCATCGAGAAAGTCGCCGGGGAGGCGGCAAAGTCGGGAACGCTCACGGCGGGCGGAGCGGGACGACGGCTCGTCGTCATGGACGAGGCCGACAACATCCACGGCAACGCCGACCGCGGGGGAGCGCGGGCGATCACGTCGCTGGTCAAAGAGGCCAACCAGCCGATGATCCTCATCGCAAACGAGTTCTACGAGATGAGCAACGGGCTGCGCAACGCCTGTGATGACATCGAGTTCCGCGACGTGGGCAAGCGCTCGATCGTGCCGGTGTTGCGGGACGTGCTCCGCCAGGAGGAGATCGCGTTCGACGACGAGGCCCTGACCGAGATCGCCGAGATGAACGACGGCGACCTCCGGGGAGCGATCAAGGACCTCCAGGCGCTTGCGGAGGGCCGGGACCACCTCGCCGCCGACGACGTGGTCACCGGCGAGCGCGACACGACGGAGGGGATCTTCGACTACCTCGATCTCCTGTTGAAAGAAGCCGGTCCCCAAGAAGCACTCGAAGCGAGCTACGACGTCGACGAGACGCCCGACGACCTCATCAACTGGATCGAGGACAACATGCCCAAAGAGTACGCGGGCAGCGAGCTGACGACTGCCTACGAGTTTCTCGCCAACGCCGACCGCTGGCTCGGGCGCGTACGCGCGAAGCAGAACTACTCGTTCTGGCGCTACGCGGGCGACAACATGACCGCCGGAGTCGCCGCCGCCCGCGAGGGAACGAAGGGCGGCTGGACTCGCTACGGCCCCCCGAGCTACTGGTCGAAGCTGGGCCGCTCGAAGGGCACGCGCAACACGCGAGACCACATCGCCCAGCAGATCGCCGCCGTCAACGGCGTCAGCATGCGCACTGCACGCCGGGAGATCATGCCCTTCCTCGCAACGATGACTCACCACTGCAAGAACCGCGAACTCACCGTCGCGATGGCCGCCCAGTACGAGATGGACGCCAGCCACGTCGCCTTCGTCACCGGGTCGGGAAAAGACACCAACAAGGTCCAGTCGATCGTCGAGGACGCCGAGGAGCTTCGAGAGGAGGCCGCAGTCGAGGGGTCGGACGGTGCCTTCGAGGGTGCCAGTGCCGGCGAGACGACACAGGACGCGACCGGCACAGACGACACCCACGACGACACTGACGACGGTGGACAGGCGACGCTTGGCGGTGAGCCCGCGGGCGACGACGGGGAGGCGGACGACAGCGACGGCAGCCAAGAGAGCGACGACGGCGACCAGCAGTCCGGGCTCTCCGATTTCATGTGACGATCGCCGACCGGCAGTCCGTATCATACGGTTTCTTGTAGTTGCTTACCGGTGATCGTCGCCACGGAGTAGACGATCACCGGTAAATCGCTACAATAATCCGTATCAGTCCGCCCGCGTCGCGGCCAGACCGCCGGTCTTCGACCGCTTCGAGAGCGTCCAGATCGCGCCCGCGATCAGGACGAGGACGACCACCGCACCCGCGTCCGTCAGCGTCTGGTCGAGCCCGAACTTCCGGCGTGCGACGAGCATGTCGAACCAGGTGACGGCACTGCCCAGCGCGAAGAGGAGACGCGCACGAGGGAGTCCGTGGCCGTGTGCCCACAGCGCCCCCGCGACGAGCGCGCCCCAGAGGAGGAAAGAGAGGGCGTAGTAGCCGGTGAGCACGCTGACCGGCACCGCAAACAGGGAGCCGTCGAGCGCGAGGTGGAAGGGGACCGCCACAGCAGCGAGGATCGCCAGCGTGCGGAGTCCACCGACAGACGGCGGTTCGACGGTCCAGACACAGGCCGCCGTGAGACAGAGCAGGATGAGCGAGGCGGTAAAGAAGTGCGCCGCGGTGATCAGGGCAGTAAACTCCGTCACCGTCAGCGCACCGAGGATGATCTGGGAGGGGAGCAGTACGACGGCGGCGGTGACGGCCCACTTCACCCGACGGTCGTCCTGGCGTCGCCAGGCGAGATACAGGACGCCAAGCAGCGCGAAGCCGACGAGCATCGCCAGCAGCCGGTGGGACCACTCGATGAAACTCACGAGGTTCGCGGGGAACAGGCCCATCCAGCCGTCACAGAGCGGCCATCGCTGTTCACAGGTCAACCCTGCGCCCTTGTAGGCGGTGTAGAGCCCGACGAGCATCAGGAGGAGCGTTCCGGCCGTCGTGGTGAGCAACAGCCGACGGAAACGACTCGTCATAGTCGTGCTATCGGCCCCACGCACTTATCCCATTCTCTCTGTCGCGGCCATCGGGGTATACCACCGGTCGTACCTCGGTGCACGCTTTCGCCACCCCGAGTGGCGAAGACCGTCACGGAGTAACGGCCGACAGTGTTATCTGGTTTGATACCAGCGTGGATACGTTTATCTACCACACCAGTGGAGCAAGGAACAAGAGATATGTTCGACGCCATCGTCGACGCGCTCGGGCCGAGCGACACGACGGAAACGGAGGCGCGACCGGACGGCGGAACGGTCGGTCGGAGAGAGTCACAGTCCGAGGGTGATGTCGTCGACGTCGACGCGTCGCAACTGGACGCCGTCTTCGAGGTATCCGACGCCGCTGCGGTCGGTCGTCGCCAGGTCGACCGGCAGTTCGCGCTCGACCGCTCCGACGTTGCGGATCTGGTGGCGGAGTACGATCAGGTCGGTGCCAGCCGCTCGGCGTTCCTCACCACACAGGAACTCGTCACCGAGTCGCTCGTCGAAGACGCCTTCGAGCGGCTCCGGAAGGAGGTCGGCCCGGATGCCCAGAATTCGATCGACGCGGTCGAGCGCGAGCTCCGAGAGCGCCTGGAAACCGCGCAGTTCGTCTCCCGAACCGGTATCGAGGCCTTCGAGGCCGACGGCGACGGAGACGCGGCGTCGGAGGCGACGGATCGGTTCGATTACCACGACGTGCTCCACCACGTCGGAACGCCGCTGTTCGTCCTCGACCCCGATGGGGAGATTCTGACGTGGAACCGCTCGCTTGAGGACCTCACCGGCGTCTCGGAGACGGACGCCAAGGAGATGGAGATGGCCAGTATGGCCTTCTACCCCGACGGTCGGCGCGGGAAGACGCTGGCCGACAAGGTACTCGACGCCCCCGAACGAACTCATCTGGAGTACGACGTGCCGAAAGTCGAAGACGCCGGATTCACGCTCTATCGGGACCGGAGCGTGATGGCCGATCAACACGGCAGCGAGCGACACATCTCGTTCAGTGCGGCCCCGATCTACGACGGGGACGAGCTGGTCGCCGTCGTCGAGATGGTCCAGGATCGGACCGAAGAGGCCGAGCGCCACGAGGCGATCGAGACGCTGGTCGAGGAAGTCGAGTCGACGATGGGGGCACTCCAGCGAGGGCAGCTCGACGCCCGAGCCTCGTTCACCGAGGACGACGGCAAGGAACACGTCGACGACCAGCTGTGTGAAGTCGTCGAGTCGCTCAACGAGATGGCCGAGCAGGTCGAACGGTTGACCCACAAGGTCGACGACCAGGCCCAGGCGCTCGCGTCGACGATCGAACAGACCACGAACGCCGCCGAAGCGGTCGAGGAACGCGTCGAGAAGCAGGCCACGTCGCTGACGACGGCCGCCGATACCGTCCAGGAGATCGGTGCCGGGATGGAGGAGGTCGCCGCCACGTCGAGCGAGGTGGCGTCGGCGGCACAGCGGGCTCGCGACGCCGCCGAAGAGGGATCCGACGCCGGCCAGGCGGTCAAAGCGGTCACGGACAACCTCACCGAGACGAGCGAGGACCTCGTCGACAGCGTGACGGATCTCGAGTCCCAGATGGACGAGGTCAACGAGATCGTCGACATTATCGCCGACGTGGCCGAGCAGACGAACATGCTCGCGCTCAACGCCAACATCGAGGCGGCCCGCGCGGGCGAGAGCGGGAGCGGGTTCGCCGTCGTCGCCAACGAGGTCAAGAGCCTCGCGAACGAGACCAGCGACCACGCCTCGGATATCTCCGCGAGTATCGACGCGATTCAGGAGCAGGCGGCCGAGACCGCCGACATGGTCGACCACTCCCACGAACGGGTCCAACGAGCGGAGTCCGAGATCGACGAGGCGCTCACGGCGCTCGACGAAATCACGGAGGCGGTCGAGGAGGCCACGAGCGGGATTCAGGAGGTCGCCGACGCCAACGACGATCAGGCGACTGCGATCGAGAACATCACGTCGATCGTCGAGGAAGCCAGGGAACACGCCCAAGAGGCCGAGACGGCGACCGGCCAGATCGTGTCGGCCACGCACCAGCAACAGACGGCCGTCGACGAACTCACCGACCGCGTCGACGAACTGACGAGCAGGTAGCCGCTCGTCTCGCGGCCGTCCGAGACTGCCGACACAGTTCCACGACCGTCGTAGTACCATTCGTCTGTTGACGGGAAACGGGCCTTTTTTACCGTCGGGATCGACGGCCACGTATGGGACTCGACGAGGACGCCCTCGACTACCACGGCCGGGCACCGCCCGGAAAGATCGAGATCGCGACGACGAAGCCGACCAACACCCAGCGAGACCTCTCGCTGGCGTACTCGCCGGGCGTGGCCGCGCCCTGTGAGGCGATTCACGAGACCCCGGAGGACGCCTTCAAGTACACCGCACGCGGGAACCTCGTGGCCGTCGTCTCCGATGGCTCCGCGGTGCTCGGCCTCGGCGACATCGGCCCCGAGGCGTCCAAGCCGGTGATGGAGGGAAAGGGCGTGCTGTTCAAGCGGTTCGCCGACATCGACGTGTTCGACCTCGAACTCGACACCGACGACCCCGACGCGATGATCGAGGCCGTCGACGCGATGGGACCGACCTTCGGCGGGATCAACCTCGAAGACATCGCCGCGCCGGCCTGCTTCGAGATCGAGCGCGAGCTACGCGAACGGATGGACGTGCCCGTGTTCCACGACGACCAGCACGGGACCGCGATCATCTCCGGGGCGGCGCTGCTGAACGCGGCCGACATCGTGGACAAAGAGCTCGAAGAGATGGAGATCGTCTTCTCCGGTGCCGGGGCGAGCGCCATCGCCTCGGCCCGCTTTTACGTCTCTCTGGGAGTCCGCAAAGAGAACATCACGATGTGTGACTCCTCGGGGATCATCACTGCCGACCGCGTCGAGAACGACGGACTGAACCGCTACAAGGCGGAGTTCGCCAGCGAGGGGACCGGCGGCGACCTCGCCGACGCACTGGCCGGTGCCGACGCGTTCGTCGGCCTCTCGGTCGGTGGCGTCGTCGACGAGGCGATGGTCCGATCGATGGCGAGCGAACCGATCATCTTCGCGATGGCCAATCCCGACCCGGAGATCGACTACGAGACGGCGAAGGCCGCTCGCGACGACACCGTCATCATGGCCACGGGGCGGTCGGACTACCCCAACCAGGTCAACAACGTCCTCGGATTCCCGTTTATCTTCCGCGGTGCGCTCGACGTGCGCGCGACCGAGATCAACGAGGAGATGAAGGTCGCGGCGGCCCGCGCGCTGGCTCGACTCGCCCGTCAGGACGTGCCAGACGCCGTCGTCAAGGCCTACGGCGACCAGCCGCTGCAGTTCGGTCCCGAGTACATCATCCCCAAGCCGCTGGACCCCAGGGTCCTCTTCGAGGTGACTCCCGCCGTCGCGGAGGCGGCGATGGACTCCGGCGCAGCACGCAAGAGCATCGACCTCGACGACTACGTCGAACGGCTGGAGGCGCGGCTCGGCAAGTCCCGCGAGATGATGCGAGTCGTGCTCAACAAGGCAAAGAGCGACCCCAAACGGGTAGTGCTGGCCGAGGGCGACGACGAGAAGATGATCCGCGCGGCCTACCAGCTGATCGAGCAAGGGATCGCCGAGCCGGTCTTGCTGGGCGACCGGGACCGGATCTCGGCGATCACCGACACGCTCGGGCTGGCCTTCGAGCCGGAGATCGTCGATCCCGACGAGGGCGGCCTCGACGAGTACGCAGATCGGCTGTACGAACTGCGACAGCGGAAAGGCGTCACGCGACGCGAGGCCGACGAACTCGTCACCGACGGCAACTACCTGGGCAGCGTGATGGTGGAGATGGGCGACGCCGACGCGATGTTGACCGGGCTGACCCACCACTACCCCTCCGCGCTGCGGCCCCCACTCCAGATCGTCGGGACCGCACCGGAAGCCGAGTACGCAGCGGGAGTCTACATGCTCACCTTCCGCAACAGGGTCGTCTTCTGTGCGGACACCACTGTCAACACGGACCCCGACGCGGACGTGCTCACGGAAGTGACCCGTCACACGGCCGAGCTGGCACGGCGGTTCAACGTCGAGCCCCGCGCGGCCATGCTGTCGTACTCGAACTTCGGCAGCGTCGACTCCCCGAGCACGCGGGCACCGCGTCGCGCCGCCGAGCGCCTCCGGGAGGACCCGGCGACGGACTTCCCGGTCGACGGCGAGATGCAGGCCGACACGGCCGTCGTCGAGGACATCCTCCAGGGGACCTACGAGTTCTCCGAACTGGACGACCCGGCGAACGTCCTCGTGTTCCCGAGCCTCGAAGCGGGCAACATCGGCTACAAGCTCCTCCAGCGCCTCGGCGGTGCAGAGGCGATCGGCCCGATGCTGGTCGGCATGGACAAGCCGGTCCACGTCCTCCAGCGTGGCGACGAAGTCAAAGACATCGTCAACATGGCGGGCGTGGCAGTCGTCGACGCACAGGACGACTGATCGTCGTCAGTCGCTCGCGCCGCCTCGGTTCGAGCGCGAGGGCGGAGGGACCTGCTCGTCGACGGTCGGCGTCTCGGGGAGCACACAGCGGGCCGGCTCGTCGTTGACGTGTGCGTACTGGTCGGGGGCGTTTGCCAGCGGGTGGGCCGGGTTCGATCCGCTGGCGATCCGTGCGGCCCTGACCTCGTCGAAGCCGTTGATGCGGGCTCGAATGCCACGCCAGTGGAGCCCGGTCGAGCGAGGGATCGAGACCGGGTGGCTCGCGTCGAACTGCGCGTTCTTGACGGCGAGCATCGCGGCGTTGACGTTGGCCGCGAGGTCGTCGTGGTCGATGAGGAGTCCGACGGTGGCGTCGCCCGGTGCCCGAGCGGCGAGGATGTCGAGCCCGAGGTGGAGCGCTCGATACTCGGCGACGTTGTTGTCGGGCGCGCCGTCGTGGACCGACAGCCGGGCGACGCGCTCCCCGTCCCGCGTCTCGATGACGACCCCGAGTCCGCCAGACGACTCTCGATACGAGCCGTCGGTAGCGACGTAGAAGTCTCGGTGGTGTGTGCGCGGCGGGTGCGCGATGTGGGGCGTCGGCGATTCGTCGAACAAGTCTCGAAGTGACGGCCGGCCGTATGCGGCCATACAAGTATTACGTGTCGGTACGTGTTAAATATATTGCCCAAACTACAGACGAAGTGACAGGAAAGCCGGGACGGCGACGGAGGTCACTCTCGCAGGTGCTTGTGGCCGACGAGGAGGGCGACGGCGTTACACAGCAAGAGGGTCAGGAACGCGCCAGTCAGGCTCTGGCTGGAGAGGCCGACCGCCAGAAGCGGCAGATAGAGGAAGGGCAGTGCGATGGCGATCCAGAACGCGAGCGCCCGGATCGGGGGCAAGACGTGCTTACCGACCTCGCTCACCGAGCGTACCGACTGGAGCGACGATCGAAGGTCGTTGTTGGTCGAGCTTGACATCGGGGACACCTATCGATCACCACGACCGAGAGCATCATATAACCGGTCGAGGCTTCGGACTGTTTCAGTTCATTTCACGCTGGTACGAAGTGCGTACGAACGTTTTACGACGGCGCGAAATGTCCCGAAACGTTTTATAACGTCGGCTTACCGAGCGACGACGATTCGATCACTCTCGGTCCGCGGCCGAGAGAAGCGCCACCGTGACCGCGCCTCCGGCGGCGGGGAGCTCGACGGAGTCGACGACGTACTCTGGGACCGTCGACCGCCACTCTTCGAGGGCCGCTTCGTGCGTTTCGCGGTGGCGCTCGACGGAGTACTGTTCGTCGGATTCGGACCTGAGCCTCTCGGCGGTCTCGTCTGAGGTGGGCAGCGACGGACAATCGTCGTCGAGAAGCGCGCGCGGCGAGAGCAACAGCTGTGCGTCGTCGTCGCCGTCGCCGGGCTGTTCGACGTGGAGGCGTGCCCGCATGCGAGCACTGAACGGAGCCGTGACACGAAGGGCGGTCTGGGTCCCCCGTTGGCTGGCCTCCAGTGCGGTGACGATCTCGTCGGCTTTGACGACGACCGTCTCGATCGCTTCGTGATCGGTCATCGGTGTGACTACTGAGTGGCGACGGCGTATCAATGTCGTGGGGTCGCCAGCGCCGAACGGGATCGGCATCGTCCCTCCGATCCCCACTGCGGGGTCGAAGACCGACCGGTGAGACGGGGGGTGACGCGTCGCCTGTCCATAATCACGGGCGATAATCTGGTAGATAGATTTATCTGTGGTATGGCGAAATTGGGGGACAGTATGTGGCGGGGGGACGACGAACGGACGGAGGCATCTGGCGTGCAACTGAAGACGGACGCCGAGACACCCGAGATTCTCGTCGTCGACGACGAACGCGACGTTGCAGATCTGTACGCCATGTGGCTCGGCGAGGAGTACGAAACCAGCGTCGCGTACGACGGTGACCAGGCACTGGAGTACGCCGACGAGTCGGTCGACATCGTCCTCCTGGACAGACAGATGCCAGGTCTCTCCGGGGACGAGGTGCTACAACGGGTCCAGGAGCGTGGGCTCGACTGTCGCGTCGTGATGGTCACGGCCGTCGATCCCGACGTCGACATCGTCGACATGCCCTTCGACGACTACCTCACGAAGCCCGTCACGGGTGCTGATCTCCGGGAGACGGTCGAAGCGATGATGCGCCGCGATACGTACGACGACCACCTGCAAGCGTACTTCGCAGCCCTTTCGAAGCAGGCGACACTGGAGTCCGAGATGAATCCGAGGGCCCGAGCGAAGAGCGAAGCGTACGCGGAAATCACCGCTCGCGTCGAGCGACTGGCCGACGAGGTCGACGACCTCTCCGAGAACGTCGACGACTTCGGATCGCTGTTCTCCGAACTGACCGGGCGCGACTGATACTGCCGGCTGTCTCTGTTTCGAGACGTTCGCGACCCCGTGGTCGCGAACTGCTGTACAGACGGACAGCCGGCAGTATGAGACGGGACGCTCTCGGAGCTACACTCCTGGTGAGACGGAGATCGAGTCGCGTCCCGACGGCGGCGTGTGGGCGGGTCCGGAGTGACCGTACGTGCTTACAGCTCACACGCCGACGCGGGCGGTTCGTCACAGCCGGGTTCCACGTTTCGCCGCCCGTTCAACAGCTCGAAGTAGTTCCCGACCGAGTCCGTCCCGGTACTGCCACGAACGACCGGGACGGCTCGCATCGCCTGGTGGTCGCAGGCCCGCATCGTCTCTGAACCCGCACCGAGTGCGTACTCGACCCCTTCGAGTTCGGACCGGACCGCGTCCGCGTCGAACGTGCCGGCGGCCTCGGCCGCGCTGGCCCACAACAGGACCTGTCCGTACGTGTTCTGGGCCGGGCCCGGTGGGACGAGGGCCGTGGTGCTCATCGTTCCCGAGTACTCGTTCTGGTAGGCGTCGCCGAACTTGCTCGACAGCGGCGTATCGAGGTTCTCGTGCCAGCCGACGGTGCCGTAGACTCCCTCGACCCGCTCGCCCAGCGAATCCGAGACCGACTGGGTGAGCAACGGAACGACGATGACTGCATCCTCTGAGAGGATCTCTTTGGCCTGCTGGATCGCGTTGACGGCGTCGAGGCCGAACAGATCGAGGAAGACGATGTCGACGCTGTTGCTCGACGCTTCCGAGAGCGCTCGCTCGAAGTCGGTCGAGCCCGACCGGACCGTCGTCGTGCCGATGGGCCGCAAGTCGAGGTCGCTCGCGGTCGCGTAGCGGTTGATGCTCCGCTTGAGGTCGCGTCCTTCGATCGTGTCGGTAGTGACCTGGAAGAAGAACTGGGCACCGTCGATGTCGGAGACGACTTCCGGGACGAGGGCACGGGCCAGCGTGCGAGAGTTGAACAGCTCGCGGTAGACGTGTGGCGAGCAGTTCTCGCCGGTGAGCTGGTTCAGCGTCGACGTGCCGACGAAGTACGGCGTCTCGTGTTCGTCCGCCAGATCCCGGTGTGTCGTGACGACGCTGCCCGCGACACCGCCGGTGAACATGGCCAGCTCGTCGTCGCCGAGTCGCTGCTGGAGGTTCGTTTCGGCCGTCGAGGCGTCCCCTTCCGTGTCGGCGACGGCGGTCTCGACGGTCCGTCCGAGCACGCCGTCCCCTGAGAGACGAGCGAACCCATCGCCACCGACCAGGCCCCCGCCCTCGTTGAGATGGGTGACCGCGAGTTCGAACCCTCGCCGCTCGTGATCGCCGATCGGAGAGTAGCGACCGGACTCGGGCGAGGACAGTCCGATCGTCACCGAATCGTCGGTGCTGGTTTCTGTCGTCGCCCCGTCAGATCCGAGACAGCCGGCCAGCGCCACCGCTCCGGTCCCACCCAGAGATTCGAGTACACGCCGCCGCGTCGCCCGCGAACCGCAGCCACCACGGTCGTCCGTTGTCATGGCCTATGGTTGGCAAACCATTACATATATGATTTTGGATCAGTTCGCCGTCGGAATCTGTCGCCTCGCCGAAACCGATCCGACGGATGACACGGGATTCCGCTCGGTACGCTGTCCTAGACGGGACTGTCCGTACGCTCGGGCGGTATCGTTCACTGCTGGTGGGCAGCGAGGAGATCTGCGTGGCCAAAACCGGTTCGTTTCACTCGGCGACACCGAAATGCCAGCGTCTTCGCGAAAGAATTATCAGGGTGTGAAGGTAATGCCAGTCAATGTCATCCGACCGTTTGCGAGGGATCTCTCGCCGCGATTTCGTCCGATCTGCGGTTGCGATCGGTGGGACGGCCGCGCTCGCCGCGTGCATGGACCGGGAACTGGACGAGGGCGGAGAGACCGATACGGGCGGCGGTCGCTTCCCGTCTGGCACCGACACGGCGTCGCTGCCCGACGGGCAACACGAGTGGAACGAGTATCTCGTCCACGGCGCACACGGAAACACGTCGCTGCCCCAGCATCAGGTCATTCTGGGACTCTCCTACGTCGGCTCGGTGCCGCCGACGACCGCAGAGCGCGAGCGAGTCGAAGAGGCCCTCTCGACGCTCGAAGCGGCAGTCAGGTGGGGAACCGGCGGTGACCCGTCGGCGGCGATCAACGACGGCCTGCTGACGATGCTGGGCTACACGAGCCGATACTTCGATCGGCTCGGAAGCTCGGTCGAGCAGCTCACGTCGCCCGAATCGCTCCTCGAATCGATCGGAGAGGACACCGAACACGCGGACGAGTTCGACGCGGTCCTCTTCCTGACGAGCGATCTGGGCTCGCTGACGATCGGTGCCGAGGAAGCGCTGTGGGGCGAGATCGACGAACTCAACGGCGTCGCGTTCGACGCGACGCTGTCCGGGATCTTCGAACGGACGACGCGCCGCACCGGCGTCGTGGGACAGGGGCTGGTCGCCGACGAGGTCGAACAGGACGACGTGCCAGACGACGCACCTCTCTCGATGGGATTTCGCTCTGGCTTCAAAGACTCCCAGCCCAGCGAAGCGGCGGTGACGATCGACTCGGGACCGTTCGCCGGTGGGACGACGGCCGCAGTCGGTCGGTTGCACATCGACCTGGATCGCTGGTACGACAGCGGCGACCTGGAAGACCGCACCGAGAAGATGTTCTGTCCCGCTCACGACCCCGAAGAGATCGGCGAGACCGCCGACAAGCTCGGCAGCGAGAGCTCGATCACCGAGACGGACGTCGATCGGATGACCGAGGACGCCGACCGACACGCCCGCGTCGGCCACTCACAGAAGCTGGCGAGCATCCGTGACGACTCGTTCGATCCGCTGATCCTGCGGCGCTCGGAGGGGGTCGCGACGGACGCCCCCGAACCGGTCGACTTCAACTTCACCTCGATCCAGCAGGACATCGAGGACTTCGTCACCACCCGACGGGCGATGGAGCCCGAGGAGTACGACTTCGACGTCGACGACGACGAACACGGGATCGTCGACTACCTCGAAACGAAGGGGCGGACGGCCCTCGTCGTTCCCGCGCGCGAGGACCGCGCGCTCCCGACACCATGATCGACCGACGGACGCTGGCGGTCACCGTCGTCGCACTGCTGACCGTGACCGCCGGCTGCACTTCGATCGCCGAGATGGGGGGCGGCAGCGACACCGGCGGCGAGATCGGCTTCGAGGACGTGACCGGAGAGGTGGGGCTGAACTACAGCGACGACGTGGCGGGCGGTGCCGGCAACGGCAACGCGGGCGTCTACGTCGCCGACGTGGACAACGACGGCTGGGACGACGTGCTGGCGGTCGGCGGCCAACGGCCGGTGCTGTTCGAGAACACCGGCGGCGAGTTCAGTCGCTCGGGCGCGTTACCGGAGTACGACCGGCAGTTCAAGAGCGCCACGTTCGTCGACTACGACGACGACGGCTGGAAGGACCTCCTGTTGTTGCCCCGGGGCGGTGGCGTCGTCGCGCTCCACAACGACGAGGGATCGTTCGAACCGGACGACGTGGGTCTGGAGAACGTCACACATCCCCTGGGAGCCGCGCCAGCCGACTTCGACGGCGACGGCCGCGTCGACCTGTTCCTCTACCAGTCCGGTGACTGGCTCGAAAAGACCCCGGCCGGCAAGAGCGCACTGAACGAGACGCTCACGTCAGACAACGGCTACCCTAACTACCTCTATCGCAACGTCGGCGGCGAGTTCGAGCGCGTCGAGGACGCCGGCATCGAGGGCGATCGCTGGAGTCTGGCCGCCACTGCAACGGACCTGACTGACGACGGCCGACCGGACATCTACGTGGCGAACGACTTCAACACCGACGTGCTCTACGTCAACGAGGGCGGCGCCAGCTTCAGCCAGCGCCAGCTGGAGGGACCGACCGCGCGAAACGGGATGTCCGTCGAGGTCGCCGACCTGGGCGGTGACCGGCGTCGGGACGTGTTCGTCACGAACATCGAACTGCCCATCTCACGGGACAACATGTCCGAGGAACGCTACGAGCTGCTCGAACGGATGTCGACGTTCGCCTTCCACTCGGGCCGGACGAAGGGCAACACCGTGATGGTCAATCAGGGCAACGGCACGTTCGAGGATCGAGCCAAGTCCCTGGGCGTCCAGACGGGTGGCTGGGGGTGGGCCGCGACGGCGACGGACTTCGACAACGACGGGGACCGCGACCTCATGCACGCGACCCAGAACGTGTTCCGGCTGGACCCCGACGATCCACGCTACACCTTCCCCATGCTCTGGGAGCGGACCGACGGGGGCTTCGAGAACCTCGCAGCCGACGAGCGGGGGCTCCCCGAGACCGACGGACGTGGTCTGGTCGCACTCGACTTCGACAACGACGGCGATCAGGACGTGATATCGGCCGCCTACGGCGACCGATTCGCCGTCTACGAGAACACGGTCACCAGCGACACGGATCGCCTGCAGTTCCGGGCCGTCGACGAGACCGGCGGGACGGCACTGGGCGCGACCGTGACCGTGAGCGGCGAGGACAGCACCCAGCGGGTCGTCCAGTACTCGGAGACGGACTACCTCTCACAGGAGAGTCAGGTCGGCCACGTCGGCCTCGCGGGCGAGGGCAACGTGACGATCACGGTCACCTGGCCCGACGGGACCGAACGGACCTTCGACGACGTGGCACCGAACCAGCGGGTCCGCCTCTCGCCCGACGGCATCGAGACGGTGACGACGTTCCCGACCGGCGGTCAGACCGGGTGACACAGCGCCCACGTGTCGCGCTCTGGATCGAGCTTCGACGGCTCGGCCCCGCGGTCGGTGAGCAGACCGGCGTGGTACAGCATCGCCTTGAGCTGAAAGACCGTCGGTGAGTGGTAGCTGTCGCCGTCCGAGAGCGGCGCGTCCCTGAGTTCGCCACCCTCGTTCAGGACGCGCTCGCGGACGTTCTCGTCGCCCCGGAAGAACAGTTCGACGGTGAACGTCGGGTGGTGAGCGTGGAGCCACTCGACCAGTTCGACCAGCGAGGGGGCGTCGATGCCGTCGTCGTGCATCTGCTGGAGTTCCTCGACGAGCAGCGTCGTCGCCGGATAGGCGTAGACGACGCGGCGAGCGACCTGTCCCCAGCGCGGGGCGACGTCGACGAACCGCTTTCGCGAGCGGCGATAGGACTCGAAGTCGACCACTGCCGCTTCGAGCGTCCCAAACTCTTCGAGTCCGAACCGGACGACCTCCCGACCCAGCGGCGTCAGCGTCGGCCGGGGCTGGGCGTCGACCAGCCCGAGGAAGGCCGCGCCCTGGCGAGCCGCGTCGACCGCGCCGACGACGTGGTCGGCGACGAGCCGCTCGGTCTCGCCGTCGTGTGCGACCGCCAGCGGGTAGGCGAGGTAGTTCTTGGGATGGTTCAGCCCGAAGCTCTTCTCGGCGACGCCCTGGGCACCTGCCTGGAACCGGATCGCGCCGGCCTCGCCGTCGGTCCGGTTCCCGACGACTCTGGGTCGTTCGAGCACTTCGACACGACCGCTCTCGGTGACGCCGAGGACGCCGACGTTCAGTTCGCGCGCCAGCGTGCGTTCGCCGTCTCGGATCGACGCCAGCGGAGCCGAGACGAAGGCGACGTTGGCCTCGTCGAGCCGGTCGTGTGCCTGGACGACGGCACGCTCGCCGTCGACCGTCCCGCCGGAGTAGCCCTTGGCCTCGACGACCACCAGCGGCGGCCGCTCGCCCTGTCGGTCGACCGCGAGCAAGTCGTTATCGAGCGGTCCGACGCCGACGAGATCCGGGTAGCCGGTGCCGACCCGGACGTGGTTGAACGGCGCGAGTGCAGCCTTCGTCTCCTCGGCGATCGGGCGACGATCGACCCACCGCTCCTGTGCGAACTGCGTGTCCGCGACGACGTAGCCGTCCGGATCGTCGCCGGGAAACAGCTCGCGCTTCGTGTGTGCGAGGACCGACGGCTCGGTCAGCGACGCGCTCGTTGCCATACGGTCGCTTTCGCCGTCGCCGGCATCAGTGTTTGCCCCGCGACCGCTCCCAAAGACATATACCGTGGCTGCTCGCAGGGCGAACGGCATGAAAGAAACTGTTCGCGAGCTGGGACCGGCAGCCGGAAGCGGGATCGGGGCGTACGTGCTGGGCTACGTCTTCACGTACGTGCTCAGTGGCCCCGCCGTCGAGGAGTCGAGCCTGAATCAGATCGTCGAGGCGGTCGGCGACGGCGGCGTCGCCTGGAAGCTCGTCGGCTGGGTGTTCTACAACGCCCACGGCGTGACGACGACGATCGACATCGACATCCCGTTTCTCGGCGGCACGGAGGTCCTCAACTACATCGCACAGGGCGACGCGCTGTCGCCCGTCCTGTACGTGCTCCCACCGGCGCTGTTGATCGCGGCCGGTCTCTTCGGTGCCCGGATGGCCGACGCGACCGACGTGGGCGACGCGCTCCGGACCGGCGGCGCGGTCACGGCCGGCTACCTCCCGCTGGCGATCGCCGGGGCCTTCCTCTTTACCGTCGCCGTCGACTCCTCGTCGGGCGGGCCGACGCTGGTGCCGGCGATCGGGCTCGCCGGACTGGTCTACCCGCTCGTGTTCGGCTCGATCGGTGGGGCGATCGGGGCTACCCTCGCGAACAGCGGTCGGTGACGGCGGCTCCGGTACGCTTTTGACCGTCTCCGTGTAGACGGTGAGGTATGGTTCGGGGACCGCGGGCGGAACTGGCCGAGAAGATGGCGGGCGAGATCGCGCTCAGCGACGCGCCCGGAGAGACCGTCCGCAAGTGGCGCACGGACTTCGAAGTGAGCCAGACGGGACTGGCCGACGCGCTCGACGTGTCGCCCTCTGTCGTCTCCGACTACGAGAGCGGGCGGCGCGACAACCCCGGCATCGGCGTGGTCCAGCGGGTCGTCTCGGCGCTGCTGGACATCGACGAGCGACGCGGCGGCGAACACATCCGCCAGCACGCTCGCGTCCTGTCGGCCGGCTTCGACTCCGACGTGGTCCACGATCTGGGCGAGTACCCGGCCAACCTCCCACTGGCGGACTTTTACGACGCCATCGACGCCACCGAGCTGGTCGGTGGCGACGCCGACACCGTCGCCGGCCACACCGTCATCAACTCCATCGCCGCGATCACGCGGCTCTCTTCGGACGAGTTCTACCAGCTCTACGGGCAGTCGACCAACCGGGCGCTGGTGTTTACGGACGTGACTCGCGGCGAGTCACCGCTGGTCGCGCTGCGAGTCGTGACGCCGACGCCCAACGCGGTCGTCCTGCACGGACTCGAATCGGACGCCCTCTGGGATCACGCGGTCGATCTCGCCCGCATCGACGGCTTCTCGCTCGCCGTCGCGGACGCCGAGATGGACGAGATGCTGGCGGGGCTGCGGGAACTCCGGTAGGCGCTACTGGAGCGCGGGCGGCGCGACGAGGTCGAGTGCTGCCTCCTCGAAGAACGACCGCAGGAAGGGCGCTCGCGCCTCGATCTCCTCTGGGGTGTGTGAGTCGGAGCCGACGGTGACGGACACGTCGTACTCGGCCAGCACCGACCGGAACGGTGCCGTCGGGTGGACGAGATCGAGATCGCTCAGCGCGCGCCCGGCGTTGATCTCGGGGATCGTCCGCGAGTCGGCGAAGGCCGACGCCACGCGGCGATACTGTGCCTCGGTCGCGCGGCCAGCCAGCGGCGGCGTCCGCTCGATCAGGTCGGGGTGGGCGGCCACGTCGAACAGTTCGGACTCGATCAGCTCGACGAGACGGTCGAAGTACTCGTCGACGAGGGCGTCGAGTGTTGGCTCGGAGCGGCCGGTGTAGTTCGAGGGGACCTGTACGTTCGCGCCGTCGAGTTCGTGGACGCTCCCGATCGCGTAGTCGAAGTCGGCCTCGGACAGGAAGTCGGCGATCGCGTCCTCGTCGCTGGGGTGGTAGTCCATCTCGACGCCGTCGTAGATCGCCACGTCGGTCTCGGCGCGCAGCGACTCGATGCCCATGCGCCGCCGCTCGTAGGTCTCGTCGAGGGTGAATCCGTAGCGGGCCCGCTCCTCGCGGCGGAAGTCGCGCTCGGTGACGGTACAGTGATCGGTGAAGCCGATCCCCGCAAGTCCGGCCGCCTCGGCGGCTCGGGCCATGTGGAACATGTACCGACCGTCCGAGTAGTTGGTGTGAGCGTGGTAGTCGTACACGGTGGCTCACTGGGCACCGGCGGCAAAGTCGGTTGCGCCGGGAGCGAAAGAACCGTTAGTTCCCCCTTCGTCGCCGACACCATGGCCCCCCGAACGACGACCGCCCTCCTCGTCGGATTGCTCGCCCTGAGTGGACTCTCCGTCGCCGCCGGAGGGGTGATCGACGCCCCGCCCGAGCTGACGATCGAGAACCAGGCAGACACCCCCCACCGCGTGACCGCCTACACCGTCGCCGAGACCGAGTCCGTGATGGAGCTGAACTTCGCCGTCACGACCGACGACGGCGACCGTCGACTCGCGACGCTCGAACAGCTCTACTGGCCCGGCGAGTTCCGGAACGTGACGATAGCAGATGACGGCGTCCCCGGCCAGCGCCACACCGTCGAGCCGGGAGAGAACGTGACGACGACGGTCGAGGCCTGGACGCCGGGCAACGTCACGATCTACGTCGTCGAAGATCTGGGAGACGACCAGCGCCACGTCCACACCGGCATCCGCTCCTGTACTGAACGCCAGCAGGAGCACGAACTCACGCTCAAATCGGACGGGGCCGGCGGGAGCTACACCTGTGCGTCCAGCCTCGACTGGCTCTTACCGTGACCGCCTGTATCGACTGTTCTCGTCGGCTTCACGCCTCGGAAACCGATTCATACGGAAAGTTGTAGGTCTTTACCAGATCGACCGCACGCCGTCGCGCGGTCGACTGGGTAAACGCCTACAACCGTCCGTATCAGCCCCCCGAACCAGGACGGCGATCGAGACGGCCTGAACCGGTGCCACGACCGCCGTACTGAGGAACCCACCAGCGACGGGGACCCGCGCCAGCCCCCAGGCGGCGAGACCGAACGTGAGCACGAGTCCGAACAGTTGCAGTCGCTGGCCTCGCGCCGTCGCGGCGCTCGCTCCCAGCGCGTGCAGGACACCGTAGCCGGCAGCGAGGTAGCCGGGCAGCGCGAACAGCGAGACCAGCACGAGCGAGAGGACGACCAGCGACAGCAGTATCAGCGGGACGCTATCCGGGGAAAACCGGACGGGCGCAAACAGCCGGAGTGTTACCGTCAAAGAAGCCAAAGCCGCGAGATAACGACCCAGCGACGCGCGGCCGCTGTCCCGGTCGAGCACTCGCGTCATCGTCACCCAGCCGGCCGTGCCTACTGCCAGCGGGACGACCGCTTCGAGCGCGACCGCACCGAGGAGAGACGGCAGTTCCAGATCGACGAGCGCACCGACGGATCTGCTCGTGCGGGCGGTCCCACGCGGAAACACCGAGTACTGGAGGCTGACGGTCTGGTCCATCCAGTGGGGCGTCACGACCGAGATCGGGTCTCGCTGCCGGAGCCAGTCGACGAGTGCTACCAGAAGGCCGGCGACGGCGAACGGACACAGCAGCCAGGGGTCCCGGCGGATTTCAGTCACGGCAGCCCGCAGCATGGTCGCCGTCGTCCGCGGTGCGGACGACCCGCCACCGGCGGCACCGTCGTCGCCGACCGTCCCGCCGTCTGACTCCGTCGTCATGCCGTCTCCTCCAGTGCGATCACGCGCTTTCGGTTGGCGGCGTACAGCCGTCCGTCGCCGACGATCGGCGCGGACAGCGGGACCTGCGAGGGCCGGTAGGTGAACAGTCGGTCGCCGCTCGTGGCGTCGACTCCGACCAGCTCGAAGCCCGATCGGACCGCGTACACGACGCCGTCGGCCACGACGGGAGCCGTCTTGCCGTCGAACGGTGTCGTCCACAGCACCTCGCCGCTCGCGAGGTCCAGCGCGTGCATCGACCCCAGCTCGTCGACCGCGAAGACGGTGCCGTCGGCGACCGCCGGGACGCTATCGGTGACGTTCGCGTCGAACTCCGCGCGCCACAGCGTGGTGCCGTCAGCAAGATCCAGCAGCCGAACGTCCTCGCGAGTCTGAACGACCACGCCAGACGCGGTCGCGACCGGTGCGAGCACGGTCTGAACGTCGATCTCCCGCTGCCACTCTCGTGTCCCGTCGTCGGCGTGATACGCCGTTACCTTCCCAGGCCAGTTCGAGGCGACGACCAGATCGTCCCGCACGGCCGGACGGTTGAACGAGGCGCTCACGTTATCGTCCTCGTGATGGGTCGATCGCCACTGCACGCTCCCGTTGTCGGCGTCCAGCGCGGCGATCGAGTTCGTCCCCGGCAGGGCGGTGTAGATCGTCCCATCGGCGACGACTGGAGTGGCGTGGTCGGGCGCACCGAAGAATCCGGTCTCGCCCGACGACTCGCGCCAGCGCTGGAGGCCCACGGGTTCGTCTCTCATGGGTACGTCGAGACCTCCACCGGCGTTCAGGCCGAAGACCCCCGTTGGAGCGGTCACCGCGAGCGTGTCGGTATCGTACAGGGACGCCGACACGCGGGCCGGGCTGGACTGGTAGGGACCGGACGCTCCGAATCGGCGCTCGCCGTCCTCGGTGTCCAGTGCCAGCAACCCACGGCCGGCCGCGTAAATCGTGTCGCCCGCTCTGATCGGGGTCGTCGTCCCCCGAAACCACGCCGTCGACTCGTGGCTCCAGACGATCTCGACCTCGTCTTTCGGGCCCGTCCCAGACGGGTGAGACGCCGTACCAGCGGCGTCGTAGCGAGCCATCGGCCAGTCGTTGGCCGAGGAAGACACAGCCGTTTGAGCCCCGGCGAATCGGCCGCCAAACGCCGTGGCGACGGCGAGGCCGGTCGTCGCGAGGAGTTGTCGTCGAGTGGAGGGCATCACCGCTTCGTTCAGCCCGATATGTATAAAAGATGCCTGGAGGAGATGTTCGCGCGCTATCGCACGTAGCGATACTTCCGTTCGCCCATCCGTCCCGCTGCCCACCTTTTTCCGCTTCGGGTAGCTCACTCCGTTCGCTACCATCTGCTCACGGGCGAAAAGCGCCCGTTCGCATTGTCTGCGGGACCTCCGGTCCCGCACCACTCGCGCAAAAACGTGGGCGAAAAACCGGATCGCTCGCTTCGCTCTCGATCCGTGCTATCGCACGTAGCGATACTTCCGTTCGCCCATCCGACCCCAGCCGTCGAAGACGAACTCCTCGCTTGGCGTGGTGAGTTCCTCCACGTCGGCGTAGTCGTCGGTGTCGTGGTTGTGTACGTCGTGGATGCGCTCGTACTCCGCAAAGGAGATGTCGTAGCGGCGGTCGAGCTGGTCGTCGACGTTGAGCGCCTCGATTTCCGCTTTCCAGCCGTCGGCGACCGTCTCAGCGTGGATCTCGGCCTGTGCGCCCGAGCCGTAGGAGGCCACGAGGAGCTGGGCCCCGGTCAGGTCTCGGTCGTGTTCCAGTGCGTGCTTGAGGCCGGCGACGCGGGCGACGTGGACGGAGCCGGTGTACCAGTTGCCCACCTCGCGGGCGATTTCGAGGGTCGGTTCGATCGTGTCGGCGTACCAGTCCTCGTAGCGCTCCGTCTCGGTGAGTGCGTCCGTGTACTCCTCGATGGCGTCGAAGAACTGCTCCTGTGTCTTGAACTCCTCGCGGCGGGGTTGACGGCCGATCTCCTCGGCCAGCGTCAGTTCCACGTCGGTGTCACGGCAGACGTGGCGATAGCCCAGAGCAGCGGCCTTGCGGACCATGCCCGGGAACGGCGTGTGAAACGGGATCAGCGCGAAGTCGTCGGGGTGGAGGTCGACGCCGGCTCGTTCGAGGTCCTCCATCGCCTCGCGCATGCGTGCGAGATACACCTTCATCGATCGCTTGCCGTCGACGGAGGGGAACTGCTGGTTTGGCTTCAGGAAGTCCGTCTCGTCGGCGCTCCCGAATCCCTGGTCGGTCGACAGCTCGACGAAGTCGGGATTCTCGTCGACGATCATCGCGACCGCGCCGGCACCCTGTGTGGCCTCGCCGGGGTCGTCGCGGGCGTACAGCGCGGTGTCGGTCGCGATCACGAGCGCCTTGCGGCCGCGATTGCGGCCCGCGCGGATCCAGTTGTACGCGTCGTCGAGGCTCTGGGTCCCGGCGATGCAGGCGAACTTCCGCTCGCCCTTGTTAGCGTGGTGGAAGTCGTCGTCGTACACCTGTTCGAGACAGCCGGCGACGTACGTCGAGACGGGCTTGGAGTTGTCGAAAGCCGACTCCGTCGCCACGTCGATCCGGCCGATGTCGTCGGGCGTCAGACCCTTGCGCTCCATGAGCCGGTGTGCCGCGTTGGCCGCCATCGTCACGATGTCCTCGTACACGTCGGGGAACGAAGAGACGTGGAGACCGAGCCCTTTCGTGTACTTGCCGGGATCCTCGTCCTGGGCCGGCGCAAACGTCTCTGCGAGGTCCAGTTGCAGCTTGCCCGTCCGAATCTCGATCGCGTCGATACCGACCGTTGTCATACTGTGAGAGTTACCACCGCCGTATAAGAGACTGTCGACTATTCATTCGACGATCGTCGAATATCGTACACTCAGCTCGCAAGATCAAGCCGACCGACGGTCGGCGACACCACCATATCTGTCGTCGTCAGTTCGATCTGTCGTCTGGACCGACGACTGTCGCTGGGCAACCCGGTCACGTCGTAACTCGGGGGACACCGATCAGTCGGTCAGCCGCTACCCGAGACGACGGTCTGGGTGCTCCCCGTATTGGGCGGTGATGCGGAGTCGTAGACGGTCACCCTGATGGTATACGAGCTATCGCGCTCGTTGGTCTGTGCGACTAGTCGCTCGGCCGAGGTGTCGCTGGCTCCGCTCACACCGTTGTCCGTCGCCGTGTCGACAACCGTGCCCGACGAATCGGTGAGTTCGTACTCGACGCGGTCGAGGTCGCCGTCCGCGTCTGAGACGTCGACGGTGACGTCGTATCGGTCGGTCGGCGGCGAGGATCCGGCGCTGTAGGTCGCGCTTGTTATGGTCGCCGACGGCGCGGAACTGCCGCCACCGCCTCCGCCACCCCCGCCGGTTGGCGTGATCGTAAACGTCTTCGTCTCGGTTCCGCCGCTCGCTGGCTGGTAGGTGACCGTAATCTCCACGTCTTCGCCGCTCATGTCGACCGACGAGGTACCGTCAGTGAACTCGTAGAGGTAGAACGTCGCCGTTGCGCCGTCCGAGAGTTGTGCGTTCCCGTCGTTGCTGAATCCGTCGGCGTCCAGATCGACAGTTCGCGGGAGGGCGGTCCCGTCATTGTAATCGACGTGGGCATCGGCCAGGTCCGCAGCGACGTACACCTCACTCGTCACGGGTTCGCCGTTCGGCGTCCCGCCGTCGCTGAGGGTCGTGACAGCGCTGTTTGCCGGCGCTATCCTGACATCGGTGATCGTGACACTCTCGCCGAAACGGTTCGTGACGGAGAAGTTCACCCCGCCAGCGACGCTGTCCGTGTCCGCACCGTCGTAGGTGACGGCGTCGTCGTTGTACACCAAGCCGGACGCGTAGTTCGACACCAGAAGTTCGATTGCATCGCCACTCCCGCCCCCTGACGCGAACACAGTGACACCTCCGTTACGAGTTGGTGTGAACGTCGTGCCGTTCTCGCCAGCCGCGTCCGTCTCGCCCTCACCGGGGTTGACCGACCCAGCGCCTGAATCGTTGAGCGAGTAATCGATGATGGTTCCCACCGAAGTCGGATTGGTCGTCGCCGTCAGGTCGACAGTGGCTGCCTTGCTCGCATCGACGGTACAGACGCCATTGGCACCGTCCGGACAGGTGACGCCTGTCTGTGAGGGATCGAGCCACGAAACTGCGTACGGACTACCACTGCCGCCGCTACCGAGTCCACTGTTGTCGCTGTTCTGGACGCTGACAGTGAATGTCACGTTCTTCGCGGTGGTCGAATCGAACTGTGCGCCACCGATCTCGGCGCTCGTGCCAGTCAGACTCGCGTTTATTTGGAACGTCTCACTGGTCGTCCCAGAGATGTCGGCCGCTTCGTATCTGAACGTGGCCTGACCGCTATCGTCAGTCGTCTGCTCCGTCGCTGCGAGTGTCCCGTTCCCCGTCGCTGACTCGATACTTGCGTTGACCGTCACGTCAGAGACGGGATTGTTGAGCCGGTCTCGGACCGAGACCACGAGCTCCTGGGTCGTTTCCTCAGGAATCGTCGATTCGTTGCCCGCTACGTCGGTCAGATAGGCGCTTTCCTCCTCGGCGACGTTCGTTCCGACCCCGACTTTCGTCATGCGGAGCCGGTAGGAGACGTTCGGTTCGAGCGTGACCCACAGACGATCGTACCGAGCGCCAGCGACCGTCTGGACCTCGTAGTCGAGGACGTGACCGCCGTTCTCGTCGCGTTGGTCCGCCAGGAGCGCGTCCCACTCGGACTCGGACAGCTGCGTCGCCGCAGAGAGTGTCACGTTCGAGGAGTCGTTGGACACCGCGACCGTCGTCGTCGACGTACTCACCGGTTCGAGGTCCAGGCTCGTCGAACCGGCCTGGGTCCGGCTCAGAGAGCCGTTGATCGTCACGAGGCTGATCCGCTTGCCGTCGATCATCGTCTGGCCGGTTTCCGCCAGACTCTCGTCCGCGAAGCGGTTCGACAGGACCGTGTTCTCGTAGGCCGTCTCCGGGGCCTGTCCGTAGACGTTGTAGCTGGGCTGGTAGACGAGAAAGCCGGTGTCGTAGCGCCGATCGGTGCCGTTCCAGAAGTCGCCGGTCTCACCGCTGGCGGTGGCGTTCGCGATCGTCAGATTCGCCCCTGACTCCGCGGTTTCGCTGGTGCGAATCGTCCCCGAGGCGGGGCCGGGGTTGACGGCGACGAGTCTGGCGGGATAGCGGGTCCCGAGTGTCAGCGTCACCGACCTGGTCGCCGTCTCGCCGTGGATCGAGACCAGTGCGTTGCGCAGATCCTGCATCTGGTCTCGGACGTCCTGGTTGTGGTTGAACTCGACCGCGCGGTTCTGGTTCGGGACGACGAACGCCTGATAGCTCGAAAACGCGACGACGAGCATCGCGAACAGCAACACCGCTCCGATCTGGACCGACTGGGCGCGGTCGTCGTCCCGGAGTCCCATTGCCCGTCCTTGTCAGTACCCGGTAAAAAAGCTGTCCGCAGCTATGATCCAAACGATAACGACTACGCGTCGCCCTCTTCGTCTTCTTCGACGACCTCGGGGTCGCTCATTGCCGTCTGGAGGCTATCGAGTCCGTTGGCCCACTCCGAGACCAGCCCGTATTCGAGTTCGGCGGCCGCGTCCACGTCGAGTTCCTCGCCGTCGATGACCAGCGTGCCGGCCTGGACGCAGTAACCGAGCGCCGCGTCGAGGTCTTCCTCGGCCTCGGCGTCGGCCGCGGCCTCGATGTAGTCGATGACGGTCCCTTCCTCGGCAGGCCCCTCGGCGATGTACTCCTCGGCGGCGTAGAAGACACAGACGAGGGAGGTCTGGACGCCGTCGATCAGCATGACGGTCTCCTCGTCGTCGAGGTCGATCTCTTCGAGGACGATCGCGCGGATGTCCGCGATCTCCTCGAGCGCGGTCTCCCGATCGATCAACTCGTCGTCGTGATCGGTGATGATCTTGGCGACGGCGATCGCCGCATCGTCCTGCAGATTCAACAGCAGGCGAGCGGAATCTTCGTCTTCCGGATCGATCTCCTCTTCGTCGAGACGATCGATCCAGTTTTGCCACCGTTCCTCCGTGTAGTACTCCCCCGGTGGAGTGCTCATATCCCTCCCTACACATGACCGGGGATAGTACTTTCGACCACCGGGGACGCAAGAAGTTACCGTACCGATCCACAGAGGCGCGACAGTCGGTCGAGCCGTCGAACCGTTTGGACAATCATTTATTGCACGCCACAGAATCGTCGGGCATGGCAGCACCACGAATCCTGATTCTGGGTCCGCCGGGTGCGGGCAAGGGCACGCAATCGAGCAACATCGCCGAGACCTACGGCGTCGAGCACGTCACGACCGGCGACGCGCTCCGTGGCAACAAGGAGATGGACATCTCCGACATGGACACGGAGTACGACACGCCGGGCGCGTACATGGACGCTGGTGACCTCGTGCCGGACAAAGTCGTCAACGCCATCGTCGACGAGGCCCTCTCTCAGGCCGACGGCTTCGTCCTGGACGGCTACCCGCGCAACCTCGAACAGGCCGAGGAACTGGCAGACATGACCGACCTCGACGTGATCCTCTCGCTGTCGGTCGCTCGGGAGGAACTGGTCGACCGACTCACCGGCCGTCGGGTGTGTGACGACTGTGGCACGAACTACCACGTCGAGTTCAGTCCGCCCGCGGAAGACGGCGTCTGTGACGACTGTGGCGGCGACCTGATCCAGCGCGACGACGACAACGAGGAGTCCGTGCGCAACCGACTGGACGTGTTCGACGAGAACACCCGACCGGTGATCGATCACTACGAGGGCGACGACGCCTTCGTCGCCGTCGACGGCGAGCAGACCCCCGACGAGGTCTGGGCCGACATCCAGGACGCCATCGACGCGCGCGTCGAGTAAAACGTTCATAAGGGCTCGCCGCTGTAGAGTAGTACACGAATGGCACGTACCGCCCAGAAAGTAGAGTCGCTCGCCAGCGAGGGCGAGGACATGACCGACGCACTGGCGACCGTCCTCGCCGTCGCCGAGGAGCAGGGAACCGTCTCCTGGGCCGACGTGAGCGACGATCTCACGAGCGGTCAGTGGGGCCGGCTCATCGAGAAGGGGCTGCTGGTCGACGCCGACGGCGCAGGGTTCGTCCTCAGCGACCCCGACGGGATCCGCGACGCGCTCGGCGAAGACAGCGTCGAGGCCGCCGCGGCCACCAGCGGCGACAGCGACGGCGACGACGAGGGCGTCAACTGGACCAGTTACGACAAGGGCGCGGCCCTGGTCACCGTGGGCCTGTTCGCCGGCTACATGCAACAGGACGTGCGCGCACTCGTCGGCGGCACGATCGACATCGTACTGGGGCCGCTCAACGACGTGGTTCCGTTCTACGTCGTCATCCTCGTGCTGGCGATCATGACCGGTCTCTGGTCGACACTCCTCCAGGACAACCTCATGGACTCGGAAGTCATGGGGAAGTACCAAGAGAAGATGCAGGATCTGCAGGACCGCCGTGAGGCCGCCAAAGAGCGCGGCGACGACGAAGCCCTCGACGAGATCCAGCAAGAGCAGATGGAGGCGATGGGCGACCAGCTGGGCATGTTCAAAGCCCAGTTCCGCCCGATGGTGTGGATCATGCTACTGACGATCCCCGCCTTCCTCTGGATGTACTGGATGATCCGCGACGGTCACATCGAGGCCGCAGAGACCGTGATGGTGCTTCCGCTGGTGGGCGAGGTCTCGAACTGGCAACAGGGTGTCCTCGGGCCGCTCCAGGCCTGGATCCTCTGGTACTTCCTGTGCTCGCTCGGGTTCAGCCAGCTGCTCCGGAAGGCACTGAACGTCCAGACCTCGCCGACGGGGTAGCCGACACCGCGAACGCGACCGGAAACAGACAGCCTCTTTATTCGCGCCCTCACCAGTCGATACATGTTGATCACCGTTTCCGGACCGGCGGGTAGCGGCAAGAGCACGCTCGCCGCGAACCTCGCCGAGAAGCTCGGATACGACCACGTCAGCGGCGGCGACATCTTTCGCTCGCTGGCCGAGGAACGCGGCGTCTCGCTGGTCGAACTGAACCAGCAGGCCGAGTCCGACGACCAGATCGACCGCGACCTCGACCGGCGACTGCGATCGACCGCTCGCGAGGAAGACGATCTCGTCCTCGAATCCCGGCTGGCCGGCTGGATGGCCGGCGACCACGCCGACCTGAAGTTGTGGCTCGACGCACCACTGGACGTGCGAGCCGAACGTATCGCCGACCGCGAGGAGAAGTCCGTCACCGAAGCCAGAGACGAGACGCAGGCCCGCGCCGAGAGCGAAGGACTGCGCTACCAGGAGTACTACGGCATCGACATCGACGACCGATCGATCTACGACCTCTCGATCAACACCGCCCGCTGGGACGAGACCGGCGTCCAGGAGCTCATCGTCGCCGCCGTCGACGCCTACGAACCGGACGGTGACGAGGGGAAAGCGCCGACGGCCGGCGTCACCTACGAGTTCTGAGATGGTCCGCGACTCGCCCGAACACCGGTCGCCCGCCGATCTGCTCACCTTCGGCGTCGTCAACCTCGACAAGCCACCCGGCCCCTCCGCCCACCAGGTGGCCGCCTGGGTCCGGGACGCCGTCGACGACGCGCTCGACGCGGCCGGCGACGACCGGACGCTCGGGCGCGTCGCACACGGCGGAACGCTCGACCCGAAGGTCACGGGCTGTCTCCCGATCTTGCTCGGCGACGCCGCCCGCGCGGCACGCGTGTTCGACGACGCAGTCAAAGAGTACGTCACGATTCTCGAACTCCACGACCAGGCCCCGCCGGACTTCGACTCGATCGTCGCCGAGTTCGAGGGCGAAATCTACCAGAAGCCCCCGCGCAAGAGCGCCGTGAAACGACGGCTCCGCAGCCGGACGATCCACGCGCTAGACGTCCTCGAACGCCACGATCGCCGGGCGCTCCTGCGCGTCCGCTGTGGCTCTGGAACGTACGTCCGAAAGCTCTGTCACGACATCGGGCTCGCGCTCGGGACCGGCGCACACATGGGCGAACTCCGACGCACCGCGACCGGCGACTTCGACGATCGCGACCTCGTCACCATGGAGGACCTCGTCGACGCACTGGCCGAGTGGACCGACAACGACGACGAGACGTGGCTCCACGAGACCGTCGCACCCGCGGAACGCGCCCTGGCCGGCTATCCCACGGTGACCATCGCACCCAGCGCCGCCCGCGAAGTGGCACACGGCGCACCGGTCTACGCACCCGGCGTGATCGAGACCGACGCCGAGCAGGGTGCCGACGTGTGCTGCGTGACACCCGACGGCGCGGCGGTGTGTCTGGGCAGACTGGTCGGCGACCCCGACGCCGACAGCGGCGTCGCCGTCGAACTCGAACGCGTCCTCGTCTAACGCTTCTGTGGGCGGCGACACCCGCCGCGACTCGACGCGCCCGACCGAGACGATGACTCCCACACACAACGCCGAAGCGTAGCCCTTAATTAGTGGACCCTCCTCATCCCGAGTGCGGGACCGTGGGGTAGTGGTATCCTCTGCCGATGGGGTCGGTAGGACCTGAGTTCGAATCTCGGCGGTCCCACTCCAAAATAAAGGATAGCGGCCTTCTTCGCCGCTTTCTCACTGAAACGAGGTGGTCAGCGTGAGCCGTGCACCCGACGCTGACAGCCAAGAAATCTGTCAGTTCTGCGGCTTCGCCATCGACCGCGAACTGAAGCGGTGCCCTGCCCTGGACAAGGGGGTGTGCCGCCCATGAGGTTCTGTCCCGACTGTGGTAATCGGTTGAGACGCGGGACTCGCGGCGATTCGTCGATCCCGAGCGAGTGGTGTCCCAACTGCCACGGAGGGCGACGATGAGCGGAGCCACGTTCACGCCGTCGACCACCTTCGACGATCGCCTCGGCGAGCCGTCTCAACTCCGGTTCCCCGAGGGTTGGACGCTCTCGGAGAGCTGGCAGCGAGCGCAGACGGAGGGCGATCGAGGCGGCCCGATCAACGACGCCGAGCGGATGGTCTGGCTTGAGGAGAGCGATGACCCCCACCGCGTGACCTTCGCCCTCGACGGCCAGCACCTCGTCGCCGAGTGCGACTGTGCAAGCGGCCAGTATCGCGGCTGGTGCGCCCACCTCGCCAGTCTGTGGTGGCGGTGGTCTCGGGGCCGGATCACCGTGCAACACCTCACGACCGGCCGTGAGTACGACGAGCCACCAGCGTGGTTCCGCTTCGATCCACCACCACGGCCACGACTCACCGACCTCACTCCTGCCGAACTCGACGCCTACCTGCACTGTGACGTTGGCGACGAGGGCGTCCGTCCCTTCGCCCGCCGAACCGACCGCGCCTTCGGTACGATCGGGAACCTTCTGAACGCTGCTCGCGAGAAGGTCGGAGGTGTTCAGCGATGACGGGGGACCCACCCACTACACTCTCTCAGGCGGATGCGGGGGGGGTGTCCGCCACCATACACTCGACTCGAAACGAACCCGAGGTTAGCCACCCCCCGGATGCGGGCTAGCCCGACCCTCGTTTCGAGTGCTTCCGCAACCGACCCCCGATCTGCGGATCGGAGGAAACCATGAGCGGGTCCCGCGGAAGTCGACTGCCCGGCGACTCCGAGACCGCCGACCGGCACAAGGCAGAGGCACGGGCCGAAGCACGTTTTTCCGGCGCTCTCGCTGCCCGTTTCGACGAGTACATCGAAGCGCACGGAGCCACGAAAAGCGATGTGGTCCGTGATGCTCTCGACGAATTCCTGCCGTCGTCGCAAGACTCGCGGTACCTCCTCCCCGAAGACCCGACGCTCGCCGACGCCTACCTCGCACTCGCTGGCGATCAAAAGCGGGTCATCAGTGTAGAGCGAGTGAAGTCGATCCTCTGCGAGGAGACCCACCCGAACACGCCGAAACAGATCATCCGTGAGGAAGTGCTGGAACCACTCGACGACACGCCGTTTCTCTCAGTCGTCTACGGGAAAGTTGCTGTGCGTCCGCTGACCGCCCGTGACGAGTTCGGCATCGAGGGAGGTGCGCCGGCCGATGACTGAGCAGTCTGGAAGCGGGACTGAACGAATCTGTCTGGACCTCTGCGCTGGCCTGGGCGGGTTCTCGTCGGCCTTCGAGGACGCCGAAAACTGGCGAGTCGTCACCGTTGAGATAGAAGAGGAGTTCGAGCCGGACATCTGCGCGGACGTGCTCAACCTCCGGCCGGCAGATCTGCCGGCCGCCGACATCGTCCTCGCCAGCCCGCCGTGTACTACGTTCTCGAAGGCGTGCCCGTCGGAGAAGTACTGGAACCCGGAGACGAAGGAACCGGACCACCCGAAGACCCGGAAGCACATCACACTCACGCACCACATCGTCGGGCTCATCAAGGCGATCTCGCCCGACTACTGGTTCCTCGAAAACCCCGTCGGCCGGCTGCGCTGGATACTCGGTCAGCCTGCCGGCACCGTCAGCTACTGCCAGTACGGAGAGGACGTGATGAAACCCACCGACCTGTGGGGAGACCACCCACAGGGCTTCGAGTATCGGTGGTGCGGCTACGCCGACGACTGCCACGAATCCAACACGCACGGCGGCTGTGCGAACACAGAAGACCCGTACCCACGCGACCCAGCGGAACGTGCGAAAGTCCCACACGAGCTATCCGAAAGCATTCTTCGAGCCGTTGAAGGCCGCCAAGAACAGCAGACTTTATTCGCGGTTGCGGACGGCGGGAACAGCCGCGACGTGAGCACGGCTACTGACCGGCAGTAAACGGCTCACCCTGCTTTTCGAGCGTATCCCAGTCGAACCCAGACGGTGCGACCATGATAACCCCAGTCCCAGCGAGCAGTGCCAGCTCCACTTCACTACTCTGCTCGATGCCCTGATTCCGGGCGTGGGGTTGCGGATATGGCACGTAGACCGAAGAACCGCCCTGTTCCTGCGCTTTTGCATCACCAAGGGGCACCACCGGACTGTCCGACAGCGCCCGACCAACGTTGTATCTCACTTGCCGCTGCGACATGGAACCTTCTAGAATCTGATTAGTAAAAAGTCTGTATCCGAATATATACTCGTACTCGGAGTGGTCCAGCCACCCAACACGTTCTACGTCCCGGTTAGGGGTATGGTGGTGACTTCTCCCCCGTGACGACACGTATCGAGTATGGAACCAAGGACGCGGCAGACGCCGCGAGAGACCGACACGAGGAGTATCTGTGTACCGACGACGACCGGCGGCTGAAGACCGTCGCCTACTCCGACGCCGACACGCCGGACCATGTGCTTGACGCCGAGCGCCTCGAAGCAGAAGACAGTCGGGGCGAAGGGAGCGACGGTCCCGGTCAGGTGCCGCTCAGTGACGGCGAGCGTGACCGGATCGACTTCGGGAAGGCACGCGCCTCGGTTCCCCACGCGAAGGCGGTCAAGGGGATCGCTCGGTCCGAGGGTGTCGAGGACTGGGTGAGCTACTACGACGGCACTCTGACTGTCGACGAACACCGCGAGGTGATGGCCGACGCCAGCCGCGAGAGCGGCAAGCGCACCGACGAGCAGGAGAGTGCCGACGAGAAGGCCGCTGACGCTGCCCAGACGGCAAAGGGCGAGCGATGCGACCACGCACGGGGCCACTGCGAGGCAGGTGATCCCGAAGCCTGCGAGTTCCTCACCGAGACCTGCCAGTACGACTTCGACGACGTGCAGGAGATGCTACTGGCCCAGCGGGCACCGGACGACCGCCCGGCTCCCTCGAAGCCCGAGGAGGTAGAACAGGGCGAGGCGGTCAAGTCCGAGGAGTTGACGGGCAAGCAGAAGGGCGCGCTCAAGCAGGCGTGGAACGGCTACCTCGGGGCGCTCGACGCCGTCGACGACGCCCTCGAAACGCTGGCCAACGAATGGGTCCACGCACAGCAGGCCGCCCGAACAATCAACGAGATTCGGGAGACCGTCGGCCAGCAGCCCCTTCACTTCGAGAAGCTGGAGGGATCACAGGCCGACCTGATGGACCTGGCCCGGCAGATGGCCGCCGACTGCTACGAGTGCCACGCCGACCACAGCGACCACTCGCACCCCGTCACTCAGGGGGACCGCGAGCACATTCGGCAGGTGGTCGCCGGCACTGACAGCGACGAGCAGGGCGAAGCACCAGTAGAGGGTGCTGACAGCAGCACAGAAGCGGAGAACGAGCAGGTGCTTCAGGGGGCCGAAAGCGCGCAGGTCGACCTGTCCGGGGAGCGAGAGCAGCAAAACCAGCAGACGGCACTGGCAGTCGAAGCGGATACCCGCACCGCTCAGGGGCGAGAAAGCACCGCTGAAGCACCGGTCAACCGGGGCGGTCTCCTCGCCGACGAACGAGACGACCCCTCGATGGGGGCAGAGAACGGCACCGAGAGCACCGACCAGCAGCAGTTTCACGACCCCGAACAGGGGACGATCAGTGAGTTATGACAGGACCAATTTGCCCCGCAGAGGGGTGCGACTACAACGAAGACGGCGAAAAGAGCAAAGAGAGTGTCCGGCGGCACATCAACGCGAAGAAAGACGCCGCTCACGAGGACATGGAAGCACTTCGAGCGGCGCTGATGGGCGTCGACGAGAGCGGTGACAGCGACGACGACCCGCCCGGCACCGGTGGAGCGGCCGCTACCGAGGAAGACGAGGACGACGAGCAGGGCGAAGCACCAGTAGAGGGTGTTGACAGCGGCACAGAAGCGGGAAACGAGCAGCCCGAGGAGGGCGACGAGATGGACCAATCCGACGAGTACGAGCAACAGCTACAGCAAACGAGCGGGGAGAGCAGTGGTGAAAGCACCAACGGCAGCGGGACGGACGATCAGGACGACCACGCTCAAAGCGGTGGTAGCGGCCGCTCGGGGGCGGTGATCCTCGTCGGGACCGTGCTGCTCGCGGTGGTCGTGGCGCTCGCGACCAGCTCCGACAGTGACGACGAGCAGGAACCGATCGAGGTGGAGAGCACGGCCGCCGAACCCGTAGACGACGGCGAAACACCCGAGGAGGTGTTTTGATGAGCGCGGATGCTGACGCCGTCGAGGAGGAGCAGCCCGAGGAGCAGGCTCCGGATCCCGAACCGGAGCCGGAGGAGACCGAAGATGACCGGCCGGCGATTGAGGACGACGAGCGGGCCGACGTGGACCTCGACGACCTCGACCTCGATACCGACGCCATCGAGGAGGAAGCTGGCGCTGGGGCCGACGAACAGGATGACGACGAGGGCGACACCAGCGACGACGAGAACACTGAGAGCACTGCACAGCCGACCGTCCCAGACGGCGAGTCGTGGGGCGACCAGTACGTGATGATGCTCTCTCTACTGCTGGGGGAGATCGCGGAGTCCAGCGACGGAGAGACCAGCAAGGACGCCGAAGCGATCGAGGAACTGGCCCGGTCGCCGCCGGTCGAGCTTGACGACGCGGTCGACCAGTGGCTCGCGGAGAGCGGTATGGAGATGGACTTCTCGCCGGGCAAGCAGGTGGCCATCGGGACCGCCGGCCTCGCGCTGGTGATCGTACTCACCGAGACCGACGTGGCACAGGACGCGATCAGTGACCTCACCGACGACCTGAACCTACAGCTATGATGGAGCGAATGAAGCAGCTACGGCAGATGAAAGGCGACCTGAACGACCCTCACAACTCCGAGCGGATCACGGCCCACGCCCGAGTACTGGCCGAGATCGAAGCCCAGCAGCGGGCGGCCGTGCTCGACCAGCGCGAGCGGCTGGGGATCGACCCCGACGACAGCGTGACCGACCTCGACGTGGAGGAGCGCGTGGCCGAACTCTGCGACGTGATTGCCGCCCGGACCCCCGGCGGCCCCTCGCTGGCCGAAATCTGGCTGTCGCGGTGTGCTCCCGACGATCTCGACGTGAGTGACCCGGCGATACTGGCGACCTACGCGGAGATGGAGCCAGGCGAGTGGCAGGACCAGATCGCCCGCTGGGCCGACGCGGTGCGACACCAGGCGGGGATCGAAGGACAAGCGGATCGGACGCTGGCGGATCGACACGTCAGCGCACAGTGGGGCGTCTCGCTCGATCGGTTCGAGGAGGCGGTGGTCGAGTGGGACCGTCGGCGGGCCGTTACCGACCTGCTGGCCGGCCCGAGTGAGGCCACAGAACAGGCGATCTACGCGAACACGGAGGCGCTGGCATGAATGTGAACTTGCCCTCGACGACCAGACAGGTGAGGAAGACGGCCGAAGCCGTAGCGTGGGTGCTGATCGTCGCGCTACTGCTCGATCTGCTGGTTTCGCAGGCTCGGAGCGACCAGCCTGCCGATCCCGACGAGTACCCGGACCACGCTGTTCTGACCGACCTGGATCTCGACGTGATCGAGGACGGCGAGCAGCGGCGCATCAGGACCTCCGGCGGCGACACGCTCCGGCTCGATGGCGAGCACGTCAAGGAGGGCAATGGCGACGATGAGTGACGGCGAATTGATCGGCCTACTTGGTGCCATCGCGTGGCTGGCTGGTTCGTCTCTCGGACTCGCGGGGTGTGGGGCGTGAATCTGCTCCTCGCAGCGGCGAGCGGATGGGGGAAGTCCTACGTCTGTCAGGCGACCACGGAAAGCAACCTCGGGGAGTACGACGGCGTGGTGCTGCTGGACTACAAGGACGAGTACCGCGGTCTCGTCAAGGCCGGGAAGGCCAAGCACTGGATCGCCGGCCCCGTCGAAGCCGAGCAGTGGTCGACCGATCACTTCCGGCAGCTGATCGAG
The DNA here is from genome assembly GCF_000023965.1 of Halomicrobium mukohataei DSM 12286. NCBI lineage: Archaea > Methanobacteriati > Methanobacteriota > Halobacteria > Halobacteriales > Haloarculaceae > Halomicrobium > Halomicrobium mukohataei. Next base: position 1,641,408 of record NC_013202.1, on the reverse strand, counting down.
CAGAACGGCAACGTCGTGCTGGCCCGCCACTCGCACCTGTCGCCTGAACAGTGGCGAGCGGTCTGTGCGAAGGCGATCAGTGCCGGTCGGCGGTCGTCCCTATCGGTGCTGTGGGTCATCGACGAAGCCCACTTCGTTGCCCAGCAACAGGCGAAGCTCCTCGACCCCATCAAGGGGCTGGCGACGACCGGGCGCGGCGAGGGCCAGTCGAGTATCTGGGTAACTCAACGGCTCTCAGAGCTGGCAGAGACGATCATCGCCCAGTGTACCGCCCGGAAACTCGGGGGCTTCGAGAGCGACCGCGACCTCTCAAAGATCGGCGGTGTAGTGGACTACCCGCAGGACCTTCACCGGTCGGGCGGCCACCGCGTGCCGGGCCTTCCCGACGACCTCCACGCCGACGACGGAGGGCCGGTCTCGGTGCGGAAGTGGACGGACGGCGACATAGTCACCGGCTCGGAGTGGATCTATTCGGACGACAGCGGCACAGTGCGACGGATGAACTCGGCCAACGTCGACATGGACAGCGAGCACGTCGGCGCGCCGGGTAAGAGCATCAAGATGCCAGAATGAGAACGCAAATCACTCTCCAGGGGACGGACAGCCAGGACTTCGAGCAGCTCCGCGAGACGATCGAGCAGCAACGGCCAGGGGGCCGGCCGAGCAACGCCGAAGTGGTCCGCGTGTTGATGGACGCTGCTCCGTATTGAAGTAGTGTACAGCATGGTGCTGTACGAGGCAGTATCCGTTATTCCTCGTTTCGTGGCTCGTTGAAGGCTCTACACCCACACATCCGGATTGCATGGAATTTAGTAATGCAATCGACACGCTCGCCTCGGAGGACTACGTGATGGACGTGGCCCTCATCGGCGGCGGGTACATGGCACCGGAACTTGTGCAGTACGCAGTCGAGAACAAGATGGGACGGGACCTCCCGAACGAAGCCTACGGGGCGACAGTCGCCGCTGGCGGCGCGCTCTACGGTGGCGCTGGCCGGAAGGTCGCCATCGGCGGCGGCATCAACGTTCTGGAGGAACTCCGCGCTCGGGTCTCGGAGGGTAACTGATGTCGGAGAGTCTGACCAACCTCGGCAGCGCGAAGGTCGACGCGACGGAAGAGACGAACATCCCAGACACCGACAGCACGATCCTCACGTGGTCGCCCGTCGACGGGCTCGTCATCGAGATCGACAATCACGTGTACGGCGGTTCTGGCGTCCCCATCTACGCCGAGCTGAAGGACGCCGACGGGAACGACCTGCCTCGCGACACCGAGGTGTTCCTGCGGTGGGACACCCCGAGTCGGGATCAGCCGATGATCGTGAGCGAACGCCTGAGCAACATCCGACAGTACCGGACGCTCTCGCTCAAGGAACAGCAGAACGAGGAGTACCGAGAACAGACTCGAACCGAACTGAACGGGGACGGCCTGGTCGTGCTCGACTTCGAGGAGGTACAGGTCGCCATCCGATCGTCGAAGCAGATCGACTGGGACAACTCGCGCCTGGAGATCGACCGCAAGGCCGTGACCGTCCGAGCGGAGGACTAACAGCATGAACGAGCAGATCATGCAGCGTCTTCGGGAGGCCAACACCAGCCGCGACAACATCACGAACGGTGACTTCAGCTTCTCGACGGGATCGCCCGGACAGCCAACGACCGTCGCGGAGTACCAGCCCAAGCGGGCGCTGTCCGTCGACGCAACCCGTCCGTTCGACCTGTCGCTGGTGGCTCGCGAGACGTTCACGACCGACGGAAACGCCGGAGACGCCGAGACGTTCCCCCTGACTCACGAACTGATCGATTCGAGCGTGGTCACCGACTCCGTGGTGATGTACAAGGGCGACAACCGCGTTCAACCGGACTCGGTCGATTACGCCGCCGACCAGATCACCTACACGGACGACGGGACGGACAACACGCTCACGATCTACTACACGAGCGGTGCGCAGGCGCTCGTGGAGATTCAGAAGGTCGCACCCAACGGGACGCCGGACGTTCTCTTCTCGGCAGACATGGGGATGATCCACCGTCGGGACCAGGGCAAAGAGCCCATCACCGTCGACGCCGATCAGTCCCCGCTCCATCCGTTCATTCCGGCGGACTTCACGCTCGCACTCACCATCACGGCCCCGTACACGGTCGCGTTCGCTACGGACGCGAACGGATCGGGGACTGAGGTGGTCGCAACGAACGCGCTCACTGACCTGCCTGTCCGCGGAGCAGAAGGCCCTATCGACGGGCTGAAGCAGGCAGTGGCGACTGACGCGGCACGGAGGTAGAGCCGTGCCGTCCGGCGGACTTGTTACACGAGACGTAACCGGACGAGAAGCATCTGGCACCGGTCGCAATCCACCCGGAGAGCCACGCACCGCAGCAGCGACGACGAGCACTGGTCAGCGAGACGGCCAACAGTACGGACCGGACGACTCGGCGCTGGACGAGATCCTCCGGGGGCGTCCGATCAACCGAGACGACCTGCTGCTGGCCAGCACCCTGTGCATGCTCGTACTGCTGCTGTACACGGCGATGGAGGACGGTACGATATGATTCACAACAGCAACGACGTGGTGATGAGCCAATGAGCACTGTCGGCCCTGACAGCGTCATCGAGCGGGTGCTGTCCGAGTACGGTATCGGAGCCGACTCCTGGCACGAGGATCTGCTGGAGAGCGACACGGACCGGCTCCTGCTCGCGCTGTTGCTCGACCAGCGTGGCGACCAGTATCTCGGCGAGACCAGCACCAGCGACGAGCCGACGTATTTCGTGACTGAGGTGCCGGTCGCCGTCGACGGCGTCGGCCAGCAGAGTCTCGACTGGGGGTTCCCCGCCGATACGGTCACCGTGTGGGGCTTCGATGGGCCGGTGCTGGTCTCGTTCCAGCAGACCGGGACCAACCGCGAGATCCCGCTGACGGCCTCGGAAGCGCCGTTTTCGCTCAGCCCACCCGGTGGACTCAACGCCTCAAAGCTGTGGTACCGAAAGATGACCGAGAGTGACGCCGACACCACTCTGAAAGTGTTGGCACTACGATAACATGACTTTCGAAGGACCAATCGCGACGACGTGGGGCAAAGCACTGGCGGCACTCAGAGACAACATCGCCGGGATGACCAACTGGTCGCTCGAAGACACCTCAGCGAACGGCGACGCCGAGAGCATCGCCGACGGGGAGTGGTTCGTCATCAGCGCACCGAACGGCGAGTGTTTCCAGATTTTCGTACTCGACAATGGGTACGCTGGAGCGATCCGAATGGAACACGGTCCCAGTTGGGACTCGGCAAACTCGACGTGGGCCGATCGCTACGCGCACGACGTGGCTGCTGAGACCGGCAGAGACGATTATGATGATCCGATGGGATATGCGCCCGACGATAGGGGCGGAGAGATCATCGACGAAGGGGACAGCGTGAGCTACTATCTCGACTACTCCGACACCGACGGGTGGGCCTTCTACGTCGAGCGGAACGTCGGAGACGGCAACGACGAAGATATGGCGATCGGGATGGCCCGACTCGCAGAGACCTGGGACTTCGACGCGGCCGCCAACCGAGAGAGCAATTACGCAGTTCTCTGGCACGCACAGTGTTACGACACTGATTACGATGACCGCCACTCACGCAACTGGACGAACTTCCTGAGCGCGATGCCCGGAACGCAATCGGGCAGCAGCCAGCACGGTCGAGGGCAGGTGAACCCGGACAACAACTTCGCGAACTACACGACGACGGACAACGTGGTGTGTTCGGGCCAGTACCAGAACAACGACGGGAATGACGCCATCATCGGGACGCACTCGATGTGGGTTCGAGAAGAATCGGGCGACGACGCCAGCCACGAAGACACGATCCAGGACGAGAGCGCGAACAACCTGTACAAGCTGTGCAAGGCACACAACGTGGCACAGGTCGGCATCGCGATGGAGTGACCCGATGGCGACGTTCACAGAGGCACCGACGGCGGCGAGTGCCCGATCGCTGAGCGACAGCGACGACTCGCGGACGGCCACGTCGGCCTCGGCAGCCACGTCGAGCCAGAACCGGCCCGACACGTCCCGTAGGGTAGCCCCGTCGGGGGCTGTCACGGCTGACACAGTGCGGCCGCGGCCAGAGCGCACCGGCCATGCAGCTGGGGCGGCGACGACCGACACGGTCCGACCGCGGCCCCACCGCCGTCGAGATCACGCCGAGAGCACCGACCAGAGTGGGATCCTCATTCCCGCAGCCTTCCGGCCCGTCGCTGTGGAGGTAGTCGATCCGGACGGCAACCCGCTGCCGGAAGTCGAGTGGGTGATGTCTGCCGGCGTGTTCCCGACGGCGGCCGCGATCGACGACGACGCTCGGGGCGATCTGCCCTGTCTGTCGACGACCTACACCACGTTCATGGGCGTGGCCCGGAGAGCCAACGGCCCCGACGGTGTCCGGTACACGTGGTTCAATCCCGCCGTCGACGACGACGGCAACCCTCTCCAAGAGCCCATCGGGCCGCTGGACGATACTGCGCAGATCGTCCTCGATCCGGTGAAGCTCAAGGGGCTCAGCGTCGGCCGTGGGGGTAATCTCGGAGGGTCCCTCTCGTGACCGACTACCGGCACCGAATCTATGGTGATACAATTATGAACGACAGCAACACTCAGAGCAGAGGTATCGAGCGATGAACGCAGTCGAGAGATGGGAACAGGCTACCGGGAAGGATATCAGCCCCGACGGGGCGATCTCCGAGTCAGACGACAGCACCGGCTCGTCGCCGAGCAGTTCGTCGTCGAGTCGCGGATCGGAGCAGACACAGGACCTCATCGACCGGCAGACTGACGACTCGCGCGACGACGGTTATTCGCCCCCGGACCCGAACCCAGATTCGGGCTCAGGAACGAACGGCTCGGATCACACGATCATCAGCGGCCGCAACGAGGGCAGCAGCGACACGACTGTTGGCCCGTCTGAGGGCGTCGAGGACACCGATGGCGACGGATCTGCCGATGCGGTGGTGACCACACCGGATAGCAGGACTGACGGCACTCCGAACTCCAGTCAGGCGGATCGAGGGACCACCGCTCCGGATGGCTCGACCGACTGGCCGGGCGACGGGACGCCCGGTACCGACACGTCGGATTCCTCAGACAGATCACCGACCGGTCCGGCCGGCCTGCCGATCGAGGCAGTCGGTGCAGTCGGGGCGATCGCGCTACTGGTCGCGATCTGGGGGTGGTCGCGGTGAGTCCGGCTCCAGCGGCAGCAGCGGCCGGCGGCGCGCTCGCCGATAACGCCGACGAGGTGGCCGATGTTGCCAAGCAGGGCAGCGCCGATGCCCGTCAGGTCGCGGAGTCTCGCGGCGGGCAGATCCTCATGGTGGTTATCGGTCTCGGGCTACTGTACTACGTGTACACTGCCGTCACCGTCGGCAGCGACGTGGCTGACGGCGCACAGGATGCCGCGGATGACGTGGGCGGCGCTGCTGGCGATAGCTGGGACGGTGCGACGGACGTGGCCGACGGCACCGGCGACGTTGTCAGCGACGGGATGGACTGGTGGCTTGGCGGCGCTGCCGACACGGTCGAGGGTGCTGGTGACGCGGCCGGTAACGGCTTTAGCTGGGCGACCGGCGGCGCGGCCGACACGGTCGAGGACGCCGGGGACGCCATCGGAGGGTTGCTCTAATGGGCATGAGCATCGGTCTTGGGACGGTCGCGGCACTGCTGTCCGTGCTGGTCGCTATCGAGCTCGCACAGTTGGAGGTGCTGCGACGGACGGCCCAGCGGTCGCGATCGAACCGCAAGCGGCTCAGGGCGCTCCTGCGGGCCTTCGGCGTTCACGACGAGGGGCCGACCTACGACGTGGACGCCGACGCAATCGGGGAGGGATCGTGATGCAGGCAGTCCTACCTGCGCTCCCCGACACGCAGACGGTCGCGTTCGGCCTGCTGATGTTCCTCGGTGGCATGGCCGTCCCGACCCGCTACGGGATGGAGCGGCTCGAAGGGTTCGGGCGAGCGGTCGCCAGCAAGCTCCCGTACCGGCCCCCGCCGGGGACCGACGAGCAGGAGGCGATGGCCGACGCCGTCGACGGCGACGAGAGGAAGCGGAGCAGGTCGTGAAGCTCCTGTGTTCTTTCCCCAGCGTGGCACATGAGAAACCACATGAGGCTTAACTGACCACAGCACATGGCTATCAATATGGGAACCAGCGACGAGACGACCGTGAGTGAACGTGGTGGCGTCACGATCCCCTCCGAGATCAGAGAGGCACTCAGCATCGAAGCGGGAGACAAGATCCGCTGGACCGTCGAAGAGGGCGACGTGATGGTGGAGGTCGTCCACCAGCGCGAAGGTGTCTTCGATGACTTCGAACCCATGTCGATGGGAGGAGACGGCGGGACCGCCCACAACACGAGCGGAGAGGAGCGATGAGCAGGGCACTCTTAGATGCCACTGCCCTCATTGCTGCGGCGGATCGTGACGACGCTGACCACCAGCGTGGACTGGAGATTCTGCGCGGGATCGACTACGGAGAGTTGCCCGATGGCGTCATCACCAACGAAGCGTTGCTTGAGACGCTGAATTTCGTCGAGGAGCGAAAAGGCCATGACCGCGCCGTCGACCTCCTCGACCGCTTCGTACAGGGCGCACACTTCGAGCTGCAGTACAATCCGAAGAAGAACTTCGGCCTCGGTCGATCCCTGTTTCGTGGCTATCCCGGCCTGAACTTCGGCGACAGTATGCAGACTGCGTTCATGGAGTCTGAGAACATCGAGTATATCTATAGCTTCGACGACGACTTCGACTCGATCGACGGCGTCACACGCCTGAATAGCGCAGTGAACCCCTACTGAAGGATCACACCCAAGCTTTTCTGCGACAGTTTTGCTCTTCTGGTGTCCGCCTCTCGGCACAGAGTCGGACAGAATCACCCCCATCTGGCCCCTGATTGGGGGTCCACGACCGGAACTTTCTAGGATTTCTGACCGCAAAGGAGAATTACCGGACAACAGATGAACCTCGAAGAATACGAAAAACAAGACGGAATGAAGGCATGGTTATCTGAACGAGAGGTCAATCAACTGCTGGACCATTCCGATGAAACCGAGTGGCGCGTAGCTATCCAACTGGCGGCCCACTGTGGCCTTCGAACCGACGAAGTTGTGCGTGTCGCTCCCGATCACGTCGCAGATACGGATGCTGGGAAGATGCTTCGGGTGTGGGAATCAGCGAAGACTGGACACTACCGTGAGACGCCGATTCCCTCCGACTTAGCGACAACCATACGAACGGTGGGAGACATCCGTGAGGAGCCGACTGATGAACCGGTGATTCAGTCCAGCAAACGGTCACTACGTCGCTGGATATCCAGAGCACGCGATCAACTGGCTGAGGAGACTAGTGAACCCGGCTGGAAACATGTCGGGATGCACGATCTCCGACGAACGTGGGCGACGAGCCTCCGGTCGGCCGACGTTGACGCGATGGTCGTCTGCGACTGGGGCGGCTGGGACGACCTGGAGACGTTCCTGGACCACTACCGGGGAACGCACAGCCCCGAGGCACAGCTTCGGGAGCGGGAGAAAGTCGAGTGGCTGTAATCAGGGTGGATGGTTGTCTGCTCGATCACTGAACTGATCCAAGTCCCGATCGTACGTCGTTTTCCGTTTTCCGACGCCGATACAGTACATAGTCTCTCCTTTTCGGATGAAGAAGAGCCTAAGCGGATCATCTCGATACCGATAGACCGTCTTGTCACCCGTGTGCTCTACGATTGTTAGAACTTTCAGAATCGGCCGTCCCCAAGTGACAAGATCTTTTTCGACCTTCTCTATCCCCTCAACTGCATCTTCCCGTTCTTCATCACTAAAACTCGAACTCTTGAGGTCTCTCAACACCCACTCCTCAACATTCTCGACGGCTTCTATCTCCCCCATCAATAAGTCCGCTACAGATCGAGTTTGTCCCGAAGATCGTCAGTAGAGCAGGTATCGTCTTCATCGAGATCAATAGAATCGAGCCGCTCAGAGAGGCTATCACCGTTTCCAAGTTCCGGCTCGTGTTTCTTGTCTTCGTCGAAGGTGCTCATTAGCGTGTCTAGGACAAGCGGTTGCTAGTTGATAAATTACTAGGCCACTAGGCTACTCAGCTACTAGACGATCACGGATAGGTCTAAACAGTAGCTCAGAGCCACCAACATATCGAGTTCCGTTACGGTTCTGAGACTAGGAAAGTTTTATGTAGTCTGTAGGTCCAATGCCACTTGTGGCATTGGACCTGAAGGCGGGACACCAAAATTATGACTCTTATCGACTCTAACAATAGATTTCGAATCTCTTTGAATACAAACTCCGTATATTCTTCACAGATTTAACTAAAATATTGATCTGATAGTATATGATTCGGGCAGACATATAATAACGCTCTTGCGAAGGAGATTGTTGATAGCGATGGCTGGAGCTGAAAGTCGAAGAGGGCAAGGGCACCGCGCTAGCGGTGCCCGATATGTTCCCAATAAGCCGGTTCGTGTCGGAATCGGCTGCAGCGGACCTGCTGGAACAGGTTCGCTGGCGTGATGGCGTCGAGTGCCCCCGCTGCCGTTCTGACCTGACGGTCAGAAACGGCAGCTACCGGGTGTATCAACGGTATCTGTGTAAGAATTGCGGTCGCACGTTCAACGACAAGACCGACACGATCTTCGCTCACTCGAAGCTGAAGCTCAAAGAATGGTACTTCACGATCTACGTGTTCTTACGGTTCAACACGAGTATTCGGCAAATCGAGGCAGAGCTTGATTGTTCCTACCGGACGGTGAGACGGCACGTCGAGCAGTTCGCCAGAACTCTCGACGCGCCTTCGATTACGCTGTCTGGACCGGTCGAAATCGACGAAGTGTACGTCTCTGCTGGTCTCAAAGGCCGCGAGCGTGACCAGGAGTCGCGCTCGCGTGGCCTGTCCACGCGTGGACGGGGATCGTACGACGGCGACAAACCGCCGGTGTTCACGCTCGTCGATCGTGGTTCGGACGAGCGGTACGTCGTGCCAGCGAAATCCGCTGACGAATCGACCGTTCGACTCCTGCTTGCTGACCACGAAGAGGAGTCACTGACCGTCTATACGGACGGATTTCGGGCCTACGACCCACTAGAAGACGACGACTCATTCACCCGCAAATACGTCGTCCACAGCGACGGTGAATACGCTGATGGCGAAGTACACGTCAACGGCTGCGAGAGCCACGCGTCGCTGACGCGACGGTGGCTCTCGCCCCATCGAGGCGTCTCGAAAGACAAGCTAACGCCGTATCTCAGAGCCTTCGAACTCCGCCGTGAACTCTACAGAAAACCAGGTGACGAAGCACTCAAACATGCTCTCAACGCCGCACTCTGAAAATCAACAACGTGCTTCACAAGAGCGTATAATAATCGTGAAAGCTAAACGGTGTCTGATATCTATGAACACGACCACAGAATCCTAGTTTTTCGACTCACTGGACGGGTCATTTCGGCCCGATTTGGGGGTGAAGTGCTGAACTGCCGAGGAGATTCGTGGTCACGATCGAGGGCGACCGGCGAATATGAACACGGAGTCACCCAGTCTCGTGTTCATATTGGAGGAAGCCATTTTCTCGACGCGCAACCCCATGTGTGATTACGTCAAATATGTTTTCAGCTCTTGCTTCAGGGGCTACTGGCATATTGGTCTAAAAACCGGAGTTGAAGATTGACGAATGATATTATATTGTGGGCCTCTTCTTTCCCAAGATCATCTAAATACCGTTCTTTTGACTGATCTGGAGACCGATGGCTAAGCGGATTCCTGATTGCTTGATATGAGCCTGCATACAGAAACATTACACCCTGTTCCTCCGCAGATCGTTCTCCAAATGAGAGAGGTCCACCCGACTTGGTTGCTTCCTGAATAAGCTCGCTCCCATCCTTCTCTTTGAGTTCTTCCGGAGATTTTTGCCGAACACGTTCTTCAACAATTTTACCCGCTGTCTGAACAGCGTCGCCAAAATTTCCCCGATCATACTTTGGGAGAACACGCTCAATGAGTTCATCATCTAATTCAGAGGTTGGGTAGCTGAAACTACCAACATCTTGATCATCTCTATTTTCTCTGCCGTAGCTGTAGAGAAACTCCTCCAATAAATCCCGGAACTGACGGATATTGTATAGATTATTGTATGTGTTTTTATTTACGTCTTTCTTTGGGCCTGCTGGGATCTTGTATAACCCCAAATCTTGATCCCCAAACCAAACTCCTCGATCATTAACTGAAACATGTAGGTCAAAATTGATTCTTTCTCTTCCAACCGCTACTTCATGGCCTCTTTGACCATATACTCCCGATACCTCTCCTAAATTGACACTGACTGATCCTTTAACGTCCGAATCCAGCCATTCAGACGTTACTGTTAACATTCGCTCAAGGGTACGTCTTTGAATGTCTTGGGCCTCTACGTCGTGCGCCTCTCTTTTGCCAGTTTCACTAACATCATAGTGACTCATCTGGAAATCGATACTACCACTATCGTCGTCAATCATAACTTCAGCTTCCTCTTCCCCAGATTCCTCTCCAGAATCAATTTTTTGGCAAGTGAAAACTTTATTTATAAACATACATTTAGCCTCCTAGGACTCGCTCAACAGTCGGCTTTGGCCGGTGATCGGCGTCGATCTTCCCCTGAAGATAAAGCATCCCGTCCGTCGTCAGGTCGTACATGTCGCTATAGATCGGCTCGACGAACCGAATGTAGTAGAGCATCTGGCACCGTTCCCAGATGTGACTTGGCGACGCTGTGAAAGCCCTGTCGCGGGCCATCATCCGGGGAGTCGCCATTCCGTCCCGGTCGATGTACTCTAAGATTCGTTCGTCCAGCTGCTTCATCCAGTGGGCCGACTTTCTCTCGTTCATCTCTTAGACCTGCTCGTGGTTCTCCCCGACGCTTGGTCCGTTGTCCTCGTCGAAGACTGGCTCCACCTCGTCCGGTGCGTCTTCGGACGTGTCGATCTCGCCGTTCAGATAACCCTCTCCGCGTTCTGTGATGATGTAGACCCCATTGCCGAGATGTTTCAGGAGTCCGTGCTTGGTGAGCTTCTTGCATCTCTGGTGGACATACTGACGTGAATACCGGACGTACCCGCTTTCTGCCATCGCAGTTGGGCGACCAGATTCATTTTCGCGGATGTATTCGAGAATCCGGTCATCTGCGAGTACCATCCAGTCGCCCGAATAGCGCATGTCTGAGTGAATGAATGCATGACTGATATTGCTCTCGGATGTTTGCCTCGATAGTCTTTGAATGTTTTTAGGTCTCTCGTAAACTATAACTTGCAGGAGCTAATCAGTCATTCATGCATGCCACATGCAAATGTGACCGTGGGTATGGAACCGGCCATGCTCATGCAGATCGAGGAAGAGAAGGATCGGCACAATATGAGCCGAGCAGAGTACATCCGCCACTGCATCCGACAGGCTACGGATTCACCTTTCGACACGCCTGAAACGGTACTCTGCCGGGACGAGAACGGTAGTATCGACGAGTCCGAAACGGGGGCCGCCTAACATGTCCAGTGCCCGGCTGGCCCCTGATTTTGACGACGACGGCGACGACGAAAAGCGTGACGACAGCGAGGAGAGCGGCCCATGACGGTGACCCAGCAGATCTGGGACGGCGACGACTGCCCTCGCGTGCTGTGTGACGGGACTCTCCAGCAGGACGAGGCCGCCGTCGAGTGCTCCGAGTGCGGCGAGACATGGACTCACCACACGGACGAGAGCGAGCACCTGCTGATCTCGCGGGCCGGCAAGATCGTCAAGCGCAAGCAGCGGGTGCTACCCGACGGCGGCGAGATCGACGCCGAGAGCGACCGCGTCGACCCCGAGCGGCTGCCCGACACCTACACGCCGGCCTACGTCGACGTGCGCGGTCAGGGGCCGGTCTACGTCGCCAACTACGAGACGCTGTCGAGCGGGTGGGTCTCGTTCACGGAGTGGCGCGGTCGAGAAGGCAAGCTTCCCCCTCATCGGATCGGCGGTATCCGCGAAGTGCGGACCGAGCACTACGACCAGAGCGACGAAGAGCGCGTCTACGTGAAGGGGAAGCGCGTCGCCGACGCCGACGACCTGGACCGAGCGCAGCCCGACGACGGGGCCGGGAAAGCCGTCGTCGCCGATGACTGACGCGCCGGACCTGTCCCCTCGCGAAGCGATGGAGAGGTACCTGAACCACCGCAAGACGGAGTCGGCAGCGGAGTCCGTCAAGTCGTGGCGGTACCGACTGAAGATCTTCGTCGACTGGACGGAGGAGAAGGAGGGGATCGAGGCGATGAGCGACCTGACCGGGTGGACGCTCGACGAGTACGAGACCCACCGACGCGGTCAGGACCTCGCTGCGTCGACACTGAACGGCGAGATGCAGACGCTCAAGAACTGGCTGGAGTACCTGGCCCGTATCGGTGTCGTCGACGACGGGCTGCCGGAGAAGGTCCACGTCCCCAGCATCCCCGACGGCGAGGGCTCCAACGACGAGATGCTCGACCCGGACGACGCCGCGGCCCTGATTCGGTCGTTCCGTGAGACGCCGGAGCGGTACGGGACGGCGAAGCACGCCGTGCTCGAACTGCTGTGGTTCACCGGCTGCCGTGTCGGTGCAGCTCGGAGTCTCGACCTGCGAGACTACCACAGCGCCGAGCGCTTCGTGACGTTCCACCACCGCGATGGCACGCCGCTCAAGAACGATTCGGACGGCGAGCGAGCGGTCGGCCTACCGGAATCGGTCTGCGAGGTGCTGGACTACTACATCGAGCACTATCGCGAGACCTCTCACGACGGCAGCGGACGGAAGCCGCTGTTCACGACGACGCAGGGTCGCTCGTCCGAGAACACGCTACGTGTGTGGACGTATCTGGCCACGCAGCCGTGCCTGTTCGGTCCCTGTCCCCACGGGGAGGAGCGGGACGCCTGCGAGTACGTCCACGTTCACCACGCCAGCAAGTGCCCGTCGTCGCTCTCTCCCCACCGGATCAGGACGGGGAGCATCACGTGGCAACGCGACTGCGGCCTGCCGGCGGAGATCGTCGGCGAGCGGGTGAACGCCACGCTCGAAGTCATCGAGAAGTACTACGACCAGGCGACGGAGCGCCAGCGGTTGGAACAGCGCCGTCGCCCCTACATCACCGACCTGCAACTCGACACTCCAAGCGAATCATGAACCCACCACATCCACACAGCAGATCGAACCATCGTAACGCCGTCTGTCGATTTTGTGGCTTGGCTCGGCGGTCCCACTTCACCGTTTTCGGCGTCGCATTTCCTCTCGAGCCGCTGGCTCGCTGCTCGACGCCACGGAGTCCTTTGTGGCGTCCGAGGACGACAGAGAGTCGGACGCCGACACAGCGGCGACGTGGAAGCTCGCGCTGTACGGGGCGACGAACCGGTGTTCTGGTCCTGCTCGGAAGCGATCACCGAGGGGATCGACCCGAACGACCGCACGCAGGACCCCGGCGTTCGCGAAGCCGTCCGCTGGTGTTCGCTCGACTCCGTACAAGCGGGGAGCGAGGGCGAGATACGTGACGACCTCGCCCGTCGGCAGGGGACGACCTCGACGATCTCGACGCCGCCGTCGAGCGGGCAATCTCGGACGTGGAACAGCCGCAGGTGCGTTCAACGCTGCCCGAGGAAGCCACATTCCGGTGTATCGTCGACTACATTGGTGCGTATGCGTACTGGGACTTCCCCAGCGACGAGCTGGGCGACGGTCAGCAAGACCTCGAAGCCGTGGAGGACTGTGCCGACGACGATGACGACGTACCCGTCGTAGATCGGGAGAAAGATCCTCCGGTTGCTGATATATAGTCCTGAAGCCAGACTTATTAGATCATGGATTATAGATGAGAGTATGTCGCAGATCGGCCTTTCTGAGGATGAAATAGCCGAATTACGACGGTCTCGAGATAGACCACCAACAAGCTCTCAAGAACTGCAACTGGAACAATGCCGTGCAGCTTCGCGAGAATTGAGATCCAAGCGCCAGACATTAGAGCAATATGATGCTTTAGATCCGGGCGTCGAGGAGACGATTGACGAGATAGCTTCTGAGATAAAACAAAAGCAACGAGCGGAGCTCATTGCGGAGAGAAAGACATTACACGAGAAAATTTTAGATGGCATCCCAGATATTACGATATTCGGAGTGAGTGTAGTGAGTATCCTCACGTTCTCACTCTTATAAACCCGATATATTCTATAGAGCTAGTCTCCCAACGTTTGGAGACAGTGAGACGACCTTGACGATCCCGGCCTCGCCGCAGTGCAGCCTGATGTTAGCATCATAAAAACATAGAATATATTAACTGTATGGAAAATACTATACGGTCAAGTTTCATCTGAAGGTTATATGTCCAGTGAGTCTGAGTTGGAGGATTATTTAGAGGACCTAGTAAGTGATTTTGAAGAATATTATCCAGAAGATGTCGAAGAAATGGATGGGATATTTAAAACATATAGAGGGATGGATTTTCGGAAACCAATCCAATTAGAGATATTCTATATTGAGGACCCTATACCCGCTTACGCCCTTGTCAAGACTCATGACGACAACCGGGATGATTTTGAAATCATCATAAATGGTCCCTTTGATGGTAAAAACTTTATAGAAGAGGCAGATTCAGTCTTGGAATCTCCGCGGTGGCAGCAACCGGTCGAAAAAAGCCGCATATCACATAGACGAGACGTCGATGGTACTGGTTTAGTGAAGCGTCGCCGCCTGTTAAGAGACTTATTTTCAGTTTTCGTTGAAACCGTAGAAGACTCAATATTCCAAGACTATGATAAAAGTGCATACACCCAACTCGATCTTGGGCGGTTCGGCTGGGGCTATGTGATAATAGGCGACATTTTGGAATTAGACCCAACAGATATCTCTATTGTTCAATTAGAGGGTTTATTTGACTCGGTTGATGAAGATAGATCGACCGAAGAACCGGATTCATCACCTCCAGAGAGGGACCGCGATGGGTTGGGTACATATTTTTACAAACCGATTTGGGTTGGCTCTGAACCAGAGCAATCGTTCAAAGATAAGATTCTAAATGAGCCAAATCGTGAGAAGGAAGCTCAGTTGAATTTAAATATACAGGAAATAGATGTATATATTCGACAAGATGGATTTATTTGTGTCGACGAGTCTGATCCTCAGAAGGCATTAAATATACTAAATTCTATCTTTTCAGCATCCCTATACACTACTGAACCATTCCTAGCTGCGACAGTTGATGATCTTGTAGAAGTCAGAATTGAATCCCAGGACGATACAACTGAGATACGTCCTATTGGATCTCCTGAACGAATTGAGCGGAAAATCATCGAACCATATTATAATGTCCAAAATGAAGATCATTTCCGTTCAAGAGATCTGGTATCTCGCGATATAGTTGAGACCGAAACTTTGGAAGCCGTCGTTGATTTGGCAGAGTCGATATGTGCCGATGAGGATTTGCAGGAAAAAGCAAAATCGCTACTCCAGGCATACACTCATCATAAAAATGGAGAATTTAGACAATCTTACCTCCTGACTTGGATCGCTATAGAACAACATATTAACCAATTTTTAGATTCTCATCTTAAAAATACAGTTGGAGTAAATCACGACCGGCGAAAGAAGGTGACCTCTAGTGCAAATTGGACTTCTACGCATAAAATTGAGGTTTTGGAAATGAGCAACGCCATATCAAATACCCAATACGATTCGCTTAATAAAATGAGAAAAAAGCGCAATAACGTAGTCCATGATATGGAAACTGTCTCCCAGAATGAGTCCAGTGAAATAATAGGATTCGCTCACTCGCTAATGAAAGAGGAACTGTCTGAAGAAGATATATTAAAGAGTGACTTAGACATAGAATAAATACTGCCATTAATACATATCTATTTATCAACCCACCAGACCCAGCTTCGACCAGCCTGCTTTCCGCTGATACGACCCGCCGAACGGAGCTCTTTCAGTCGGATCTGTGTCGCATTTGATTTGATCGGTAGCTGCTCGGCAACTTCGTTCGTAGATAGAACAGGATCAGAAGCCTGAGACAGTACTGCGATGATCTCCTCATCGGTTACGTCTGGTTTTCGACCCGCCATTGTGCCGTCTATCGGTTGTGTGGGTCATATAAACTCTGGTTGCCTGTGTTAATGTGATTGAGAACATTACAAGTTTAGAAACTATTATTGTGATGTAGGAGAATAATTAGCCACGGAGGTCACCCGGACTGCTGCAACAGTTCGGAAAACGCGGGCCCGGTGCTGCAACACCGGCCCGCTGTGGCTTCCGTGCCCTAACCACGGAAGCATGATAGCAGACACGACCGCGAGGATTAAACCCCTCGCTCGACCCCGCCGAAGGTTATCGGCCAGTAGTATCGACATCTCGGCCACGGATTCAGAAAACCGGATCCGTGAGCGTATTTGCCCGGCTAGCCGAATCCCGGTTTCGTCACGGCCGATGCTCCGCATTTGGACGATCCGAAGACGGTCCTGGACCATGCCCACAGAACGAACTCGCCTGCTACTGTTGGCTATAACTTCGTGACGACATTCGCCACCCCGTGTGGCGAAATCGGTCACAGATGGACGGCCGACAGTACAGGAGATTCGGTAGATGGACACCGCGAGAGATCGGCTGAACGATTCGCGGAGCAACGCCGGTAGATGCTCGTCCTCGACAGGGTTCACTCCGATCGTTCGACGCATCGAAGCTGTGCCCCACAGCAGTCCGAGCGGTAGCGGTCGTACTCGCGGACGAACGGGCAGTCACGGTAGCGGCGGGCGACGACGGTGCCACAGGTTCGACACTCGAAGGTCCAGCGCGCGTCGGCGAACGTCTGGCAGTGGACCTCGGTGTCGAGTGTCTCGGCGCGCCACCGGAACGCCGCGCCGTGGCCGGTCGTGGCGCAGTGTTGGTACTGTTCGACGTGGATCAGCTCGTGGCGCAGCGTCGACGCCCACTCCGCCTGCGAGAACTCGCGGAACGCGTCCCAGGTCAGCGACAGCGTACAGGGGAGCGGCCTGCCGTCGGCGTCGGGGACGGCGTCCCAGTCCAGGGCGTCGCCGACGGTGGCGTCGTCGATCTGGGGGTGTCTGACCGCGGCGGCGCGGCGGCGGGCCCGCGTCGAGACCGTCCACTCGACGAGGTCGAGGCGCACGTCCACCAGCCACTTGCGACGAGCGTGCTTGCAGTAGGCACGGGACCACGCGATCAGGTCGTCGTGATCGTCGATCGCGTCGAACTCGACCGGCGCGTCCATCGGCGGACAGTGGCCGCCGAGGGCGCTTGAGGGATGCGGTCCGTCGTGGTCGTTACAGTCCGGTCGGGTGGTCGACGTAGGTCGTGGTCAGGCCCCACTCTTCGAGCAGCGCGGCGAGGGATCGGACGCCAACGGTCTCCGTGGCGTAGTGGCCGGCCAGTACGACCGTCAGCCCCGCTTCGCGGGCCTCGTGGTAGGCTTTCTGTTTGCCTTCGCCGGTCACGAGCGCGTCCACGCCGGCCTCGGCGGCTTCGCCGATCCAGTCGCTGCCGCTGCCGGTGACAATCGCGATGTCCTCGATCTCGTCGGGGCCGAAGTCGAGCACCTGCACGGGCTGGCCGGCGGTGTCGAGTTCGTCGGCCAGCGACGATCGGAGGTCCTCGGCGGTGTAGCTGCTGGCTGCCCGTCCGCGCTGGCCGATGTACTCCGGGCCGACCTCGCCGAAGGGAGCCCGGTCGTCCAGTTCGAGCAGGTCTGCGACTCCGGCGGCGTTGCCCAACTCCGGATGGCCGTCGAGAGGGAGGTGGGAGACGTACAGCCCCAGGCCGTGCTCGATCAGGGGAGCCATCCGACGGTAGTGGGTCCCGGTCAGTCGCTCCATCCCGCCCCAGACGATACCGTGGTGTGTGACCAGGAGATCGGCCCCGGCGTCGGCGGCCGCCTCGACGGTCGCCTCGGCGGCGTCGACGGCGACGGCGACGTGCTCGATCTCGGTCGAGCGGGTCTCGACCTGGAGTCCGTTCGGGCTGGCGTCCAGATCGGCGTAGGCCGCCGTGTCGAGTCGCTCGTCCAGTCGGTCCGTGAGTGTCTGCAGATCCATGGCCGGCCCTTCGACGGCCCCGTCCGTATGCCTTCGGGGAGTCGGCTGGGCGGTGTTCAGATAAGAGAGAGTAGCGTCATTCAGGCACCGAAGCCCTCGCGTCGCTTCTCTGAACACTACCTCGGCTGGCGTGTGACCGGTTCCCAGACCACCAGAACAGCTATCGACGACGGCTCTGTGACCGGCGTATGGACCTCGTCGAGGCGACCCGAGACGACGCCGAACTGCTCGCCGAGTACTGGTTCCAGCTGGCCAGCGAGATGGAGCCGTACTCGGAGCTGAACGAACTGGCTCACGACGATCCGGCGGACGTCGTCGAGGGCATTGCACAGCACCACGTCGACGGTGACGACACCACGGCCTTCCTGCTGGAAGTCGACGGCCGGACGGTCGGCTCGGTGCTCGTACGCGAAGGGGAACACCCCTCGCGGGCACTGGACAGGTACCTCCAGATCGTCGATCTGTTCGTCGAGCAGGGCCACAGAAGTCGAGGCTACGGTACTGCGGCCATCGAGTGCGTCGAGCGACTCGCGCGCGAACGCGGCGTCGACTACCTGGAAGTCTCCTGTGATACGGACGGTTGTAGGCGTTTACCCAGTCGACCGCACGCCGTCGTGCGGTCGATCTGGTAAAGACCTACAACTTTCCGTATGAGTGGGCCAACGAGGGGGCGCGCAGCTTCTACGAGGACAACGGCTTCACCGAGAAACAGGTGACCTACACGCAGCGAGTCGAGTGATCGCGATCAGTCGCCGCTCACGAGCGTACCGTTCTCCTCGTCGATGAGGCCGCGCTCGATCGCGGCGTCGATGATCGCGTCGAACTCCCGGTCGCTGATCTCGTAGGCGCTCGTCGCGATGTCGTGGATCTCGGCGCGTTCGACCGGGAACTCACGGTTCTGGAGGAGTCGCATCACCTTGTTGTACTCCAGTGCCGTCAGCGACGGTCCGTCGTCGTCCTCGCCCGTGTCGCCGGCACTGTGAGTCTGCTGTGTCCGGTCGGCCTCGGCGTCGTCGGCTGCGCCCCGGCCGTCTCGTCGCGGACCGGCACCGTCGCGTCGCTCGCTGCTCTCGGCCCGACGTTCGTCCGGGGCACGGTCCGTTCGCGTCTCGCCGTCGCGGCGGCGATCGACACCCTGCTCGTCGCCCGTCCCGTTGTGAGAGTGACGCGACCCCGTGCGCTGGGCCTGTCCGTCGGCGTCGGACTGGGACGGCTCACTACCGTCGTCGGATCGCCCCTCGTGTGCGGGTTCCGGTTCCGGTTCCGGTTTCGTGTCGTTGCTCGCGTCCGTCGACTGGCCGTCGGCCACGGAGTCGTCGACTCCGGTCGCGGTGCCTGGCTCGTCGTCGAGGAGCGTTCCATCGGGGTCGAGATCCGACACGTCGTCCATGGCCGCGGTGGCGTCCCCGTCGTCGCTGGCTTCGACGACGGTCTCGACGACGTGTGCGAGCTTCTGGCGACAGCTCGGACACAGCGAGACGGCTCGCTGCTGGTCGTCGGTCGGCTCCAGCGACGCCGGCACGACCTGGTACGGCTCGATCTGGGCGTCGAGGGCGGCTCCACAGAAGTAACACGAGGATAGCTGTTCCATGCTCACCCGTGTGGTACGCGCGAACATAAATGGTCCCGCCACGGAGACGGCGGTGTTCAGATACGAAGCAGAGCCGCGAGTGATTACCCCCTCGCCCGCCCTCGAAAAATGCCGATCACCGCCGTCGGCATGATAGACCATCCAGAACAGGCCCGAAACGTTCAACAGTGGCTCTACCGATCAATCGGTATGGCTCGTACGTACAGTATGGATCGGCGGGCGTACATGAAGACCGTCGGGGCTCTCGGAGCCACGACGGCGATCGCCGGCTGTTCGAGTAGCGAGGAGAACACGGAGACGATCGTTCCCGGGACGAACTCCGGGTTCCCGCCGTTCGAGTACACCGAGGACGGCGAACTGGTCGGCTTCGACATCGAGCTGGCCGAGACGGTCATCGACCGGGCCGGCTACGAGGTCGGCGAGTGGCAGGACATCGCCTTCGAGTCGCTGATCCCGTCGGTGCTGGACGGCGATATCGATCTGATCGCCGCCGGCATGACGATCGGCCCGGACCGCCAGGAGCAGATCGACTTCACCGACCCCTACTGGGAGTCCAGCCAGGCCGTCCTCGTCCAGGAAGGCGGCGAGTTCCAGCCGGAGTCGGTCGAGGATCTCGAAGGCGTCCGCGTCGGTGCCCAGGGCGGCACCACGGGCGAGGGCGAGGCGGAGGCACTCGTCGAGGACGGACTCGTCGCCGAAGACGACCTCCGGCGCTACGACAACTACACGCTGGCAGCCCAGGACCTCGAAAACGGCAACGTCGACGCCGTGATCGTCGACGAGCCCGTGGCCGGGAGCTTCGCGGGCGACCGTGCGGTCGCGATCGCGTTCGTCATCGACACCGGCGAGCAGTTCGGCATGGGGATGCGTCCCGACGACGAGCGCCTGAGCGATCTGAACGACGCGCTCGCGGAACTGCGCGACGACGGTACATACGACGAGCTCGTCGGCGAGTGGTTCGAGTGAGATAGATGGCGGGGATCGTGTTGCAAAGCAGCGATTGGCTCTTCGTCGCCAGCAACGCGGACTTCCTGCTGCTGGGAACGATCGTCACGGTGTTGCTGACGATCACCAGTCTCTCGCTGGGGTTTCTGGCCGGATTCCCGATGGGGGCGATCGAGGTGTACGGGCCGGACTCGCTCCGGTCGGTGGTCGGCACCGTCGGCGTCGTCTTCCGTGGTACGCCGATCGTCGTGCTCGTCGTGGTGCTGTACTTCGGGCTCCCGATCCCACAGCTTGGCACCGTGCCGGCGCTCGACATCCAGGTGACGCCGTTTCTCGCGGCGGCGCTGGCGCTCGGGCTCCGTAGCGGGGCCTACCAGAGCCAAGTGTTCCGGGGCGCGATACAGTCGATCAGCGAAGGTCAGATGGAGGGGGCCCGCTCGATCGGCATGAGCAAGCTCCAGGCCATCCGCCACGTGATCTTCCCGCAGGCGATCCGGCGCTCGATCCCCGGCTTTCAAAACGAGTTCACGATCGTGCTGAAAGACACCAGCGTCGCCTTCGCGATCGGACTGGCGGAGCTCCTGACTCGGGCCGAGAACCTCTATCTCCAGCCCGGCCGGGGCACCGCCGTGATGGAGGTCATCCTCACGATCACCGCGATCTACTTCGTGTTGACCGTCGCGACAAACCGGACGCTCGATCGACTACACGACCGCTACGCGATCCCAGGAGGCAACGAATGAGCCTACTTCGACTCGAAGACGTCGAGAAATCGTACGGGAAAGAGGAGGTACTGCACGGCGTCGGGTTCGAGATGGACACACGGGACGTGGACGTGATCGTCGGCCCGAGCGGATCGGGCAAGTCCACCCTGTTGCGCTGTATCAACCGTCTCACCGAGATCGACGGCGGGTCGATCTTCCTCGACGGCGAGGACGTCCACGCGATGGACGAGAACGACCTCCGGCGACGGGTCGGGATGGTGTTTCAGGACTTCAATCTCTTCGCGCACCGCACCGCGGTGGGCAACGTCACGCTGGGGCTGACCGAGGTGCTCGATCTCCCGAGCGGCGAGGCCCACGACCGCGCGATGGAGTTCCTCGACCGCGTCGGGCTGGCCGAGCAGGCAGACTCCTACCCGGCAGAGCTGTCCGGCGGCCAGAAACAGCGGGTCGGGATCGCTCGCTCGCTGGCGATGGACCCGGAGCTCATCCTCTTCGACGAACCCACCAGCGCGCTGGACCCGGAACTGATCGGCGAGGTGCTGGGCGTGATGAACGACCTGGCCGACGAGGGGATGACGATGCTGTGTGTCACCCACGAGATGGGCTTTGCCCGCTCTGCGGCCACGACGCTCACCTTCCTCGACGACGGGCGGATCGTCGAACGGGGACCGCCCGAACAGCTGTTCGACGACCCCGAACACGACCGCACACGCGAGTTCCTGGGCGACCTCACAGAGATCCACTGATGAGCACGGACCAGACCCAACCCGCCGCCGTCGGCGATCTGCCGGGCCGGCGACGCGTCGCCGTCGTGACCGTCGGCGTCGTCTTCTGGACGTGGCTGTCGCTGCGCTGGGCCTACCACAACACGGTCCTCGACGCCGTCGCCACGGCGCTTGGCGTCCCGGACCTGATCCGCTCGGAGACGGCGGTGCTCGCTCGCGAGCCGTGGCTCCCGACCGCACCGTTCGCGAACGCCGCCGAGACCCTGACCGCTGTCGGTGCCGATCTGGGGCCGCTCGGACTCCTCGCGGAGTGGCTCGCCTGGCCGTTCGAACTGACTGCCTTCGCCATCGAGGGCGGGCCGGCGATGGCCGCCGGTGCCTTCATCACGGTGTACCTGACGCTCGCGTCGATGGTGCTCGGACTGGCGATCGCCGTCCCGCTCTCCGTCGCGCGGGTCTACGGCGGGCGGATCGTCGGCACCGTCTCGCTCGCGTACACGGAGCTCGTTCGCGGGACGCCGCTGCTCGCCCAGCTGTTCTTACTGTACTACGGGCTCCCCCTGGCAGAGGAGATCGAGGGGCTCGGGCTCGTCGGCGAGGGAGCCGTGCCACGGGCGGCCGTCTTCGTGGCGATCGTCGGCTTCACGATCAACTCCTCGGCCTACCAGGCCGAGTACATCCGGGGCGCGCTCCAGTCGGTCGACAGCGGACAACTCGTGGCCGCCCGATCGATCGGCCTCTCGAAGGCGGCGGGGATCCGCCACGTCGTCCTGCCACAGGGGTTGCGCTACGCGATTCCCGGCTGGACCAACGAGTTCGTCTATCTCATCAAGTACTCCTCGCTGGCCGCGTTCATCACCGTGCCCGAGCTGTTCCGACAGGCCCGGATCATCGCCTCCGATAGCTTCCGGGTCACCGACACCTACGTCGTCGTGGCGGTTCTGTATCTCGCGCTGGTGTTGACGACCGCGCTGGCGATGGATCGGCTCGAAGCGGCCGTCGCCGTCCCCGGCCTCGGGCCAGCAGACGAGCGGTGAGGGGAGCCGCCGCTCGACGGTCCGGGACGGCGACGGTCCCGCGCCGGCTCCGATCGGCGGTTCGAGCATCCAAAAGTTAAGACAGTGAAGCGTGAACGACTGCACTATGGCAAGTAGTGCAGGAGACGGCGTCGAGGATCGGTTGCTCCGCGTCTGCGAGCAACTCCAGATACCGAAAGAGACGTTACAGATCACTCAGGTCCGGCTGGGACAGCTGCGCAACAAGCCCGAGATCGACGAGGGGAACATCGACGACTTCCTTGCGGCGGCACTGGTCCTGTCGGCTCGCGAGGACGGGCTCCCGGTCGACGAGGAGACGGTCGCGAGCGCGTGGTCCGAGCTGCTCGACGACCGAGAGATCACGATCACCGAGCAGCAACTCGACACCGCGAGCGTCTACCTCGACGTCGACGAGGTCCCGCCCAAGCCACAGGCGCTCGCCGACCGCCTGGGCCTGGCCGTCGAGATGCCCGACTCGCTGGTCGACGTGGCACACCGGATCCTGCTTGACGCCTTCGAGCTGAATCCCGAGGTGATCGCGAACGGGCGCTCGCCGGGGGCGACCGCCGGGGGTGCGCTGTCGCTGGCGGCGCTGGTCAACGGCCACGACGCGGAGGACGTACAGAACGTCCTCAGCGGGGCCTCGAAGACCAGCCGCGTGGCGATCGAGAACCGCGCGGAGGCGCTCAAACGCCTGCTCGGTGACCGACTGCAAGACGAGCGCTACCAGATGAGCGCCGAGACGGAGGGACAGGTCGCCCAGCCGGCCGAAGCCGCGACGGCCACCGACGGCGCTGGCGAAGCAGAGGAGCAGTCGGCTGCAGAGCCCGACGAGACCACACCGGGAGACGCGGACGGCGAGACTCCCTCCGGGCCGACACCGGGAGACGCGGACGGCGAGACTCCTTCCGGGCCGACACCGGGAGACGCGGACGGCGAGACTCCTTCCGGGCCGACACCGGGAGACGCGGGCGACGAACCCGAGACCGCGGTGACAGAGGCAGAGCCCGACGTGACCGTCCAAGCGGTCGAAGACGAGATCGACGCGCTGGTCGAGGAGCTCGACGTCGACGCGCCGACGCGCCTGCTCGCTCGCGGGATGGTGGGCGACGCCGTCGGCGAGGTCGACGTGTCGAACGCGACCGAGCTGGCGGGTGCGACACTCGTCGCGGGGCTGCGACTGAACGAGGCCGACACCGACGCTGGGGACGTGGCCGCCCACCGGCCCGTCGAGGCCCGCGCGGTCGTGCAGACGCTGGGCGCGCTGGACGAGGCAATCGACGCGGACATCCCCAGCCCCAGCCCGGCGGAGATCGTCTCGGATCTCGTCGCCGAACTGGAACTCTCCGACGCCGTCGCCGAGGAGAGTCGGCGGACGCTCGAACGGTACGCGGCCGACGAACCGGACGGCGACTACACGGCCCCCGAGCTGGCCGCCGGCTCGGTCGTGTTCGCTGCGACGGTCAACGGGACGCAGGTCGACGTAGAGCAGCTGGGAGCGATCAGCGGAGCGACCCCGGCGTTCGTCACCGACGCGATGAACGACATCGTCGTCTCGCTGTGTCTGGGCCTCGTCGCCGGTGAAATCGACTACGAGGAGTGCTCGTGGACGACCGACCTGCTGGAGTCGGAGCTCTCGCCGGATCTGGGCGACTCCCGGACCGGACGGGCCATCGCCGTCGCAAAGACCTACACGGCGGGCCGGGAAGGCCGCCACGTCGACGACGCGACGCTCGACGCGGTGCTTGGCACTGAGTAGGGCGCGCAGTTTTCGCTGTTGATACTTCGGCCAGTACGTACATACCGCTCGTGGCAGACGATGTAGCCAACAGCATGCCGTCTCATCGCATCCTCTGTGTCGATCCCGACGAGGACGCCCGCCAGGACACGGTCGAACGGCTCCGGACCGAGCTCACGGAGTTCGACCCGGTCTTCGAGACCGCGGCGACCCTCGACGACGCGACAACAGCCGTCTCGACCGACCTGGCCGCCGTCGTCACGGAGTACGACCTGGCCGACGGAACGGGCCTGGAACTGGTGACTGCGGTCCGTGACACCGCGCCGGACGCGGGCTGTATCCTCTATACTGACGCCGCTCCGGACGCCATCAGCACCGACGAACTGCGCGGGACCATCACCGAGTACGTCGGCAAGGGCTCGGTGTTCGGGACCGAACGACTGGCCAGACTGCTCCAGACGACTGTTGAGGGCAAGTCACAGGCCTCGTACCCGCTGCCACAGAACGAACGCGAGCGGCTGGCGGCCCTCCAGTCGTACGATCTCGACGATCGGGCACTGCTCGAATCCCTGGACCGCATCACCGACCTGGCGGCCACGCACTTCTCGGTCGAGCGCGCCTCGATCAACATCATCAGCGAGCACAGTCAGGACTTTCTGGCCTGCTACGGCGGGGCCAACGAGTGGGACACGATGGACCGGCAGGACTCTATCTGTACGTTCACGATCGTCGAAGACGACGACGTGCTCGCCGTCGAGGACGTGACCGAGGACCCGCGCTTCGAGTCCCGCAGCGACACGCTCCTGGACATGGGGATCCGGGCGTACCTGGGCGCGAACCTCGTGACCAGGAGCGGGCTCGTGATCGGGCCGCTGTGTATCTACGACGACGAGCCGCGTTCGTTCTCGGCGGCCGACGAAGCGTATCTCCGCGATCTGGCGGCCGTCGCCATGGACGTGATCGAACTCCACGCCCGACTGGACGGCGGCGTCGAGACGGACGGAGAAGAGCCATGAGCGGCGGAGCCGACGGCGTCTACGAGTTCGGCGACGGCGTCCCGATCGAACCGATCGAGGCGGGTTCGACCGTGCTGGTCGCCGGGCCGGCGCTGAGCCGCGCCGAGGACCTCGTCCGCTCGATGGTCGCCGACGGGACGGAGACGGGCGACGGCATGCTGTTCGTCTCGACCAACCAGAGCTGCGAGACGCTGCTCGACAGCTGCCGTCGACTCCACCCGTCGTTCGACACCGACCGGGCGGGCGTCATCGACTGTACCGGACAGGACCTCGCCGAGTCGCAGTTCGATCTCAGGGTCAGGTCGATCTCGACCCAGAGCGACCTCACCGGCATCGGGATGCGCTTCTCGGCGCTGTACGAGTCGCTGTACGCCGACGCCGCCGACGGCCGCGTCCGGACCGGGCTGGTCAGCCTCTCGTCGCTGTCGATGTACGTCGACATGCGGGCGCTGTTCCGGTTCGTCCAGACGCTCTCGGGTCGGATCGACAGCGCCGGTGGACTGGGGCTGTTCTCGATCGATCCGACGACTCACGACACGAAGACGGTCAACACGATCAGTCAGGTGGCCGACGGGCGGATCGAAGTCCGGGAACCGGAGGACGGCGACGCCGACGGCGAGTTGCGCGTGCGCGGCCTGCGCGGTCAGCCGGACGGCTGGCAGCCGTTCACGCTGCCGTAGTCAGGGAACGTACCAGATGCCCCGGTCGCGGTCCAGCAGCGAGCCCACGAGGACGTGTGGGAGCGCGACGATACTGATGAAGACGCTCCAGAACGCGACTGCACCGGGGAGTGCGGCGGTACCGGCGAGGGGGTTGGGGAACAGCCAGTAGACGACCGCGAGCACGGCGAACGTCGCCAGCGCACCGGCGATCAGGATGCCCCACGCGCGCAGCGCCACCGTCGACGCCGAGCTGCCCCCGACCAGATCCCACTCGTCGTCGCCGACCGGTTCGGCCTCGACGGTCGCCGTCCGAGCGACCTGGCGGGCCGAGTACCAGAACGGGAAGTACAGACCGACCGCGACCAGCACGGGCACGACGGCGAAGTACGCGGCCAGCAGGACGGACTCGCCCGCGTCGACGAGCCACGAGCGGCCGCCGCCCCGGACGTAGCCCAGTCCGACGTGCGCGCCCAGCGCGAGCGCGTAGCCGACGGCGATCACGCGCCGGGTCAGGTCGAACTGGCCGCTGTAGGCCGCGAGCGCGCCGGGTTCGACGAGCCCGACCATGAGCGAGCTGAAGCTGTGGAACGTCGTCGGGTGGAAGACGATGGGGACGAGCATGACCGCACCGCCCCGGACGGCGATCGCGAGCGCACGCTGTGGACGGGTCTGCAGGTGTCCGGTCCCACTCGTCGCCGCGAGCACGTGGAGCCCACCGAGCCCGCCTTTCGCCATCGCGACCACCAGGGCGAGCGCGAGCCCCGCGACCGGCGCGAGCAAAAAGAGTCCCACGAAGGCACCGATGGCCAGCAGGTACGCTCCGACGTACCGCCACCGGACCGTCGGCCGTCGCCGCCGGAGGTTCTCGAAGTGCTCGTACCCGCCGTGTGGGAGGTTCAGCGCGACCATCCCGACGAGGTAGACGACCATCTGGGCCCGGAGCGGAACCTCGATCCCGGCGAGTGCGAGCCCGCCGAACCCGACCAGCAAGACCAGCAGTGCGGCCCGAGAGAGTCCGAGCGACGGGTGTGTGTCCACGTCCCGGTACAGCCGCCACGCCGAGAGGGTCTCCGTCGGGCGCATCGTCGGACCCTAGCGTCGTTCGTGAAAAAAGTGGAATACCTAACTCCCAGTGTGTGGGAACGGCAGGTGCCCTCAAAACGACGGGACCGCTAGCGACGGGCATGCAAAGTCGGCGCTCGGGCGATCCGACGGTGACGGTGATCGGCGGCGGGTTCGGCGGCCTCTCGGCGGCCGCGTACCTCGGACGGGCAGGACTGGACGTGCGACTCCTCGAACGCCACGACCGGGTCGGGGGTCACGCCGGTGTACTCGAACGCGACGGGTTCCGGTTCGACACGGGACCGTCCTGGTACCTGATGCCCGACGTGTTCGAGCGGTTCTTCGCTCACTTCGACCGCGAACCGGGTGACTACTACGAACTGGAGCGACTCGATCCACAGTACCGGGTGTGCTGGAAGGACGGCGACAGCGTGACGGTCCCGCCCGATCGCGACCGCGTCGAGGCGATCTTCGAGTCCTACGAGGAGGGGGCCGGCGAGGCACTCGCCGCGTACCTCGACGACGCCGAGCGCAACTACGAGCTGGCGATGGATCGCGTCGTCTACGAGGGCCGTGAGCGACTCCGAGAGTTCGTCGACACCGACCTGCTCCCGATGGCACCGCGCTATCGCCTGTTCGGGAACATAGACGACTACGTGAGCCGCTACGTCGAGCACCCGAAGCTCCGTCAGCTCCTGGAGTACACCCTCGTCTTCCTCGGTGGCTCGCCGTACAACACCCCTGCGCTGTACTCGATCATGAGTCACGTCGACCTGAACCTGAACGTCTTCTACCCGGAGGGGGGTATCGCTGGCGTCGTCGACGCGCTGGCGGAGCTGGCCCGCGAGCAAGGCGTCACCATCCGGACCGGCGTCGAGGTCCAGCACGTCGGCGGCGAGGCCGGTCAGTTCGAACTGTCGACCGACGACGGCCTCGTAGAGAGCGACCTCGTCGTCAGCAACGCCAACCCGGCCGACACCGAGCGAGCGCTGCTCGACGACCGGGACCGCGCACACGACCCCGGATACTGGGACGACCAGACCTACGCGCCGTCGGCGTTCTTGCTGTATCTCGGCGTCGAGGGCGACGTGGACCCGCTCGAACATCACACGCTCGTCTTGCCGACGGACTGGTCGGACCACTTCGAGGCGATCTTCGACGAGCCGCGCTGGCCCGACGATCCGGCCTACTACCTCTCGGTGACCTCGAAGACCGACGACACCGTCGCTCCCGACGGACACCACGCGGTCGTCGCGCTCGTCCCGATCGCTCCGGGTCTCGACGACGCTCCGGACGTGCGCGAGCGGTTCCGCGAGCAGGTCCTCACGGATCTGGCAGAACACACCGGCGTGGACCTCCGCGATCGGATCGTCTCGGAGACGACGGCCTGCGTCAGCGAGTTCGCCGACCGCTACGGTGACCCCGACGGGACGGCGCTGGGTCTCGCACACACCCTGTTCCAGACCGGTCCCTTCCGACCGAGTCACCGCGGTCCACTGGACGGCTTCTACTACACCGGGGCCTACACGACGCCGGGGATCGGGATGCCGATGTGTCTCATCAGCGGCGAACACACCGCCACCGCGATCTTCGAGGACTATCCGGCGCTGGGCGACACCGAGGCCCTCGCGTCGGTCGAGTGACGCTGCCGGCGTCGTCGGAGGAACCGACTTGTCGACGGCGCGCCTACGACGGGCATGGACGGACGCGAAGCGAAGCGGTCGACCGTCGACGACAGCGTCGAACGCCGCGACGTACCGGCCGCTGGCTGGTACCAGATACGGAATCCGATCCGGTTCGGCCTGACCTACTACGTCTTCGAACTGTGTAAACACCTGCCACCGATCGCCAAGAACCCGGTCTATCGGGCCTTCGGCGTCGAGATCGGGTCGGGCTCAGTGCTCGCGCCGGCCGTCGTCGTCGACCCGTTCTTCCCGGAGAAGATCACGATCGGCGAGGGATCGCTGATCGGCTGGGGGACGAAGCTGCTCACCCACGAGGGGTACACCGACGAGTGGCACGTCGGCCCCGTCGAGATCGGCGACGACGTGACCCTGGGACACGGCTCCTCGACGCGGCCGGGCGTGACGATCGGCGACGGTGCGACGGTCGCCGCCCACTCGTTCGTCAACCGCGACGTGGCACCGGGCGAGCGCGTCGGCGGGGTCCCGATCGAACCCCTCTCCGGCGACGAGTGACGCTCTCGCCACCATTATAACCGTCTCCCGAGAACCACGACCAATGAGCGAGGAGACGCCGATCGACCGCGCCCGCGAGAACGCCACGGGGATCGTCTCCATGCTGGTGACCGGCATCTGGATGATCGGTCTGTTCACCGGACAGGAGTGGTGGCTCCCGGCGCTGATCGTCGGATACGCCGTGTTCGTTCCACTGACCGCGACCCTGTTCGGCGACGAGGAAGACCGAGAGGAGTGGGCCGACGACGTGACCGGCACTGTATCTGGCGAGACGACGAGAGACGAATCGGAGCGGGAAGCCGACAGTCCGAACGAGATCCCACTGGAGGCGCTGCGCCGTCGCTACGCCGAAGGCGAGCTCACCGACGAGCAGTTCGAGCGCAAGCTCGACCGACTGCTGGAGACCGAGACGCTCGAAGACGTCGAAGAGTACCGCGAGCGGGCCAGCCAGGAGCGCGAGCGGGAACTGGAGTAGCCCCAACCCCAGTCGTTCGCCCGTAGCTTTAGGCCGACGGCGGGCGTCGATCCGACGATGTCGCCACCACGGGTCTCGCGGTGGTCGCGACGGTTCGTCGGGGCAGGCGCGGCCGCGCTCGTCGCCTGGGCGGTCCTCGCGCCGCTCGGCGTCGGACGACGGCCGGCGGTCGTCCTGTTGCTGTACGGCTTCGTCTTGCACACGGTCTTCGGGAAGTCCTACGCGCTGATCCCGTCGTACTTCGACCGGACGCTGGCGACGCCGCGAGCCCCGGCCGTCCAGTTTCCCCTCTCCGTCGTCGGCGTCGTCGCGCTGGCAGCCGGCACGCGGCCGGGCGTTCCCGGCGTCGTGTCGACGGTCGGCGCGGCGGCGTGGTTCGCCGGTGTCCTCGTCTGGCTCGGCGCACTCGGCTGGACCGTTCGGGACAATCTCACCGGTCGGGAGACTGCCACCGGCGACCACCAGTCCGATCGGCGTCCGATCGATCGCGTCAGCAACGCCGCGGTCCCGTTCGTCGCTGGCTATCTGTCGGTCGGGAGCTACGCGCTGTTCGCGGGTGCGGTCGGGCTCCCAGCGCCACTGGGCGGTGTCCCGGCTCGGATCTCACACCTGCTGGGGGCGGGCGGGGCGGCGCTGCTGGTGTTTGCCGTCGGCTTCCGGCTGTTCCCGCGGTTTCTGGTCGCACACCCCCCACGTGCGCTCGTGCTCGTCGTCCTCGGTGCCGGCAGCGTCGGCCCCGCACTCCTCGCGACCGGGCTGGACGGCGGACCGTTCCTGGTGGTCGGCGCGATCCTCGAGGCGGTCGCGATCCTCGGCTTCGCGCTCGCCTACGGACTGCTGTACCGACGCTCCGACCGCACGCGGGTCGGACTGCGGGCCGTCCTCGCGGGCGTCGCCGCGGGCGTCGTCGCGGTCGGTCTGGCCACACACCTCGTCTTCGTCGGGCGAGCCCCCGCGGTGGTGACTCTGCACTACCAGTTCGCGCTCGTGGGCTTTCTGGGCCTGACGATCGTCGGTGCGGCCCTGCAGTTCTACCCCCCGTCGGTGGGCGTCTGGCCGGGGTCGAACGACCGGACGGCGCTGGCCAGTGTCTCGCTTCTCGCGGCTGGACTCCTGTGCCAGCTCGCGGGTCTGGTCGTGCCGAGCGCGACCCCGGTCGGACGGCTGGCCGTGCTCGCGGGGGCAGTCGGCTACGCCTCCCTGCTCGCGAGCGCGTTCGTCGCCCGCGGATGAGGGCGACGACGCGGCGACGAAAGACGGTCTAGGGCAGTACGTCGTCGAGCAGTTTGGTCTGGGCGGCCGCGAGGTGCTCGGCCAGCGTCGAGACGGAGATGTCGAGCGCCTCGGCGACCTCACCGGCGTTCGCGCCTTTCGGATAGTCGAAATAGCCCATCTCGTGGGCGGTTTCCAGCACTTCGCGCTGTCGATCGGTCAGCTGTCCGCGGTCGACGACGACGGCGTCCCCCAGCGTCCCCTCGCCGTGCTGGTGCAGCGAGCGCAGGGCCACGTCGCCGAACGCGTCCCGGAGTTCCTCGACGACTGCACGCACCTGGGCCGCGTCGTCGACGTGGGCCGTGGCGATGACTTGCCCGTCCTCCGCCTGGATGTCGCTGACCGCACAGTCGAACGTCTCGACGGCGTCACAGAAACAGTCCTGGTCGGGATCGCGCCGGAAGCGATAGCGCGCCTCCGAGCCGTTCTCGAAGAGCGGTTCGACGGCCTCGCCCACGTCCGTTCCGGCGGGCGCGGAGAACTCTTCGACGACCGCTTCGCCGCCGGTCGAACGCGTGACGTTCGTGACCGACCCGTCGACCCGCTCGGAGGCGTCGGCGACGGGGCAGGCCTCGGGCGAGTCGATCGCCAGCTCGACGCGAAGTCCCTCGGACATAGCCGCTAATTGGCGTTCCCACAGTAAAACGGGAAACGCGTGTTCTCAGTCTGTGGGAACGCGCTCCCCGTGGGTCGCGGGGAGCGGACCGTCGTACTCGTCGGGCACGAACGAACACAGCGGATCGCTGCCCATCGGGTCGCCGGTCGCCGCGTACGCCCGCGAACGGCTCCCGCCACAGACCCCGCGGTAGGGGCAGGCACCGCATTTGCCTTCCAGGGCACTGTCGTCACGGAGGCGCTGAAACAGCGCCGACTCTCGATACAGATCGACGACGCCCTCCGAGCGGACGTTGCCGGCCGACTCCGGGAGGAACCCCGAGGGGTACATCTCGCCGGTGTGACTGACGAAGGCAAAGCCCTGGCCCGCGCGGATGCCGGTGCGACGCTGGAGCCCGTCGTTCTCTCCGGCCTCTCCGTCGCGCTCTCGCTCGATGGTCACCCGTCGATAGTGGGGTGCTTCCGTCGTCTTGAGGCCGAACGGCTCCGACTCGGAGACCTCGTGGAGCCACTCCATCACTCGCTCGGCCCGGTCGGGGCTGATCTGGGTCAGCACCCGACCCCGACCGACCGGGACGAGGAAGAACACCGACCACATGACCGCACCGAGGTCGGCCACGAGTTCCCGGATCGCCGGCAGCTGGTCGACCGTCTCGGCACACACCGTCGTGTTGATCTGCAAGGGGAGATCGGTCTCACGGGCGGCCTCGGCGGCCGCGAGCGTCGCCTCGAAGCTCCCGGACTCGCCGCGGAAGGCGTCGTGGGAGTCGGCGTCGCCACCGTCCAGAGAGAGGGCCATCCGGCGGAGCCCGGCGTCCTGCAGGGCTTCGATGCGCTCCGGGGTCAGCGACTCGGTGCCGCTGGGGGTCAGTGTCATTCCCAGTCCCTGCCGGGTACCGTACTCGACGAGTTCGGTCACGTCGTCGCGCACGAGCGGGTCGCCCCCCGAGAGCACGACCAGCTGGCCGTCGCCGAAGTCGGCGGCCTGATCGAGCAACCGCTTGCCCTCGGCGGTCGTGAGCTCGTCGGGATGACGCTCGGGCCGGGCGTCGGCCCGGCAGTGCTTGCAGGTCAGCCCACAGGCCTGTGTCAGCTCCCAGATCAGCACCAGCGGCCGTTCCTCGACGTCGACGCCCCTCATTGCACCTGGACGCGGACCACGTGGCCGCCACAGCCACACTGTTCGACGTAGTCGTAGGTCACGTCCTCGCGCGCTTCGAGGGCGTCGTAGAGGTACGTCTCCGGGTGGCCGTGCTCGCCGTGCGTGACGAGGTTGACGTGGTTGCCCGAGGCCGTGTGTTCGATCGCGTCGATCGCCTGGGCCACGACGAGGTCGCGGTCGTCGCCGTGGGCTGGCTGTTCGAGGTTCACC
This sequence comes from Halomicrobium mukohataei DSM 12286, assembly GCF_000023965.1. Classification (NCBI taxonomy): domain Archaea; kingdom Methanobacteriati; phylum Methanobacteriota; class Halobacteria; order Halobacteriales; family Haloarculaceae; genus Halomicrobium; species Halomicrobium mukohataei. The sequence goes on along the minus strand of NC_013202.1, from coordinate 1,607,876 downwards.
GACCAGGAGTTCTCGTGGACGTGGTCGGTCACGGGCTCGACGTCGTCGTGTGAGACGCTCATACGAACAGCTTGGAGCGCCACGACCGACTGCACCGTCCCGAACATGTGAGGGAGATTTTCCAGGGGGGCGAGAACCGGACTACGAGAGCTCCGCTTCGAGCCAGTCGAATTGCGCGTTCAACTCGGAGCTGCGCTGGCGCTTGACGACGGTCGCGTCCAGCACCTGGCCGACGATCGGCAGGTCCACGGCCTCGAACGTGGTCGTCGCCGAGATCGTCGTGCCGTCGTCGGTCTCTTCGAGGTGGTAGGCCGTGTGCATGTCCTCGAAGATCCCCTCTTCCTGTTCGTAGGCGAGCACGGCGTCGTCGTCCTTGACGATGCCGGCGATGAGCTCGACGTCGAACAGCCCCACGCGGTTCTGGATCCGGATGGTCTCGCCCTCCACGCGGACGGCGTCGAACCCGGCGGCACTCATGAACGACTCGGTCTCTTCGACCAGCGAGCGGACCGCCTCGGGCGCGGCCGGCAAATCCCGCGTCACCGTTACTTCTTGCATGAGTGCTGGCGCGTCGCCCGTCCGGTTAAGCCTTCTGCGGTCGCTGGGCGAGGCCGCTCCCGACAGCGCGGTTCTCTCCGAAGGGTTTTCCGCGTCGCTGCCGTTGCCGAACATGTTCGGGACAGGAGCCGTCGCCCGGACGAACATATTCGCACACATGCCACGAGCCGAACTGACGCTGACGATTCCAGAGGAGGTGTGGATCGGTTCGCTCTCGCGGTCGTTTCCGGACGCGGAGTTTCGCATCCTGGCGGCGGTCCCCGGCGAGGAGTCGGGCGTCGGGCTCACGGAGATCACCGCCGACGAACTGGTCGCCATCCTCGGCCAGATGGACGAGAGTGAGGCCGTCACCAGTTTAGAGATTCTCCAGCGCTGGGAGGACACGGCGCTGGTCCAGTTCGAGACCAGCGATCCGCTCCTGTTGTTCCCGGTGCAGGGCTCCGGTATCCCACTGGAGATGCCGTTCAGACTCAGCGACGGCGAGGCCCGCTGGGAGATCACCGCGCCACAGGAGCGACTGTCCGCGCTGGGCCAGCAACTCGAAGAGTTCGGCATTCCGTTCCACGTCGAGCGGGTCAGCCAGCACGTCGAGACCGAGCAGCTGCTCACGGGGAGCCAACTGGAGTTGATCCAGGCCGCCGTCGAGAACGGCTACTACGACACGCCGCGGGACTGTTCGCTGACCGAACTCGCCTCGGAGGTCGGCATCGCCAAGTCGACCTGCAGCGAGACGCTCCACCGGGCCGAGGAGAAGATCGTCAAGGAGTTCGTCGAGGAACTGGGCTGACGCCTCTCTGGCCCGAACGCGATCACTCCGTCAGCCCGTCCAGCAGGTACGTCGCCAGCCCCTTGTCCAGCGGGTCGTTGGCGTTGCCACAGTGGGGCGACTGCACGCAGGCCGGGCAGCCGTCGGCACAGTCACAGGACCGCAGCATCGAGAGCGTCGTCGCCAGCAGCCCCTCGACGTCGTCGTAGGCGCTCCGGACGATGCCGACGCCGCCGGGATGGCCGTCGTACACGAAGATCGTGGGCTCGTCGGTGTGGGGGTGCAGCGGCGTCGAGAGCCCGCCAACGTCGCGGCGGTCACAGAGATACTCGAAGGGGAGCATCGAGATCGCGGCGTGTTCGGCGGCGTGGATGCCGCCGGGGAAGTCGCCGGGATCGTCGGGGGCGGGCGGACGGTCGCGGCCGTCCGCCGTCCCGTCGTCGGTCGCCGGGACCGCCTCGCCAAGCATCGCTCGCTCTAGATCCGCGGGGACGGTGAAATACAGCGCTTTGGTCCTGAGGGTTGTCTCGGGGAGATCGAGGCTACGCCGCCCGATCACCTCGCCGTTCTGCCCGTCGCGGCGCTCGTAGCCGGTGATCTGCTTGCGCATGGTCACGTCCGCAAAGCGCACGGGCACGTCGGGCCGGGCGTCGAGCGTGTCCGCTCGCAGGTCGGCCTCGACGGTGATCTCCTTCTCGTGGCGCACGCGGGTGAAGTAGTCGGCCCACGTCCGGTCGAGTTCGGCGATGCCGTGATCGAGGTCGAGGTCGGTCACCTCGTAGGTCGTCCCCTGGTGGTGGTAGATCGCGCCGGGGTGTGCGTCTCGCAGCGCGTCGCCGAGGGGTAGCGTCGCGATCGTGTCCTCGCCGTGGCGCAGCTGGATCGACTGGTCGTCGACGGTCCGGAGACTCGTCTCGTGCTGTGGACTGCCCTCGCCGCCGTACACCCAGCGGGTCCCCTCCGCAGTCGTCCGGCGCGCGAGGCGGCCGTCCCGCTCCAGGTCGGCCACCAGCGCGGGGAACGTCTCGCCGAAGTACCGGTCGTCGTCGGGTTTCAGCCACGTCTCGCGGGCGGCCGAGCAGGCGTGTGCGGGCATGAGCTGTTCGTTCTCCGGGTTCGTCACCGCCTGCTCGGGCGGGTGCTCGAACAGCGTGTCCGGGTTGTCGACGACGTACTGGTCGAGCTGGTCCTCGCCGCCGACCAGCACGACGAGGGCGGGGTCGCGCCCGCGTCCGGCCCGGCCCGCCTGCTGGAAGGTCTGCATCCGGGTGCCGGGGTAGCCATCGAGCACGACGGCGTCGAGACCGCCCACGTCGACGCCGAGTTCCAGCGCGTTCGTGCTCCAGACGCCACGCAGCGCGCCGGACTTGAGTTCTCGCTCCAGCCGACGGCGACGGTCGTCGGTCAGTGCGGCCTGGTACGCACCGACGGCGTCCGCGAGGTCGTGGGCTCCCCGGTCGCGCAGTGCCTCGGCGCTGTCCGCCGCGTAGCGCTCTGCAGTCTGGCGCGAGCCGGTGAACACCACCGTCTGGAGGCCCCGCTGGACCAGCTCGACGAACAGCCGTCTGGTCTCGACGTGACTGGACTTCCGGCGGCCGCTCCCCCAGCCGTCCCCGCTGTACTCGGGCGGGTTCCACACCAGCCAGTGGCGGGGGCCGCTGGCGCTGGCGTCGTCGTCGACGAGTCGGTACGAGGACGGGGCAGTGCCGGTCACCGTCGCCGCGTGCTCGACGGGGTTGCCGATCGTCGCCGAGCAACAGAGCCACTCCGGCTCGGCGTCGAACCGCTCTGCGATGCGCTGGAGGCGTCGAAACACGAGTGCGACGTGACTGCCGAACACCCCCCGGTAGCTGTGGACCTCGTCGACCACGACGGTGTCGAGTCGCTGGAAGAACCACTTCCAGAGGCGGTGTGCGTGGGGCAAGATGCCGTAGTGGAGCATGTCCGGCGTCGTCAGGAGGACGGTGGGCTGGCGCTCGCGGATCTGCTCTTTCTCGGTCTGGGACTGGCGGCCGGTGTACTGGGCGACCGACACGCCCGACGCGAAGCCGAGCCGATCCGCCAGCGTCGAGAGCGTCTCCGTCTGGTCGTTGATCAGCGCGACCTGGGGGGCGACGTAGAGTGTGGTCCGGCGATCTTCGAGGGCGCGCTCGAAGGCCGGCACCGTGTAGGCGAGACTCTTTCCGCTCGCCGTCGCGGTCGAAAGCACCACGTTGTCGCCGTCACGGACGGCTCCGACGGCGTCGGCCTGGTGGGCGTAGAGCTGTTCGATGCCGTCCTCGGCCAGCGCGTCGGCCAGTCGGTCGCGTACGTCGAGGTCGGCGACGGTCGCGTCCCGTCCCGGTACCGTCCGCTGGTCGACGATCTGCCCCTCGTAGAAGGGTCGTTCCCGGAGCCACGCGATAGTCTCGTCCACGACGGCTCAGTGGGCCGCCGTCGTCTTCGGGCTGTCGTTTCCCGCGCCGATCAGTTCCCGAACAGCCGCTGGAGCAGCCCGCGCTCGGTCGCTCGCTCGGCGAGCAACACCGAGCAGTCCACGTCCGACAGCACGTCGAGGTGCAGCGAGTCGCTCCCGATCCGCGAGAGGAGCCCGTCTCTGGTCGCCCCGATGATGATGAGGCCGTGTTCCGGTGCGGCCCGCACGATGGCCCCCTCGACGTCGCCGCTGTCGTCGACGATGCGGTCTGCCGATTCGAGGTCGTTGTTCTTCGCCCACCGGGCGAGAAAGTCCTCGTTTTCCGTCCGCCGGCCCGGCCCGTCGGCGACCCGGAGCAGCGAGATCGCCGAACCGACGGTCTGGCCGAGCGCACTGGCGACTTCGCCGCTCAGCACGGAGTGTTCGTTGCCCGCGACCGGAATCAGGATCTCCTCGGGATCGAACCCGCGATCGGCAAGCACCAGGAAGTCCGCCGGGAGCGAACTCGTCAGCTCGTCGAGCGGGCGTTCGGCCCGGCCGGCCTTCCAGAGCGCGTCCTCGTCCCAGCCCATCACGACCGTGTCCGCGCCCTTCCGGTCTGCGAGCTGGAACACCTCCTCGATGGAGCGATGCGAGACGATCGTCGAGGTCTCGGAGTCGACCTCGTAGCTGGACGCGATCTCGCGGACCCGCTCCATCTGTGCGTCGGATTCGGCGACGATCTGGTCGGTCTGGTCGCCGCCGTACCCGCCCGCCAGCCGGTCGGGCAGGCGGACGATGTGGACGAACTCCACGTAGGCCGCCTCCTTGCCGGCAGCGTACGCACACGCGAGCTCGGCGAGGGTCCCCTCGGTCCGCGGGTTGGAGATCGGAACAAGGATCCGCTCGGAGCCAGCGCCGTGTCCGGCCGCTCGCTCGCTCGTGTCGATCAGGGGCACGTACGACCGCCCCGCGAGACCGCCCAGGATCCACTCTCGCCAGGAGAGCTGTCGGTTGGCACCGTCGAAACGGGCCGACTCCAGGCGCTCCTCGGTCGTCTGGAAGTAGTTGACGACGGTGACCAGCAGGATGCCGCCGACGGTGTTACCGAGCAACACGGGGAGCACGAACTCGACCATCCCGACGACGACCCCGAGATCGCCGACCAGCACCAGATACACCATCTCGGTAAAGGAGACCACGACGTGGTAGAGCCCGCCAAGCGGGATCGCGAGGAAGGCGAGGTAGACGACGGCGATCCGCGAGATCGTGTCCCGAGAGGCGTACTCGACCCAGACGACGCCAGCGACGATCAGCCCGGCGAACGCGGCCTTCACGAACAGTTCGCCCTGGCTCGCCTTGATGCCCTTCTGTGCGATCGAGAACGCCGCGGCCGTCCCGTCGGCCGACAGCACCCCGCCCCAGGCCAGCGCCATCGCGCCGATCGCGCCGCCGGTGAAGTTCCCGGCGAGCACGACGATCCAGTTGCGCAAGAGCGCGGGCACGCTGGCGATGCGCTCCAGCGTCAGCGCGACGGGCGGCAGCGTGTTCTCCGTGTACAGCTGGTAGCCGCCGATGATGATGTAGATGAACCCCAGCGGGTACAGGAGCGTGCTCAGAATCGGGTCGCCGCCGGTCGAGGCCGTCAGCGACACCAGCATCAGGAACGTGATCGTGATCGCGAACCCGGCCGCCAGACCGCTGAAGTACAGCTCGCGACTGCCCGACGTGATCTCCTCGTCGGCCGCGGCGACGATGCGCTGGAACACCTCGTCGGTCGAGAACCGGTCGCGAACGACCCGTCCCACTGCCGGAGCCCCACTGCGAGACCGCTCGACGGCCTCTCTCACGCTCTCCTCGGGATCTGGTGGATCCTGTTCGTCCATCGTCGTGATTCTCCGTCGGCCCCGAGGAAAGCGTTTGGTTTCCGGCGTGACGCCAGCGCTTTTGTGCGAGCGTCCGTCGCCGTCCACATGGACAAGCAGACGCTGCGCCAGCGCGTGTGGGACGACCTCGAAGAGAGCGGCGACGCCCGGTTTCCGTTCCCGCCCCACGGTCGCATCCCGAACTTCGCCGACGCGGACGCCGCGGCCGACCGGCTGGCCGAGACGGCGATCTGGGCGGACGCCGACGCCCTAAAGGCCAACCCCGACGCCCCGCAGCTCCCGGTCCGGCGGGCGGCGATGCGGGCCGGCAAGACCGTCTACATGGCCGTCCCGCGGTTGCGCGACGAGCGGTGTTTCATCGAACTCGACCCGGCGGCGGTCGACGACATCGACGACGCCACGACCGTCAGCGGCTCCAGCGAGGCGGGCGTGCAGGTCGGCCCCGACGAGATGCCCGCGATCGACCTGATCGTCTCGGGGAGCGTCGCCGTCAGCGAACGCGGTGCGCGGATCGGCAAGGGCGAGGGGTACAGCGACCTCGAATACGCGCTGCTCCGCGAACTCGATCTGGTCGACGACGAGACGCCAGTGGTGACGACGGTCCACGAGCGCCAGCTTCGAGACCACGAACTCGTCGACGAACACGACGTACCGATGGACCTGGTGGTGACGCCCGAACGGACCGTCGAGACGGCGACGCCGTACGACCGCCCGGACGGCATCGACTGGGCGGCCCTCGACGAGGACCGCATCGAGGAGATGCCGGTGCTCGAAGCGCGGCGTCCCTGACCGCGCTACACCAGCATCACGGGCCGCTCACACGCCTTGACGACCTGTGCCGTCACGGTGCCGAGCGTGCGGTCGTGGTCCCGGCCCTGGTATAGTAGCCATTGAAAATCAATGCACACCCGATCGCACGATGGCAGTGCGATCGGTGTGTAAATCGTTTCAATTGTTACTATAGCCCATGACGACGAGGTCGGCCTCGATCTCGTCGGCGTAGCTCCGTATCTCCCGGCTCGGCTCGCCGTGACAGTTGTGCAGCTGGGTACTGATGCCGCGGTCGCGAGCGCGCTGGGCCAGGCGCTTCAACAGCGCGGTGCCGTCGTCCTCGCGCTGGCCGACGACGAGTTCGGTCGCCGACAGCGCGGGTTCGCCGATCGTCCCGGTGTCGACGACGTGCAACAGGGCGAGCGAGCTGTCCGCTCGGTCGGCCAGCGCCACCTTATTCAGCGAGGGAGTCCCGCCGTTCACGGCGGGCGGGAATCGCGTAAGCTCTAGTGACTATCCACCGTTCAATTCCCGGCCTACTCCCAATTATTTATATATAGTTAGTCCCACTTGTGATGTGTAGATGGAGATTCAGCGTACTGCTGTCGTCAAACTTTCCGTCCCCGACCAGCGGCGCGACGACCTGAAACGAACGATGAACACGTTTCGGGACGCTGCACAGCGGTTTGCCAACCGGGGATGGGAAAGAGATGACAATGGGTACGTGATAACGTCGCGCTCTCGACTACAACCGCTCGTCTACGACGACATACGGGACGACACCGGCCTTCACTCAGACTTGACCGTGGCCGCCGTCAACCATGCCGCCGACGCGCTTACCGGCTGTGTAGACAAAATGAAAGCTGGCGAACGCCCCTCAAAACCTGTGTTCACGTCGAACACGACCGTCTACAACACCAGTGCAATCAGTTACTTCGACGGATACTGTTCGCTGGCCGCTTACGGAAGTGGGCGTGTTCATGCTGAATACGTCTACCCAGACGACTCGCTCCAGGCCGAATACATGGAGAGTAGCGAGTGGACCAAACAAGGCGCGAAACTCCGATACGACCATCAGACCGATACCTACTACTTGCACGTTTCCGTCAAACAGGAACGCGAAGATTCGTTGGAAGAGGCCGAGAGCCGAACAGTTCTCGGCGTAGACCGGAACGTCGACGGGTATCTTGCTGTCACCAGTACAGGAGCGTTCATCGGCAACGCTGACCTACTGAACCACAAGCGCCGCGAGTATGAACGTCGTCGCGCCCGACTACAACAACAGGGGACGCGAAGCGCACACCTCACGATTCAGTCAATCGGTGACACCTTCGCTAACTGGTCCGAGGACGTTCTACACCAAACGTCGAAACGACTGGTGAAAGAAGCCATGTCACGGGGCTGTTCGGCAATCGTGTTCGAGGACTTGGAACAGATACGAGAACGTATCTCGAACGCCTCGAAATTCCAGCAGTGGGCGTTCCGCGAGTTGAAGCGCCAGACGACATACAAAGCCCGTGCCGAAGGAATCGCTGTCGAATCAGTCCATCCGGCCTACACCAGCCAGCGGTGTAGTCACGCCGACTGTGGCTTCACCCACGAGGACAACCGCGACGGCGACCAGTTCACCTGCCAGAAATGCGGGAAAGAACTTCATAGCGACTACAACGCGGCGCGCAACATCGCACACAGATTCATCCAGAACCGGCTCAAGTCTGGTTCTGGAGGGGCGACCCATCACCTCGCCCTGAAGTCGGGAACAGTGAACGGGAACGGCGACTACTCGCCTTCCACAGTATAGTGGACAGACCGGGAGTCCACCGACAAACCTCGCCGTTCACGGCGAGGTAGGTGATCGCACTGTCGAACGCCCGGTTGGCGTGGTCGCTCCCGTCGGTCGGAACGAGAATCGTCTCGTACATACTCCGTGGTACGGCAACACTAGTCAAGACGGTTGTTACCAACCCAGTTCCCGATAGCAACACCGTACGTGTCGGTAACGCAGCCGAAACGGAGCAGCTACTCGCGGACACCACACCTATGTCGCTGGCTCGTCAATCCCGTGTATGGACCGGGCGAACAGTGTCGATCGAACGCGAGCGCCGCGAGGGGACACCGTCGACGTCCTCTACGTCGACCCGGACACGGACTCGACGGTTCGAGACTCGTTCGGCGACAGCGGGCCGTTTCGCGTCACACACGTCGCCGACGCGGCGACGGCACTTGCCCACGTGACGGACGGATCGACAGACTGTGTCGTCAGCGAACAGGACCTCCCGGACGGTAGTGGGCTGTCGCTGCTGCGATCGATACGGCGTCGCGCCCCGTCGCTCCCGTTCGTGTTGTTCACCGACGACGGCAGCGAGACGGTCGCCAGCGAGGCGATCGACGCCGACGTGACCGGCTATCTCCGGCGGACGCCACTCGAAGAACAGCTCCCCACGCTCGTCACGACCGTCACCGAGGCAGTGAGCCGCCCGCACGAACAGTCGGCGATCCTCGATCGCATGACCGACGCGTTCTTCGCGCTGGACGTGGAGTGGCGGTTCACCTACCTCAACGAACGGGCGCGAGAGATCGTGTGTGACGCCGCCGACGTGGATCGGTCGATCGACGACCTCGTCGGGACCCGAATCTGGGATCTGTTGCCGGAAGTCGTCGACACGGAGTTCTACGACCGATACACCGAAGCGATGGACGAACAGCGGGTGACGACCTTCGAGGCCGAGTACGAGCCCCTCGGGACGTGGTTCGAGGTGCGGGCCTACCCCTCGGTCGACGGGCTCTCGGTGTACTTCCAGGACGTGACGGATCGAAAGCACCGGATCGAGACGCTCCGGGAGCGCGAGCGCATCCTCAAGGAGATGTACCGCGTCGTCTCCGAGAAGACGCTCAGCTTCGAGGAGCAGGTCGATCGGTTGCTCTCGATCGGCCAGTCGGTGCTCGGAACCGACTACGGGGCGCTCTCCTCCAGAGAGGGCGACGAGTACGTCTTCGAGGTCGTTCGCGATCCGACCGGCGACACCCAGCCCGGGGACCGGGTCGCGCTCGACGAGACCAACTGCGAGCGGGCGATCGTCACCGAAGAGACGCTGGTCCTCGAAGACATCGCACGGGACGCGCCGGAACTGGCCGAACGCGCCGGATACACCGACGATGGCATCGCCTGCTATCTCGGTACCCCCGTAGTGGTCGAGGACGAGGTGTACGGCACGTTCTGCTTCTACGACCGAGAGCCACGGACCGAGCCCTTCTCGGACTGGGAGATCGCCCTCGTGGAACTGCTCGGCAACTGGGTGAGCTACGAACAGGAGCGCCGCCGTCACCAGAACGAGATCGCCCGCGAGCGAAACCGGCTCGAAGAGTTCGCCAGCGTCGTCAGCCACGACCTGCGCAACCCGCTCAGCGTCGCACTCGGACGGATCGACGTGGCACGCGAAACCGGGGCCGAGGAGCACTTCGACGCGATCGAGCGGTCGCTCCAGCGGATGGACACGCTGATCGAGGACATCCTGTCGGTGGCACGCGACGGCAGGACCGTCTCGGAACCGACGCCGGTCGACATCGAGACCGTCGCCGAGGACGCCTGGGCGGTCGTCGAAAGCGACGAGGCGACGCTGCGAATCGACGTCGACGACCGTTTCCTCGGCGACGCGACGCGTCTCCAGCAGCTCCTGGAGAATCTCTTTCGAAACGCGGTCCAGCACGCCGGTCGAGGGGTCGTCATCACCGTCGGGCCCCTCGAAGAGGGGACCGGCTTCTACGTCGCCGACGACGGCCCCGGTATCCCCGAAGACGAGCGCGACGACGTCTTCCAGTCTGCCTACACGACCATCGACGACGGCACCGGGTTCGGCCTCAAGATCGTCTCCGAGATCGCCGAGGCTCACGGCGGATACGTCACCGTCACCGACGGCGACGACGGCGGGGCGCGCTTCGAGATCCGTGACCTGCCCCTCGCCTGATCCCGTCGCAGTGCCTTACTGCTCGACGGCGTCGGCGGCGTCACGGAACAGTCCGTCGAGGTTCTCGGGCAGGGTCGGGTGGTAGGAGCGATCGGGCAGCTCCCGAACGTCTAACCCCATCTCGACGACGATCTGCATCGTCTTCGCGAAGCTGTCGGCGTGGTAGTGCATCCCCTGCCAGCCGAGCACGGTGCCGTCTGCCCGGTCGACGACGAGCTTCGCGAGCCCCTCGGGAACGTACTTGGACTTGAAGACCCCGTCGTCGCTCGCCTGCCGGGTCGCGACGGCGATATCGTGGCCCGCCTCTCTGGCGGTCTGTTCGTTGTGGCCGACGCGGGCGAACGGATAGACGCCGAGCCCGGAGAAGATCACGTGATGGTGGACGTTCTCGTAGGGCTGGGGCGCGTTCCCGGCTTCCTGTCGGCGGATGTTCTCTGCGGCGGTAAAGCCCTGCTCCTTGGCGACGTGGAGGATCGGCTCCTTGCCGTTGACGTCGCCGACGGCGTACACGTGGTCGTGGGCTGCCGTCTGCATCGTCTCGCGGACCCAGTCGCCGGAGACGGCGATCTCCGTGTTGTCCAGTCCGAGCCCCTCGACGGTCGGGCGGCGGCCGGTGAAGCAAAACAGCTGGTCGGCCTCGTAGGTCTCCCGAGTGGGACCGTCGGCCCCGTCGTCCTCGAACTCGACGGTGAGCCGGACGCCGCCGTCGTCGGTCGCTTCGAGACGCCGTTCGTGGCAGTTGGTCGGAATCTCCAGGTCCCAGTGGTTCCGATACAGCTCCAGTGCGGCGTCCCCGAACTCGGGGTCGGCCTCGTCGATCGGTCGGTCGTCGTGCTCGACGACGGTCAGGTCCATCCCGCCGGCCTCGGCGAGGTACGGGACCATCTCCATGCCGATGTAGCCAAAGCCCATCACGATCCCGGAGTCGGGGAAGTCGGTGGCGTCCAGCACGTCGGCGCTGGTCATGAACTCGACCTCGTCGATCCCCGGAACGTCGGGGACGTTGACGCTGGAGCCGGTGGCGACGACGACGTAGTCGGCGTCGAACTCCTCGCCGCCCGCGCGGACGGTGTGTGGGTCGACGAACCGAGCGGTGTCGTGGACGAAGCGCACGTCGTCGCGCTCGGCCAGCTCCTCGATGCCGGCGCGGCGGTGGCCCGCCCACCCGAGGGTGTGGTCGTCCTTGCGCTCGACGGTCCGTTCGAGGTCGACCTCGGGCGCGTCGCCGACCAGTCGGTCGTCGTGGCGGGCCTGGAAGCGATGGGCTCCTGCCGAGAGGACTTCTTTCGAGGGCATACAACCCCGAAGGATACAGAGTCCGCCGCCGGGCTCGCCGTCGTCGATCAGCGTCAGTTCGATACCCGGTTCCTCTGCCAGCTCGCCAGCGACGGCGGCTCCGGCGCTGCCGTAGGCTCCGATGATGACGACGTGGGTCATACCGACACTAAACGGACGCCGACCCAAAAGCGTTCAGTAACGTGGCGCTCACCGGCGTCGCCGTCGGGCTACTCGTCGGGCCCGCCGACGGTCGGGGCCTGCGTGGCCTTCTGTTTCGGCCCGATCCCGAACAGGGAGGCGAGGCGGCGATCCTCGTTGATCAGCGCGTCCCACAGCACCAGCGCCGGTGGAAGGACGAGCAGCGACGCCAGGAAGGCGAAAGTGATCGACAGCCCGGTGAGGATGCCGAACTGACCCAGCGCGGGGAACAGCGCGAGCGCGAGCACGCCGATCCCCGAGACGGTGGTGAGCATGCTGCCCAGCAGCGCCCCACCGGTGCCACGGACCGTCCGGTCGAGCGCCGTCCGGAGGTCGTGTTCCGCGCGCTCGTCGGCGAACCGGTGGGTCACGTGGACCGAGTAGTCGACGCCGAGTCCGATCGTGATCGCCAGGATCGTCGCGGTGATCGCGTTGAACGGGATGGCGAGGAACCGCATCGACGCGGCCACCATCGTCACCGTCACCGCGACGGGGAGGACGTTGACGATCCCCAGCGTGGCGTACCCCTCGAACACTCGGTAGATGACCATCAGGAAGATCGCCGAGCCGATCAGCGCGACGGCGAGACTGGTGATCGCGGATTCGAGGATGAGGTCCGAGACGGCCTTGAACACGACGGTGTTGCCGGTCGCGGTCGCGGTCATCCGGAACCGATCGGCGACCGTTCGGGTGTCCTCGGTGATCTCGTTCTGTTCGGCGTCGGCCTCGACCGTGTAGACGACGCGGGCGCTCCGCCGTTCCGCCGTCATGTAGTTCTCGGCGCGGTCGCCGGCCGGCGAGGCGAACAGTTCGTCGTAGATCAGTTCGAGGTTCTGGTCCGGAACGCCGTTGTCGTTCTGGTCGTTGCGGTCGACGAGCCGGCGAAACTCGGGATCTTGCTGGGCGTAGCTCTGGATGACGGTGACGATCGAGGTCGACTCCGCGCGGCCGTCGCTCTCGGCGAAGGAGTCCGGCGGGTCGTCTCCGGCCCGATAGATCTCTTCGAGCGCCGTGTCCCGTTGCATCGGCCCTTCGACGTACACCGTCGTCTCACTCGACTGCGTGGTCGCGAACTTGTCTTCGAGGTAGTTCAGCTGCGCGGAGACGGTGTACTCGCCCGGCGCGAACGGTTCCGGTAGCTCTTCGAGGAACGCCGGGGTGTCCTCTGGCGGGAGGAAGTCCTCCTGGCTGAACGTCGTGTCGATTTCCTGAGCGTAGACGCCAGCGCCGGCACTGCCGACGAGCAGGACGACGAGGACGAGCGCCGGTGCGGCGTCGCCGATCGTCACTCCGACTCGCAGTACCGATCCCAGCGCCGAATCCTCGGAGCCAAGCGGCGTCTCGCTCAGCGTCGGGATCGGGTAGCGCTCGCGGAGCCGGTCGATCTCGACTTTCGCGGCCGGGAGGAAGATTCCGAAGATGAGGAACGTAAAGACGATGCCGACCCCGGCGACGACGCCGAACTCGCGGATAGGCTCCAGCGCGCTCGTGAAGTTCGCCAGGAAGCCGATGACCGTCGTCCCGGTGACGATGAAGAACGCCACCAGTAGCTGATCGGTCGTGGTCCGCATCGACTCGTCGACGCCCCTGCCGAGCACGAGTTCCTCGCGGTAACGGTTGACCGCGTGGATCCCGAAGTCGATCCCGACGGCCAGCAACAGCGGCGGCACGGCGATCAACATCTGGCTGAAGGGGATGCCGGCGATACCGGTGAACCCGAACGTCCAGACGATCGCCATCAGCAGGGCGAACAGGCCCAGCGCGAGGTCGACGGGATCGCGGTAGGCGATCGAGAGGAACAGGAAGATGAAGAGGACGGCGGCGGGAACGACGATCAGCAGGGAGTCGGTGATGACGCTCCCGAACTCGTCGGCGACGATACCGCTACCGAAGACGGTGATCGAACCGCCAGCGGCGGAGTCGACCTGGAACTCAGCTTGCTTCTGGATCGCGGTCAGGGGACTGGAGCCACCCTGCCCCGACCCCGACGAGAGTCCGGCGGGCACCTCGTGGCTGATGACGCCGATCGACGCCGAGGCGCTGGCGTCCCCGCGGTTGAAGTCCTGGCTGACGATCGAGCTGAACCGCGGGCTCGATTCGTCGGCCCGGCGCACCGCACGGTCGATCTCGGACGCGGGGGCGCGCTCGATCGCGTCGATCTGCTGGTCGAGGGTCGTCGCCGACGGATCGAGCGTCTGTGCGACGATCGCGGCGGCACTGCTCGTCGACGTGACCCGCATGTCCGGGTGGTCCTGCACCCGCTTTTGGGCTTCGAGCATCCGCAGCATGGCCGGCTTCGAGAGGACGTTGTTCTCCTTTTGAATGAGCTGCGTACTCCCGGTGTCGGTCTCGAAGGTCGGAGAGAACTCCCGGTTGATGTCTTCGAGCGCCTGCTCCTCTTCGAGGCCGGTGGCGAACTGCGAGGTCCCGGCGGACGTGGAGATGTTGCTGAGCCCCGCCCCGAAGACGAGTGTCAGGACCAGGAACGCCAGGATGACGCGCCTGGAGTCGTAGATGATCTTGTCGTCGATCCAGTCGATGTAGCGTTGGTACTCCATGTGCTATCGGAACCGAACGTAGCCGCCCACGGCAGCGACGATCAGGACGACCACCACACCGATCAACACGAGCGGTGAACTGCCGCCGCTCGACTCTTCGACCTCGACCGGGATGTTGTACGTGTCCGAGGTGACCGTGTCACCGTCGGCTTCGTCGTACTGGAAGTCCATCGAGACGGGATAGGGCTTCGAGAGCGCACTGCTGCCCGCGCTGATCGAGAAGGTGATCTCCCGGGACTCGCCCGGTGAGAGTTCGTCCACGAACGCCTCGTCGTCGTTGGCCGAGATCGGCGAGTCGGCGAAGATCTTGGCCTTGATGTCGCTGAGCGTCTGGTTCTTGGCGTTCGTGATCTCGACGGTGAGCTCCGTCCCGTCGCCGGCAGAGACGTTTGCACTCCGGATGGCTACGTCGAACTCGTCGCGCTCTGGCGCGACGTCGGCACGGACGTTCATCGAGTCACCGGTGCGCTGTTCGTCGTCGTCGTTGGTGTAGCGCGTCTGGAGCGTGAACTGTCGGGGGCCGCTGCGCGCGCTGTCGCTGATGTCCACGTCGAAGTCGAACGACGCGGACTCGCCCGCGTCGAGGTTCCCGATCGAGTACTCCGTTTCGATCGGATCGACGTTGCGCTGCTCGCTGGCCCACACCACGACGACGTCTTCGGCGGTGCGGGGGCCGGTGTTGGTCAACTCGGCCGACAGCGTCCCGTCGTCACCGACTTCCAGGTCCGCGTCGACGGTGTCGACGGCGAAGGTCTGCTCGGCGACCGGCCGCAGCGAGAGGGACACGTCCTGTCGATGGGTGGCGGAGTCGTCCGGTCGATCGTACTCGACCGTCGCGTCGACCGTGTAGTTGCGCCGCTCGGCATCGTCACCGGCCCGAGCGTCGAAGGTGAGAGTCCGTTCTGCGCCCGGTTCCCACTCCTCGACGTACTGGCTGGCGCTGTTCGACTGGCCGAACGTGATGTCTGCGTTCTGTGAGGTCAGCTGGACCGAGGCGTCCGTGAGCGTCTCCGATCCGTCGTTGCGAAGCGTGACGGTGTAGTCACCGCTGTCACCGACCGGAACGGTGCTGTCGATCGAGCTGACGGTGAACTCCTGTTCTGGCTCCGGGGTCACTTCGACGGTGACCGGCTGGCTCGTGCGTGACTCGCCGCTCCCGAGTTCGTAGTCCGCCGTCAGCGTGAACGGGTACGGTTCGGACTCGGCGGTCTGGGCGGCACTCAGCCGGTAGGTGAAGGTCCGCTGTTCGTCGGGTTCCCACTGTTCGACGTATCGTTCTGCGCTCGCGGACTGGCCGAGCGTCAGGTCGGCGCTGGGGGAAGCCAGCGAGAGGGTCGCGTCTCGGGCCGTCGCCGACCCGTTGTTTTCGACGGTGAGTTCGACGGTGCCGGTCCCGTCGACCCGCGTCGTCGTGTCTACGTCGGTGACGTCGAGTCGGGCCGACTCCTCGATTTTCACCTGCACGTCGTAGGTCCGGCTCTCGGACTCGCGGTCCCGCGAACCCGACGCCTCCGAGACGTAGCTGTAGTAGTCGTACTCGACGGTGACCTGCACGTCGTAGGTTCCGGGTTCGGCGTCGTCCGGAACGGAGACTTTGAACGGGAGCGGCTCGCGCGTCGATCCCTCCGGAAGCGACCCGACGGCCTGCTCACCCGTCTCGACGGTCAGCGGAGCGTTTCCGTTGTCGACGCTGACGGTCGTTCCGCGAGCGGTCGTCACCTCGCTGTTGAGCGCGGGGTTTCGCGCCGACCCCGAGTCGAGGTCGCCGCTGTTGACGAGGACGACGTCCAGCGTCGACTCCTCGCCGGGTGCGAGGGTGTCGTCGGCCACGTGAACGCTGATATCGGGACTGCCGGTGACCGCTGCCGTGGCGAGTCCCGACGTGACGAGCAATACAACGACGGCTATCGGAAGAAGGGTGCGTCCGTTCATGAGTTTCTGGCCCGCCAGACCGTTCGAGGTGCCGTGTCGCGGCGGGCCGATCCACGCCACAGAGCACAAAAGAGGGCGTGGCGGTCGGTCGACGCTCGCAGCCGAGCGCTCTCGAACGATCGTTCGGGCATTCGTGTCGAACGAACGTTCGGTATCATATCAATCTATCGCTGTCGCACCCACCGAAACCCTTACCAAGCCGACCGAATATTCGTTCGGTATGGCTCCAGAGACGCCCTTCCCGGGCGACCCCGACGACTCGCGGGAGGCGATCATGCGTGCGACGTACTGTGCGCTGAAGCAGTACGGCTACGCCGGGCTCTCGATCCAGCGGATCGCCGACGAGGCGGATCTGAGCAAGTCGACGTTCTACCACCACTACGACGACAAACACGATCTGTTGACCTCGTTCGTCGACTTCATCCTCGCGGAGTTCACCCGCGTGTTCTCACTGGAGGCCGGCGACGGTCCGGAAGCGAACCTCCGGACGTTCGTTCGTCTCATTCTCGACCCGACGACCGCCGAGAAGGTCTCCGAGGAATCGCCCGCGTCGACAGTGCTGGGCACCTACGTCGAACTGCGCGCACAGGCCGTCCAGGACGAGACGATCCGCGAGAAGTTCACCGAGGTCGACCGCAGCTTCGAGGACCAGATCGCGGAGATCGTCGAAAACGGCGTCGCGTCCGGCGTGTTCAGGGACGTGGACCCGGAACAGACCGCGACGTTCGTCTCGACGCTCGTCGCCGGACAGACGTTCCGACAGTCGACCAGAGACGACGACCCCTCGGAGGCAGTGCTGGCTGCCTTCGACGACTACGTACGGGAATCGCTGCTCCGAGACGACGCCTGACCACGGCGTCGATGAGACACTGTTTTACCGTCTGGCGATCAGTGACGAAACGATGACGGGGGTTGGTGTACGCGGTCAGCGTCTGGTGGTGAGCGCCGTCACACTCGTCTGTGTCGCCCTCGCGGTCACCGGTGTGTTCACACAGGACACCGCCGTGGCGACAGTGCTGGTCGCCGCCGGGACACGCCGGCTCCGTGGCGTCGGCGGACTCCTCGCTGGTATCGTCGTCGGCGCTGTCTCCGGGGCGGCGATCGGCTACGTCGCGGTCGCGTTCCTGGGCGTCCCACTCGCGATGTCCGGCGCGGTGGGTCTGGGTATCGCACTCGGGGGCGGCATCGGCGTCGTGACCAACTACGCCGCGACGGGCGACGGCGAGCCGGTCGACGAGACGATGACCGTCGGACGGGAACCGCGACGGCCCACCCCGACGCCCGCGGACCTGTTCGACGACCATCCCGATCCGGTCCTGTACGTCGTCGACGACGGACACGGCCCGGTCGTCCGCGCCGCCAACGCCGCCTACGCCGAGACGTTCGACGTTCCGGCCGACGCCGTCGCCGACGCACCGCTGGCCGAGGCAGTACTGGCCGGCGAGGACGCCGACGAGGTCGTCACGGCGGTCGCCGACGGCGCGGGGCTCGATACGGTCGTGACCTGCGAGACGGCCGACGGCCCGCGACCGTTCAGAGTCCGGACGGCCGGGAGCGGCGACGACGGCTATCTCGTCTACACGCCCCGCCGTCGCGATCAGCCCGGATGACGGCCGATCTCTTTGAACGCCCGCTCGATGTCGTCGAACTCGCCGAGCGTGTCGTCCATCTCGTCTTTCAGCGCTTCGATGCGGTCTCGTAGCTGGGCCACGTCTTCGTTGTCGTCGAGCGTCTGTGCGGTCTTCTCGGCTTCGAGCAGGGCGAGCTTCGAGGTCGCTTCGAGATACTGGGTCAACTGGTCGTCGTACCGTCGCGCCGTGAGCTGCTGTTCGATCGCGGCGACGAGGTCGTCTTTCTCGATCGGCTTACAGAGGTAGTCGTCGAAGGCCATGTCGATGATCTCGAAGTCCGGATCGACCGCCGTGATCATGATCACTCGACAGTCGACGCCGCGTTCCCTGATGGTCTGGAGGACCTCGTCACCAGAGACTCCCGGCATCCGCCGGTCGAGCAACACCACGTCGATGTCCTCACCATCCCCGATGGCGTCCAGTGCCGCCTCGCCGCCGTAGGCCGTCTCCGTGTCGAACTCGTCACGCAGCCGCAGCGCGTACACGTCGGCGACCTCTTTCTCGTCGTCGACGACGAGGACGGTGGCATCGTCAGTTGACTCTGACACTAGGTTCAACGTTGGTAGCCGCGTGCATATATTTGTTTGTCGTCCGCCCTCGCTCGATTCTGTCTCGATCTCCCTGAAAAAATCTCGGACGGCCGTCGTAGGGCCGCCTCGTCCGGCTCCCGCGGAACGGAAGTTTAAAGATTACCTCACGGCGAAAATCCGAACAAGGATGTTCACGCCACTGCAAGTCGTCGACAGCTTCCTGTTGAACTACAACCTCGGTGACGTGTTGCTGCTGGTGACTGTCCTCGGTGCGGTGGGGGTCTTTCTGCAGCGGTCGAACAAGGCGCTCGGGCTCCACCTCCTCTCGTTTGGCCTGCTGTTCCTGATCCTGCCCGGTGGCATGTTCGAACCGGCCGCCGGCAGCCTGCTCGGGACGATCGCGATGTACAAGTTCGTCGGACTGGGACTGCTCGTCGTCGCACCCGTCATCTACTCCGTCGGCCGCCGCTAGGCCAACTTCCCGAGCGCGGCGAAGAAGTCACGCTGTGGCCCGGCGATCTTGACCGACTCGCTCGCGCGAGCGACAGTCACCTGTGACGGTGGCGCGACGGCCTCTCTCACTCGGCCGTCGCTGACGACGACGCTCTCGGCACCGCTTTCGATACGGACTGTAATCTCGCTGCTGTCGTCGACGACCAGCGGTGGCATCGCTTCCTCGCCCGCCATCTCGGTGACGACGAGCCCGTCGACGCCGGGATGGACCAGCGGTCCGTCCTCGCTGAGGTTGTACGCCGTCGAGCCCGTCGGCGTCGCGACGAGCACGCCGTCCGCGTGACCGCTCGTGTACAGCGACCCGTCCACGCGAACCTCGAACCCCGCGCCGCCGCCGTGACCGCGCTGTGATCCCTGTATCACGATCTCGTTGAGGGCCGGCGGGAGCGTCCAGTCGTCACCGGTGGCCCGAAGCCGAGGTACCGTGCGCGTCCGCGCACTCCCGGTTTCACGGATCCGGCGGACCTCCTCGACGACGGTCTCGACCGCCTCGTCGGGAGCGACCGCGTTCAGAAAGCCGACCTCACCGAGGTTGACGCCCAGGATCGGCGTCGATCCGGCCCCCCGTGCGGCAAACAGGAAAGTGCCGTCGCCGCCGATGCTGACCACCAGATCACAGCCGTCCATCTGGTCGACGCCACGGCCCGTCGGCGTCGCCGTCTGCCCGTCCAGCCAGCGGCTCTCGTCGGCCGACAGGGCGGCCGCCGTCGTCTCGTCGAAGACGACCGTCGTCTCCCCGTCGTGCAGTCGTTCGAACAGCCGCGTCGCGAGCGCAGTCGCCCGTCGGTTCGATCGCTGGGCGACGATCCCGACCTTCATCGTCCCGGGTTTTCGGCGGCGCGTACATAAACCCGTTCACACGCCAATGTTCGCAGGTGATAACGTCGGCGGTAAGGTTAATCCGTTCGGGTAAAAACGGGCGCGTATGACGGCCACCGGGGCTCGATCACGCCATGAGTGAAGACGACGACGACTGGTTCGAGAGCGCCGTCGACGAGTCCGACGACGACGGCGAGTCAGAACCCGCCGACAGCGACAGCCCCTTCGAAGCAGACACCGACAGCGACAGCCCCTTCGAAGCAGACACCGACAGCGACAGCCCCTTCGACCGGGACGACTCCCCGGACGAAGCGGTCGGGAACGGTCCCTTCGACGGCGGTACCGACGAGGCGGGTCCCTTCGATGAAGACGACGACGGTTCGCTGTTCGACGACGACTTCGAGTCGGCGTTCGCCTCGGCCGGCGACCCGGGCGACGACTCCGAGGGGTTCGAGGACGATGACTTCGAGTCCGAGATCCCGCGGATCGACCTCGGCATCGACGGCCTCGACCAGATGATCCAGGGAGGCATCCCCGAACGCCACCTCATCGTCACCATCGGCTCTGCCGGGACCGGGAAGACCACCTTCGGCCTCCAGTTTCTCCACCACGGCCTCCAACAGGGCGACAACGCCGTGTTCATCACGCTCGAACAGAGCCGTGAAGCCATCATCGCCACCGCCGAGGAGCGGGGCTGGGAGTTCGAACACTACGAGGAGACGGGCCAGCTGGCCATCGTCGACCTCGACCCGGTCGAGATGGCCAACAGCCTCGACAACATCCGGGGCGAACTCCCGGCGCTGATCGAGGAGTTCGACGCCGACCGACTCGTGCTCGACTCGGTGTCCTTGCTGGAGATGATGTACGACGACCAGGCCAAGCGCCGGACGGAAGTGTTCGACTTCACCCGCTCGCTGAAAAACGCCGGGGTCACGACGATGCTCACCTCCGAGGCCAGCGAGGACAACCCCTACGCCTCGCGCCACGGCATCATCGAGTACCTGACCGACGCCGTCTTCGTCCTCCAGTACGTCCGCACCGAAACCCGTGAGACCCGCCTCGCCGTCGAGATCCAGAAGATCCGCAACGCCAACCACTCCCGCGAGACCAAGCCCTACGAGATCACGATGGAGGGCATCAGCGTCTACCAGCAGGCCAATATTTTCTAAACCGACCTTTTTCCGCTTCGGGTGCGCTTCGCGCACCGCTCGCGCAAAAACGTCGATGAAAAAAGCCGCGAGTCGTGCCGTCGGCACGCTCGCGGTGAACCCGGCGACCTGCCGGGTCCTCCGGACCGCTCGGTCGCCGGGGTGCTCACAGCAACGAACTTGCATGCACTATCGCGGCACGGAAGCCGCGACAGCATTGTGCGAGAGCTGAGAACGCAGAGACCGAACCAGTCGAGTAACGCCACTGACTGGAGAGACACGAGGTGCTATAGTAACAATTGAAACGATTTACACACCGATCGCACTGCGGCCGTGCGATCGGATGTGCATTGATTTTCAATGGCTACTATATCCACTCCGTTCACGTTGTCAGCCGTCTCGCCAAGAGTTAAGCGACCGCCGCGAGATCCGACGATCATGACGCTGCTCGTTCCCTTCGACGGGTCGGCGCTCGCACGAGCCGCCCTCGAACGCGCCGTGGAGTTCTCTGAGTACACCGGGCAAGACGTGGTCGCGCTCTCGGTGATCCCCGACGACGCCGACTACGCGGTCGAGCGGGGCTGGATCGACGAGGGCGAATCGTACGATCCAGCGGCCGTCGCCGACCGGTTCGAGCGGCAGGTGACAGAGATCGCGCCCGCGGCCACCTTCCGCGTCGAGCGGCCCGCGGACGTGAGTTCGATGGCGGACGTGACCACCGACGTGGTGCGGACGATCCGGGAAGTGTCCCACGATATCGAGGCTTCTATCGTGTTCATCGGCAGCGAGAACGCCGGGCGCGTGTCGACGCCGGTCTGTAGCGTCGGCGCGCCGATCTCGGAAGATCCCACCTACGACGTACACATCGTGCGCCACGCGGGGTGAACGGAGGCCACAGCACGCCGCGAGGCCCGCCCTACCGCGCGACGGTCACGGGCACGTCCGCCCGTCGGACGACCGTCTCGGCGACGCTGCCCAGGACGATCCGGGAGACGCCCGAGCGGCCGTGACTCCCCATGACGATCTGGTCGATGTCGTTGTCGTCGGCGTAGTCGACGATCGCCGTGGTCGGCCGCCCGACCTCGACGGCCCGTTCGACCTCGCGGTCGCCGATACCGGCGTCGGCGATCAGATCGTCGAACAACTCCTGTGCGGCGCTCTGTTGCTGTTCGTACCACTCCTCGGAAAAGGAGGGCATCGAGGCCTGTGCGCTGTAACCGGCTTCGGCCGGATTGATGACGTTCAGCAGGACGATCGTCGCGTCCGGAAATTCGTCGATCGCGAACTCGAAAGCCGTCTCCGCCTGCTCTGAGCCGTCGACCGGGACCAGAATTCGCTTGCCCATGTCCGGTACTGTCATGGCTGTGGATTATACCCTTCGACTGCTTCGCCGTGAGCCATCGCGCGTGCCGGCGGGATCACTCTCGCCCGTGCTTGGTCACGCAGGTCGCGAGTCCCTGGATCTCGACGGGCTCGGAGTTGTCCGGCGAGTACACCACCATCTGGCCTTTCTCCATGTAGGGGACCTTCGACTCCAGGTTCGCGGGGATGTTGACCGCGGAGATGGCGTCCTCGTCGCCCAGATTGAGGACGACGGTGCTGTTGATCTGTTTGAAGACGGGATCAGCGATGTCCTGGGGGTCCTGCGTGATGAGGAAGAGCCCGAGGCGCTCCTTGCGGCCCTGTTTCGCGGCCTCGGTGAACTTCCCGATGACCTTCCGGGCCTGGACGTTGTCGGCGTCGGTCAGGAAGTTGTGGGCCTCGTCCATCCCGAGGATGAGCGGCGTCTCCTTGATGCGGTCGTAGCGCGGGCTGTTCGAGAGCTTCTCGTCGACGAGCATCGAGGCCAGCGCCAGCACGACCGTCGTCTTCGAGCGGGAGTCGTTGATGTGGTAGGTCGGGACCACGCTGATCCCGCCCGAGCGGACGAACTGTTTGACCATGTCGGTGATCGGCCGGGCGTCCTGATCGAAGACGCCGCCGAAGCCGTAGGCCCGGCGCTTGACGGCGTCGAAGGTCGCCTCGTGGACGCGGCCGGACTCGTCGAGTTCCTCCTTGAGCGCGGGGTCGTCGAGGAACGTCGTGAACTGGTCGTAGGTCCCGTCCTCGCCGTACTCCTTCTCGAACCGGTCGAGCAGGTAGTGGAGGGCGCTGTACTGATTGTCGTTGAGCTGGCTGCCGGCGATCAGCCACGGGTTCGAGTAGACCATCGAGAAGGGGATGGTGAACTCGACCTGCTCGGCGCGGTGGTGGCTCGCGGCGTAGCTCGAACCCGACACCTTCGGGACGAACGCCGTCGTGTCCTCGTGGCCGCCACAGGCGATCCCCTCGCGCTCACAGCGGCGCTGGAACTCCTCGGGGAGGTCGCCGTCGTCGTGCATCTGAGCGTACTCGTCCTGTGGGTCGAACATGACCAGACAGGGAGACACGTCGCGGTCCTCTCCCTCGATGGGATACGTTCGGTCCTCGGCGAGGTACTGCCGGAGGATGTTCTTCGAGCCGTGGGTCTTGCCCGACCCGGTGCCGCCGGCCACGAGCGTGTGCCGGAAGACCAGCGGATCGCCCGCTTCGTAGTCGTCTTTTAGCCGGTAGTCGATCGTCGGCGGCTCGGCGGCCGTCTGGACCTTCTCGCCGCCGACCGAGAGATGCCCGAGGAAGACGCCGTCCTCGGGGATCTTCAGCCCGGTCTTGATCTCGCTCTTGTCGGTGGCCTGGCGGACGACTGTCTCGGGCTTTGGCACGCGGTCGGTCATCCGGCGCTTCATGTCGTCGCCCGTCCCATAGAGGACGGCGACGGGCTCCAGCGTCGCCATGAACTTGAAGTCCTGCTCGTCGATCCCACCCGAGCGCATGGCGCGGCGCGCGTGGATCTCGGTCGCGTCGTCGGCGCGGAACTCCTGGGCGTACTCCAGCGCCGAGATCCGACAGAACAGTCGCTCACCGTCCGGATAGGGGACGAGCAGGTACTTGCCGATGCGCACGTCCGAGCGGTTGCCGACGGTGACGTACGCCCGCAGGCAGGTCTCGCGCTCGTCCTCGCAGATCGCCAGCCCCTCCGAGGCCGAGAGGACGCCGATCCCGCGGTCGCGCCCGCTTGGCTCGATGTCCATCTCCTCGAAGGCCTCGTCCTCGTCGGCCGCGGCCCCGTCTTCGTCTCCCGTCGCTCCGTCGGCTGGCGTCGACGACTCGCTGTCGTCGGCGTCGAACTCCGTGAAATCCCCGAGATCAGACATACGGGACCAATGTCGCTCCCCCGACTAACCCCTTTCCCCCGGAGACGGTCACAATCCTCGTTGTGGCCATCTGCCGACGACCGATACTGTGCGACCGTTTTTCGCCTCGGATTCACGACGCGAACCGCTCGGCGAAAACCCGTCGATACCAAAAGCCGGTCTCGCTCCGCTCGACCAGTGAATCGCGCGGACGAGTGGTTCGAAGAATCCGGTCGTTCGAGCGGAATACGACTCGGACAATACAGGCAAAGAACGTGACGCGGGAAGCGACAACCCATCCGCTACCTGTTAGGATTCCGGTGCAAGATACAGAATATCTATATGCCAAATTAGCAGCATTGGCAGGCGTGGGAAATACTTAGCACACCTCTACCGGCTGACTAGAGATTCTGGCGGACACAACCATTTCATATTAGTTACTACATGTATCATCTATAATAACAAGTAATCAATCAGACCAAAGATTATGAGCAGAATTATTTTCATATATTTGTTTCTGTGTCACCTCCCATTTTTTTGGAGTTCCTGATATTTGAAGATAGAGAACATGAAGCTGTATTAGCCATATAAAAAGCATCCAGAGATACGCGAAGAAGAACACTGCTACAATCTGGATTCCATCTACGGATTTTATTATGTCGTTCTTTGCTGTGTATGAAAAAATAATGCCCCGTGCAGGCAATAAAAATACTGCAAGTGAAACTACGAACAATAGGGGAAAAGACTGTCCTAATTCGCCAAATATGAATATTGTAATTGCTATCGAAACCAAATAAAGTGGTGCACTGATAGTTGAAAATAGTTCCCAAAGAAGACCGGCCGTTTTCCGCCATCCGAGGGTCTGTCGTGAATGAATGAGATTACGTGTGTAACGCCACGTTACTTCTACCCAGCCGCGTGTCCACCGCCGACGCTGTCGAATCAAATTGGAGATCGTTGCAGGTGGAAGAGTATACACGGCTAGCCGCGAGTTGTAACTAATCTGCCAGTCAGTCTGTAAGTATAACCGTATAGTAAAATCAATATCCTCAGTCAGAGCTTGTGGCGACCAGCCATCTATTTCATTTGGGACCTTATGTCTGAGTACTGCTCCTGACCCCGCAAAATGGCTCGCTGCGCACACATCGTGAATAAATTGGTGACTTATCCATGTCTGAACTCGACGCTCTGCCGCAACGAATCGAGCCATCCAGTTATCTAGCTGACGGGGTACCTTGCGGGCTTGGACAATGCCTACATCTGGAGACTCTTTTAGAGTTCGAAGTGCCCGTGAAACAAATACCATATCTGTAACCTCATCAGCATCCAACAGAAGCACAAATGGAGTGTCAATTCTGTTCCATGCACGATTTAAATCACCCGCCTTGGATCCAGTTGTCCCCTCAAATACACGGATGCGATCAGGATAGTTGGCCTGGAACTGATGTGCAATTTCTACAGTTTCATCCGTAGACCCCGCTGCTGGGACCAACAAGAATTGCAGTCTGTTCAATGCTTTGATATTGCGCTCAATTGTTTCTGACAGAACACCGGCTTCATTGTATGCCGGAATAACTACAGTTATAGACGACGAAATACAGGCTGACACCGGCTCAGTTGGCGTGTTTCCAGTCTGATTGCGGCTAATGTATACAGCTCTTAGATAATCCAGAATAACTGTGAGTGTAACGAGCACGATAAGTAGGCCAAATATTAGTGTCAGTAGAGGTGGAACCACGAAGAACAGACCAAGCAGTAGCGTGTTCAGCAAAATAGCGGTTGTGAGGGCTTGCGAGCTGATAGTAATTGCTATGCGATTGAGTCGCTGCACGGGACTAGGTGCAGATGTCGGAGCACTGAGTGTTGCAAATGCGAGCACTGCACAGGTCCCGACAACTATTACTGCAAATTGTTCGAGCGTAGTATCAAATGCCCATGGTCGAGCCAGAGCGACGATCTCTAGAGTCAACGGCTGGTTTAATGAACTAAAGACAATAAATATAGCAGAAATAATACCAATAACAACTGAAATTAACAATATATTGTTCCAATCATCAGAAATTCCACTTGATGATTTGAACCTACTTGAATCAATTCGCTGATTTCGCCAGAACGTATTGAGTAACAACACAGTCAATCCAGTAGCGTACCAAAGTACCACTCCTTGGAACACACGCGTGACCGTAATTCGAAGCGCAGCTACAACCAACAGAATAGAACCCAGACCGATGAGCAGATGACTGGCTGCTGGAATTATATTCCGCCGAAAGAGAGGTGCTTCCTCACCTTGCAAACTTATCGACAAAAACAACGCCTGTGTACCGGTAACAAGAATAGTGAGCTTGCCGATAAATGGGATTTGTACTTGTGCTGGTATAATCTCTGATGACAGAATGAGCGCAAGAAAAAATACAGTTGGACCAGCAAGTATTGTGAATTGCCCGCCTGCTGGTTGCGCTACACCTCGTTGCATTACTTGCCAACTATTAATCAGAGAGAAACTGATGAGAATTACCATTGGAAAAATAAAAAACACCCAGCCTGCAGAATGATTTGTAATTCCAGCAGTAAAAGCCCCAAAAACACCAAGTCCGAGAGAAATATACCATATTAGCTTGTATACTACCAAAACACTTTTTAATTTCTGTATTGTTTTTGATCCCCTCATAGAATGATGTCAGCGGCAAGCAGGTGGGTCGGAGCCTGTAAATCTATGAACGATGGTACTACCCGAGATGGCAAAGATTTTCACGAGGCTACAACCGATAGTGTCAACCTATAATTGTTATTGGACTATATTAAAAGCTCGGCTTTACACGTTGGAGTGTGACGAAGGCGGTGACAAGGACAGATGATGCCGATCACGGACCTCTCCGACGCTAACGTTTAAAGCTGAGTTATTGTTAGCATAGCCCCCAGCGTCCAATTCGCATTCATACTAATCGAATATTTCGGTGAGGGTTTCTAAGAAATAACATCTCGTGGCGGGTTCCATGACACGCTCTCGTGATCGTTCGTGCCGTGGTGTCGGCTTCGAGGCCGAAATATCGAAGAGAGTGGAGACACAAGTTCCGACGATGCTTCTGGTACACGGTGCGGCCGGCGGGACGGCGCTGACGGGCACGATCTACGAGGACGGCGAGGACGCCCCGGAGTTCGCCGGCAGCCCCGACGACGACGCGCCGTACGTCTGGATCTGCGACGAGTTCTACGAAGTGGACACCGGCGGTAGCACGCAGACGATCGGTGGCGAAGAGATCCAGATCGCGTTCGAGTCGCCGATGCCGCGGGGCTTTCAGGACCGCGAGCAGGCCCTCGACGCCGCGAAAGATCACGTCCGAACCCAGTTCGTCAGGCTCGGTATCGACGCCGACGAGGTCGAGATCACGGTGACCCGGGAGTCCGACCCAGAGCACGCGGAGTGATACTACCGGCTGTAAATCTGTGACCGATTTCGCCACCCCGGGGTGGCGAAGATCTTCACGAAGTTACAGCTGGCAGTATGAGACGAACTCTCCGGGCCGTGTCACGGCGATCTGCGACGGGATCCACCACTGTCTTTGGCTGTCAGTCACAGGCGATGGTATGGAGCCGATCAGCGCCGCCGACTATCACGATCTCGCGCAAGTTTCGACGCCACGTCTCTCGCCCTCGGGCGACCGGGTCGCCTACGTCCGGCGAACCCCCAGCGACGACAGCGAGTACGAGGCCACGGTGTACGTCGCCGACGCCACCGGCGGCGAGGTGCAGCGATTCACGCTCGCGGAGGGCGTCGACTCGGAGCCACGATGGAGCCCGAGCGGCGACCGCCTCGCGTTCGTCTCGACCCGCGGGGCCGACGACCGCCAGCAGCTCTGGGTGGTGCCGACCGACGGCGGCGAGGCGACGCAGGTCACCAGCGTCGTCGGCGGCGTCGGCCAGATCGCCTGGGCACCCGACGGCGAGCGCATCGCGTTCGTCCAGCAGGTGACCGACGCAGACCGCGAGGCGGACCGCGATCTCGAAGTCGAACCCGACTTCGAGCCGGAGACGCCGGACCCGCGCGTGGTCGACCGGACGGTGTACCGGACCGCAGAGCGGTATCGCGACGGGAGACGGAGTCAGGTGTATCTCGCCACCGCGGACGGCGAGGGCGTCGAGCGCGTGACGACGGCCGACCGCGACCACGCGAGTCCGACCTGGGGCGACGGAGACACGCTGTACGTCGCCCGCGACGCCGACGTGGCCGACCCCGACGACTCGCTGGCGACGGAGATCAGAGCGTACGACCTCGACAGCGGCGACAGCGTCGTGCGCCACGAGACGACGACGTTCCAGCCGACGCTCGCGGCCAGCGGGCGACGCGTCGCGTTCTCCTACACCGACCCGGAGCAGGGGACCATGGCACAGACGGAGCTGCACCTGCTCGACGAGACCGACACCGTCCACGACCTCACCGCAGCGCTCGACCGGACGCTCGACACCGATCTGGGACCGACGTGGGACCCGAACGGTGGGACTCTGTACTTCGGGACGCCGGACGAGGGCGCGACGGCGCTCTGGCGAGTCCACGCGGCCGACCTCGCGACGACGGACAGCCCCGAATCGGAGCCGCGACCGGTCGCGGTCGAGCCGGAGCGAGTGCGTCGCGACGAGTGGTCGGCGATCGACGGCTTCGACATCGGGGACGACCGCGTCGCGTACGTCCAGAGCAGCTGGGACCATCCCGGGGACCTGTTCGTCGCCGACGCCGACGGCGAGACGACGCGACTCACCGAGTGCAACGCCGAGTACCTCGATACGCACGCGGTCCAGGAACCCGAGGAGATCCGCTTTCCCGCTGGCGACGCGGGCCACGAGACCGACGACAGGACGTGCCAGGGGTGGGTGCTGACGCCGCCGGAGTTCGACCCCGAGGAGTCGTACCCGTTGGCCGTCGAGGTCCACGGCGGCCCACACGCGATGTGGACGACCAGCGGGACGATGTGGCACGAGTTCCAGACTCTCGCGTCCAGGGGCTACGTCGTCTTCTGGTCGAACCCGCGTGGCTCGGCGGGGTACGGCAAGGAGTACATGCAGGCGATCGAGCGCGACTGGGGCGATGTCACGGCCAGCGACGTGCTGTCCGGCGTCGCGACGGTCGCCGAGCGGCCCTCCGTCGACGAGGACCAGCTGTTCGTCACGGGTGGGAGCTTCGGCGGGTACATGACCGCCTGGCTGGTGAGTCAGACGGACCAGTTCGAGGCCGCGGTCTCACAGCGCGGGGTCTACGACCTGCTCGGCTTCTACGGATCGACGGACTGGGCCTACAAGCTGGTCGAGGACGACTTCGATACGACTCCCTGGGAGGAGCCCGCGTTCCTGCAATCTCAGTCGCCGACGGGGCACGCACACGAGGTGGCGACGCCGACGCTGATCCTCCACAGCGAGGACGACTACCGGACGCCGATCTGTTCGGCCGAACTCTTCCATCGCATCCTGCGGAAACACGGCGTCGACACGCGTCTCGTCCGGTATCCCGACGAGGGCCACGAACTCTCCCGGAGCGGCCAGCCCGGCCACGTCGTCGACCGGATCGAGCGGATCGTCCGCTGGTTCGACGGCTACGCGGCGGACCGATCGGTCCCGCCGGCACTCGAACGAGAGCCCGACGCCGACCTGACAGGGAGCGCCGACGAGGTGTGAGCGTCGTTCTGGGGTGTCGTGGGCCAGTGTCTCGGCCGAGACGGGAGTCTACAGCTCCTCGAAGTCGGCCCCCCAGCGCACGTCGTTGTACTCGCGCTGGCGGTCGCTGTCGAGCTGGCTCTCGATTTTCTCCCGGAGCGCCGCCTTCTCGTCGCGCCCGATCCGGGCGAGTTCGTCGGCCTTGGCGACCGACAGCGGCGGGCCGCGCTCGGCGGCCACGTCGGCGAGCACCTGGCGGGTGATCGCGTCCCGCGTCTCCGCGTCGCGGGTGACGCCGTAGGGGGCTTCGACGCGGTACAGCACGTCCTCGCGGGGATCGTAGACGACGAAGAACGTCACCTCGTAGGCGGCCGGATCGAGTTCGCGGTCGATCCCCAGCGCGTCGCCGTCCGTCGAGAGCGGGCGGTCGGTGCCGATCCGCGACCGGAACCAGTTCGTGCAGGTCAGTGCGTCGGTCAGGAGTTCGCCGTCGTCGTCGCGCCGCGCGAGAAGCTTCTCGAAGAAGGCGGCGTCGTTGGCCCACGGAGCCTGCCCCTGGTTCTTGCGGACGGCGCGGCTCAGCGCCTTCGAGCCGGTCGACTTGACGAAGCCGATCAGGGGGACATCTCGATCGAGGAACGTCTCGACGAGGGTGACGTAGTTCTCGACGACGGCGAGCACGTCCTCCTTGACGAGCAACTCGGCGAGTTCGGGATCGTGGTCGGCCCACTGGAGGAGCCCGGTCGGGTATATCGGACCGTCGAGGACGAGCAGGTCCTCGACCACGTCGGCCTGCTGGAGGGCGTGCTCGCTCTCGGCGAGGTACAGCGCGAGCGCGTGGACCACGTCCTGTTCGTACCGGTCGACCCGTGGCGTCTGGAGGACTCGCTGGCGGGCGTACCCCTGGTCGTCCATCCGCCAGTCCTCGGTCAGGCTGGCCGTGGCGTCGTTCGAGTGGGCGGTCATGACGATCGTCCGGCCGCGGTGCAACTCCAGGTCGGAGGGGACGGCGCTCATCGCGGCCTGGGCAACGTCCAGTACGACGCCGTTTTTGAACGTCGTTGGGTTGATCGTCCCCGAGTCCAGCCCGTGCTGGGTGGGAAACGGCGTCGCCTGGAGCGCGGCGTCCTGCATGTCGACCTTGCGGCGGCGCTGCTCGTCGATCGGCTCCAGCACCGCCCGGCCGTCGACCACGAGCGGGTCCAGAAACTCCTGCCAGACGGTCTCGGCGAACGCGCGGTGGTCCTGTTCGTCGACCCCCTGCTCGATCTGCCCGGCGAGGCGCGCGATCCCGTCGACGTGCACCGGGTCGAGTGTCATACCCGAGCCTTTCGCCGACGAGTCATAAGAATTGTCACGGCCGGCGACGGTCGCCCCAGCGGCCCCGAAGTGGTGTCACTCCTCGTTTTGCTCGTCGAGCATCCGACCGATGGCCTCGGCGATCTCCTCGTAGGAGCTCATCGACAGCCCGTCGGTCGTGATCAACACGCCAGAGCGCTCCGCGGTGACCCGCAGGAGGTAGCCGTTCTCGAAGGCCCGGACGGTGAACAGGTACTCGCCAAGCTCTGACTCCTGGTAGGCGTTTTCGGTCTGCTTGTACCCCTGCCACTCGTGGCCGACGAAGTCGTTGAGGTCGGCGTCCTGTTCGAGGTCCTCGCGCAGATAGAGCTGTTCGAAGTTGGCCCGCGTGAAGTAGGTCACCGACCGGAGGCTGTCGCCGGTCGCCGTCCGGGCGGTCGTGACGATGTTGTCGCCGAACTCTGGGTCGATGATCGACTGGCTCATACGCCGACGGTCGCCTGCGAGACGTATAACTTCGGGGTTCGCGGCGACCGTTGGCCCCTATAGTAACAATTGAAACGATTTACACATCGATCGCACTGCCGTCGTGCGATCTGGTGTGCATTGATTTTCAATGGCTACTATATCGACGACGGCGCGGCCCGCTCCCGGCTGGCGGTCCCGCTCGGCGGTGAAACGAGAGGGTTTACGTCCCGGCGGCGGGAACGACCGGCCATGAACGCAGGCGACCGGATCCACGTCGAACGCGGAGCGCAGGCCTACGAGGGCGTCCTCCTGCCGTCGAGCACGCCCGACCACCTCGTCGTCAAGCTCGACGGCGGATACAACGTCGGCATCGATCGCGAAGACGCGACCGTCGAGGTCGTCGAGACCGACGTGTACGACGTCGAGAGCGCACAGGACGAGGAAGGCACCTCGACGGTGGAGTTCGACGAGTCGCTGCCGACGGTGTCGCTGATCTCGACCGGGGGCACGATCGCCTCCACCGTCGACTACCGCACCGGCGCGGTGACCGCACAGTTCGACGCCGAAGACGTGTTACGAGCGGTGCCAGACCTCGCGGGGATGGCCAACTACCGCGGCCGCGTCGTCGCCAACATCCTCTCGGAGAACATGACGCCGGCCGTCTGGCAGGACCTCGCACGGGCGATCCACGAGGAGATCGAGGCCGGTGCGGACGGCGTCGTCGTCATGCACGGCACCGACACGATGCAGTTCACGGCCAGCGCCGTGGCCTTCATGCTCGATACGCCGGTGCCGATCGTCTTCACCGGCAGCCAGCGATCGGCCGACCGTCCCTCCTCGGACAACGTCATGAACGCGGTGTCTGCGGTCGCGGCGGCAAAGAGCGACGCCGCGGAGGTCATGGTCTGTATGCACGAAAGCGAGTCCGACGACCGCTGTGCGCTCCACCGCGGGACCCGCGTCCGGAAGAACCACACCTCCCGTCGGGACGCCTTCGAGACCGTCGGTGCCGAGCCCCTCGGCACCGTCGACTACGAGGCGGTCAGCGAGAGCGATTCGGACTCGACCGATGGCGTCACGTTCCGCCGGGAGCACGCCCAGCGCGGCGAGATCGAACTGGCACTGCACGACGAACTTGAGACGGACGTGGAGCTGGTGAAGTTCACGCCGGGCACCGACGCGAGTCGGCTGGCGATGCTCGACGACGCCGCGGGCATCGTCGTCGAGGGCACCGGGCTGGGCCACGTCGACACCGACTGGATCGAGGTCGTCGACGACCTGACCGACGACGGCACCGCGGTGGTCATGACCAGTCAGTGTCTCGACGGGCGAGTGTGTGACCGGGTCTACGACACCGGCCGTGATCTGCTGGCGGCCGGCGTCGTCGAAGGCGAGGACATGCTCCCCGGAACGGCGAAGGTGAAGCTGATGTGGGCGCTGGCGAACACGTCCGACGTGGCCGACACGATGAGCGAGCCCCTGGCCGGCGAGATCCAGTCCCAGTCCCGCCCCTGGACGTAGTTTCAAGGCGCTCGGCACGTAGGGTCACGCATGAACGGGACCGTTCGACAGGCCCGCGAGGACGACGACGAGGCCGTCGCCGCCTTCACCGCCGACACCTGGGACGACCGCGAGCAGCGCGATTACATTCCGGACGTGTTCCGCGACTGGGTCGCGGGCGACGGGCCGGACCAACGCACGGTGGTCGCGGACATCGACGGCCGGGCAGTCGGGCTCTGTCAGGCGCTCGTGCTCACCGACCACGAGGCGTGGCTCCAGGGGATGCGCGTCGATCCCGACCACCGGCGAGCAGGCCTGGGACTCCGGATGGTCGACGCGCTCTTCGAGTGGGCACGGGACCGGGGCGCGACCGTCGCCCGGAACATGGTGTTCTCGTGGAACGACGCCGGACTGGGTCAGTCGATCGCCGCGGGGTTCGAGCCGGTGACGAGCTTCCGGTGGGCCGAGCCGACACCACGGGAGGGAACCCCCAGCGAGACCGTCGACCCCGATCCCGCGGCGGCCTGGGACTACTGGACCGACAGCGACGCGCGGACGGCACTGCGGGGGCTGGCCCTCGATGCGGGACACTCCTGGGCCCTCTCGGAGCTGACCCGCGACGCCCTCCACGACCTGGCCGACGAGCAGCGCGTGTTCGCGGTCAGGCGCGACGGCACCTGCGGGATGGCCTGCCGGGTCAGGACGGCAGCCGGCGCTGACGAACGGATCGCCGAGTACGGCGTCGCCGCGTGGGACGACGCCGACGCCGCCGACGCGCTGGTCACTGCGATCCGCGACGACGCCGCGGCGATCGGTGCCGACGCCGTCCGAATCCTGCTCCCGGAGACGCCACGCCACGTCGGGCAGGCGGCGTTCGTCCGGGCCGACACCGACGACTCGCCGACCTTCGTCACGGCCGCGGATCTGACGGGCGAAGAGTGACGCGCTATCCGCCGCTAACCGGCGGGAACAGCGCCAACTCGTCGCCCGGTGAGACGGGCGTGTCGAGTCCGTCGCCGGCCGCGAACGGATCGTCGCCGTCGTGGAGCAGCCGGATGTGATCGACCATCGAGCCGTCGTCGTCCAGCACTTCCGATTCGAGTGCGGGGTGGGCCGACAGCAGTGCGTCGAGGGCCTCGCCGACCGTCTCGGCGTCGTCGACCGACACCCGATCCTCGCCGGCCGTCTCGGCCAGCGTCGCGAAGAGCCGCCAGTGCATACCTGATCCGCCGGCCGCGTTGGCCAAAGCCTTTGTGTACCGAATCGACGGCGTCGGTTCGCCGCCGGCCCGAGCGCGAGCGGGCACACGCCGTGAAACTGTGTCCCACACAGAAGGACACGCGTTAAGTGAGTCCGACCCTAAGCGGAGCGTAATGTCCGATACCGATCTCGAAGAGCTCAAGCGGGGGACGGAACTGGTCAAGCGCGGCTTCGCGAAGATGCAGAAGGGCGGCGTCATCATGGACGTCGTCGACCGCGAGCAGGCCCGCATCGCGGAGGACGTGGGTGCCGTCGCCGTGATGAACCTCGAAGCCGTGCCGGCGGACATCCGCAAGCGCGGTGGCGTCTCCCGGATGGCCGACCCCGCCTCGCTGCAGGCGATCATCGACGAGGTGTCGATCCCGGTGATGGGCAAGTCCCGGATCGGACACACCAAGGAGGCCCAGATCCTCGAGGCCGCCGGTGCGGACATGGTCGACGAGAGCGAGGTGCTCACGCCGGCCGACGACCGCTATCACATCGACAAGCGCGAGTTCACCGCCCCGTTCGTCTGTGGCGCGCGGAACCTCGGCGAGGCGCTGCGCCGGATCGACGAGGGCGCGGCGATGATTCGAACCAAAGGCGAGGCCGGCACCGGCGACGTGAACCAGGCCGTCCACCACCAGCGGTCGATTAAGGGCGCGATCCGACAGCTTGACGGGATGAGCTACGAGGAACGCGAGAAGTGGGCCCGCGAGCACGAGGCCCCGGCCGATCTCGTCCACGAGACCGCCGAGATGGGACGCCTCCCGGTCGTCAACTTCGCCGCCGGTGGCATCGCGACTCCCGCCGACGCCGCGCTGATGATGCACCACGGCTGTGACGGCATCTTCGTCGGCTCGGGCATCTTCGGCGCAGAGGACCCCGAAGCGATGGGCACCGCCATCGTCGAGGCGGTCAACAACTGGGACGACCCCGAGCGACTCGCCGAGATCGCGTCGGACATCGGCGGCGGCATGAAGGGCGACGCCAACGCCGACCTGCCCGAAGAAGAGAAGATGCAGGGCCGTGGCGTCTGAGCGTTCGAACACGGCGAGCAACCACGACCCGTGAGCGCCGACACTCCCGCGGACGACGGCTCCGACGACCGCGACGGCGGGAGCGACGGGCGCGCCGTGGCGGCTCGACTCGATGCCATCGACGGACCAGTCCTCCTGTTCGACGGCGTCTGTAACCTCTGTAACGCCGCAGTTCGGTTCGTCGTGCGGTTCGACGCGGCCGGGACGTTCCAGTTCGCACCGCTCCAGTCCGAGATCGGCCAGGCCCTGCTCGAACGCCACGACCTGTCGACCGAGACCTTCGACTCCGTCGTCCTGATCGAGGACGGCGAGGTCGCCACGAAGTCGACGGCCGCACTGCGCGTGGCCCGACGGCTCGACGGCCCGTGGCCGCTGTTGTACCCGGCGATCGCACTGCCCGCGGGCGTTCTCGACCGGGCGTACGACGTGGTGGCAGCGTATCGCTATCGCGTGTTCGGACGCAGCGAGGAGTGTCAGGTGCCCGATCCCGAGATCCGCGATCGGTTCGTCGAGCGGCGGCTCGACTGACGCCCGACAGTGTCGATCCGGAGGACAACCCTGAAGCCGCTGTAGGTCCCCCGAGGAACCATGCAGGCGACGACGCCGACCCCGGTCGGCGAGGAGACACCAGCTCCGACCAACGGCTCCGCGTCGAACTGGCCGGTGTTTCAGGACACCGTCGCGTCCGTCTTCGGGGAGGGCCAACAGTTCCTCGAAGAACTCGCGACGACACAGGGGCGGGCCGCCGTCACCGCCGTACTCGTGATCGCCGCACTGCTCGCCGTCTTCGTCGTCGTCCCGCTGCTCGTTCGCCAGATCCGTCGCGTCCTCGCGTCCCGGCTGTTCGACAGCCGCGTCGCGGACGGCGTCGAGCTGGTCGGCATGTACATTCCGACGACGATCTCGGGGATCGCGCTGCGGGTGTTGCAGGTGTCTGTCACGATCGTCGGTGCGCTCTCACTGCTGGTCGTGTGGGGACTCGTCGATGTGGCCGTCGTCACCGGTCGCCTCATTCTCGACGCGATCCCTCATCTGGTCAAAGCGACGATTACGGCCGCGTTACTGGTGTTGGCCTACGTCGGCTCGGATCAGCTCAGGAACGTGATCAGTCGGTTCAGCCAGGGCGCAGATCGAGTTACCCAGCACCAGGAAGAGGTGATGCTGCGGGTCGGCCAGGTGGTCCTGCTCGTCACCGTCGGTTCGTCGATCATGACGCTGTGGGGAATCAACCTCAGCGGTCTGCTGGTGGGGGCCGGATTCCTCGGTATCGTCGTCGGTCTGGCCGCCCGCCAGACCCTGGGTTCGCTAATCGCCGGCTTCGTCCTCATGTTCTCGCGCCCCTTCACCGTCGGAGACTGGGTCGAAGTCGGCGGCCAGGAGGGGATCGTCACCGACATCACGATCCTCAACACGCGACTCCAGAACTTCGACGGCGAGACGGTCGTCCTGCCCAACGACAAGGTCAACGATCAGTCCCTGACCAACCGGAGTTCCAACGGCCGACTGCGGCTGCGGACGGAGGTCGGGATCGACTACGACGCCGATCCCGACCACGCCGAGGCGGTGGCCCTCGACGCGATCGAAGCCGTCGAGATCGTCGAGGACGCGCCGGCACCGAAAGTCATCCCGAAGGCCTTCGGCGACTCCGCGATCGTGCTGGAACTGCGCTACTGGATCGAGCACCCGAGCCCACCGCGCAAGTGGCGGGCGGTCTCGGGGGTCGTCAGCGGCGTCAAGGAGGCGTTCGACGACGAGGGGATCACGGTGCCGTACCCGCAGCGCGAACTGTCCGCACGCGACGGAACCGCGGCCCGACTGCGCGACGGTCCGCTGGCCGACGGACAACCGTCGGCGGAAGCCGACGGCGAGACGGACTGATCAGGGCAACAGCTCCCCGATCACGAGCCCCGCACCGACGAGCCACGCGCCGACGAGCACGCCGAGGACGCCCACGTGGAGCAGCCACTCGACGCCGTCGGGCGCGCCGAGTGGCCCCTCGACGGCCGCGAGGGCGCTGTCGACACCCGCCGCCAGCGACGGTGCCGACAGGACGATCGCGAGAGCGACGCCGACGACGAGCGGCACTCCGAACACGCACAGCGCGGTACCGAGCCACACGAGCCGATCCGCGACCGGTGCCGGCGACCTGGTGCCGTCCGTCCCGAACTCCGGTTGTCTGCGTGCCATGTGCACACACGACGCACTCTGGCCAGATAAACTCACCCGCTATACTGAGGGTCACAGCCACTCTCGAAGCGGCGGGATCAGCTCCAGCGTCGCAGCCCCGAGGTAGAGCCCGAACAGGACGAGCAGGGCACCGAGCACCATCGCCACCTCGGACATCGCAGCGAGGAGCAACTGTCCGCCCATAGCGACGATCACCAGCGCGACGCCGAGCAACAGCAGCGTGCCGATCACGTCCAGCAGCGCGTCTTTGATCGCGGCCCGAACGACCCGGTACAGCGTGTCCGGATCGAACCCCGGATCGACGCCGCCGTCGCTTCGCCGTGGTCGGCCGTCGTCGGTTGACTGGTCGTGACTGTCGTCGCTCGCGTCGGGGACCATATTCGCACGTCGATCACGTGACACAAAAGCGAACTGGTGGAGACAGCGCCTAGAACACAGTCGCACCAGCGCCGATGCGGGTCTGGTACACCTGGGCCTCCACGTCCTCCTCGGCGAAGCGCTCGATCATCGCCGAGCCGATCGCGCGCTGGTCGCCCTCGTGACAGGCGGCGATGACGGTCGGGCCGGCACCGCTGATGGTGACCCCGGTCGCGCCCGCTTCCAGCGCGGCCTCCCGAACGCCCGCGTAGCCGTCGATCAGCTTCGCTCGGGCCGGCGTGACGATCGAGTCGTACATCCCGGCCCCCACGAGATCGGGGTCGTCCCGATGCATCCCGGTCGTGAGCCTGGCGGCGTTGCCGACGGTCTCGACGAGCTGATCGACGCCGGCCCGCTCGGGGACGACGCGTCGCGCGTCGCGCGTCGAGACGACGATGTCGGGGAGGCAGGCCACCAGCGGGATGTCGGCGTCGACCTGCGTGACCCCGTCGTCGGTCGCGATCGTGAACCCGCCCATGATCGACGGGGCGACGTTGTCGTCGTGGGCGTCCCCGGAGACGACGGCTTCGCCCTTGGCGGCGATCGGCACGAGCGCCTCGCGGCTGTGGCCCCGGCCGTAGAGCTCGTTGAGGCCGACGGCCGCGGCAGCGGCGCTGGCGGCCGACGAACCCAGTCCCGACGCGGGCCGGATGCCCTTGTCGATCTCGATGTGAGCCGGGGCGTCGAGCGCTTTGGCGACCGCGCCGACGGTGTTTTTCTCCGGATCTTCCGGGATGTACTCGCTCCCGGCCCCCGTCACCTCGATGGTCGTCCGCTCGGCCTTCGAGA
Source organism: Halomicrobium mukohataei DSM 12286 (assembly GCF_000023965.1). Taxonomy (NCBI): domain Archaea; kingdom Methanobacteriati; phylum Methanobacteriota; class Halobacteria; order Halobacteriales; family Haloarculaceae; genus Halomicrobium; species Halomicrobium mukohataei. Next base: position 1,569,134 of record NC_013202.1, on the reverse strand, counting down.
CGCGAACCACGTCCGCCGGGCGCTCGAGCGCGACGCCGAACACGTCGAACCCGCTCCCCAGATTGGCACTCGTTGCCGGTGCCCGGACGGTCAACATGCATCCGAGTATCCCCACTGCAGGCAAAAAGGTAGCGGACCGTACGCAGGGTGTGGCCGGGACCGGCGGTGTGGCTGTTCGTCAGGGCAACTGATTAGTGTCGGAACGGATATTGTCGGAACGAGACAATCGAATGGCCACGTACGTCTTCTGGGGGACCGTCGCCACGACGTTGGTCAGCGGGCTGATCTGCAGTGCCATGGCGGTGTTCGCCTGGCGCAACCACGATCGCCCGGCGGCCGCGGCGTTTGGCTGGCTGATGGTCGCTGCCGCCGCGTGGGCGTTCATGGCGACGGCCCGAGTCTTGACCGCGGAACCGGCGAGCGCGTATCTGTTCGACCGCTTCGCTCGGGCTGCCTCCAGTAGCACTGCCCCGCTCGTACTGGTGTTCGTGCTCTCCTATATCGGACGTGAAGACGTTCTCACGCCGCGGTTCGTCGGGCTGGTGTGGATCGTTCCGGCCGGCTACACCGCCCTCTCGGCGACGGCACCGCTCCACGGCTACGTGCAGGGCCCCGAGAGCGTTTGGGTCGGAACGTGGGAGGATGCCGCCGTGTTGACCGTCACAGAGGGGATTCCCTCCCAGATCGATCTCCTCTACACGTACGTCGTCCTCGCGGCGGCGTTCGTCCTCCTGGCACGCTTTCTCGTCAGATCGCGGGCCATCTACCGCCTCCAGACGGCGACGGTAGTGACTGCGATCCTCGTCCCGGTCATCGTCAACGCCGCGACGCAGTTCTATCAGTTCTCGCACCCGGGCGTGGATCTGACGCCGGCCGCGCTGGGCCTCACCGGACTGGTGCTCGGCTGGGGACTGTTCCGGTACGACCTCCTCGACGTGACGCCACTGGCGAGCGACATCCTCGTCGACGAACTGCCCGATCCGGTCTTCGTGCTGGCGGAAGACGGTCGGATCCTCGACCACAACCGCGCCGCCGAGGCGATGTTCGACGCCGACCCTCTCTGTGACCGACGGCTTACCACCGTCGCACCGCGACTCGCAGAACGGCTCGACGGCAGTTCGGTCTACTCGCGGTCCGACGGGCCCGCCGAAGAGGTCACGTACTTCGACCCGCAGGTCACCTCGATCGACGACCAGCACGGCGTCGAACGGGGGCGACTCGTCGTCTTGCGTGACGTGACCGGCCAGCAGCGCCGCCAGGACCGCCTGGAAGCCCTCCAGGCGGCGACCCAGAAGTTCATCACGGCCAACTCGGTCGAGCGCATCGCCGAGCTGACGGTGAGGTTCGCGGACCGCGTCCTCGATCAGGACATCGCGGCCGTATACGTCCACGAGAACGATCGACTGTGCCCGATCGCCGCCAGCGACGGGCTCGAACGAGAGTGTACGCTGACGGAGTTGACGGTCGAGGATCGGGGCCACCCGATCTACAGCGCCTACGAGTCCGAGACGATCGAGAGAGCGGACGTACGAGACTCGGGAACGACGATGCCGTTCCGGTATCTCCTCCTCGTTCCGATCGACAACCACGGCGTGCTGGCGATCGGCTCGCGCGAGCCCGGTGCGTTCGTGACCGAAGACGAGCAGTTCGCGACGATCCTCGCCCGGACGACGCAGGTCGCGTTCACGCAGGTCGACCGCGAACACGAGCTGCGCCAGAGCCGACAGGCCATCGAGCGTCGCAACGAGCAGGTCGCGTTCTTCAACGGGGTGCTGCGACACACGCTGCGCAACGCCCTGCTCGTCATCGAAGGACGAGCAAACCACCTGCGAGACCACGTCGACGACGCCAGACAGCGACACCTCGACCGCATCGTCCAGTGGTGTGAGGATCTCTCGGAACTCAGCGAGGAGATCGAAGCGATCAACGACACCGTCACGGCCAGCGAGGCACAGCGCCTCGACAGGATCGATCTCGGCGGGGTGTTGTCCGACCGCGTCGACGTGCTCTCGGAGGACTTCACGGACGTGACCATCGACCTGGCCGTCGACGACGGGCTGACCGTCCTCGCCAACGACCTCGTCGAGAAGGTCGTCGACAGCGTCATCTCGAACGCCATCACGCACAACGACGCACCAGCGCCCCGCGTCGAGATCACCGCCAGCGAGATCGCCGACCGCGTCCAGCTCAGAGTCGCAGACAACGGCCCCGGCATGACCGACGAGATGAAAGAGACCGTCTTCGAGCGCAACGTCGGGGCCAGCCAGACCAGCCACGGCTTCGGACTCTACTTCGTTTCGGTGATGATGAACCTCTACGGCGGGACAGTCTGGATCGAGGACAACGACATCCGCGACGAGGGCACGCGCCGCGGTGCCGTCGCCGTGCTGGAGTTCCAGCAGGCCGAGACACAACACACATCCCGGTCGCCCGAAAACGAGCGGACATGATCGGCGTCGTCGGCGGCGGCATCGCGGGGCTGGCGGCCGCGTACCGGCTCCAGCAACGCGGCCACGAAGTCCACGTGTTCGAGGCCACAGACCAGGTCGGCGGACTGGCCGCGGTGTACGAGACCGCCGGGGACCCTCTGGAGAAGTTCTATCACCACCTCTCGAAGTCCGAGGAGACGATCGTCGAGCTGGCCCACGAGCTGGGGCTGGGCGAGGACGTCGAGTGGCGGATCGGCGAGAACGCCTACTACGTCGACGGGGTCGTCCACCCGATGGACAAGCCCTGGGAGATCCTCGCGTTCCCCCACTGGAGCGTCTACGACAAGTTCAGGCTCGGGATGCTCACGCTCGATATCGACGTTCGCGGCGGCGTCCCGAAGTTCGACACCTACGAGCGCCTCGAAGACTTCGAGGACGTGCCGGTCAAGGAGTTCGCCCGAGAGCACACGACCGAGAACGTCTACGAGACGTTCTTCGAACCGCTGCTCGAAGCGAAGTTCGGCGAGCGCGCGGCGGACGTAAGCGCCGCCTGGCTGCTCGGACGCATCAAGTTCCGCGGGGAGCGAGACATCCTCAACGGGGAGATCCTCGGCTACCTCGACGGCGGTTTCGGCCGGCTGCTGGACGCGCTCGTCGAGGCGGTCGGTCGGGAAAACATCACGACAGGGGCGCGCGTGCAGGACCTCGCGACGGTCGGCGGCGCGGTCGAGACGATGACGGTCGAGACGGACGACGGCACGACCACCCACGACGTTGACGCGGCGATCGTCGCCGCGATGCCGACCGTCCTCGAAGCCCTGACGGGCTACGAGTGTGCGATCGACTTCCAGGGGACGATCTGCTCGGTGATCAGTATGGACGAGTCGCTGACCGACACCTACTGGCTCAACATCGCCGACGAGGCTCCGTTCGGGGCGCTCATCGAGCACACCAACTTCGTCCCGCCCGAGCGCTACGGCGGCGAACACCTCGTCTACATCGCCAAGTACGTTCAGCACACGGAAGACCCCTACTGGCAACAGGACGACACGGAGATCCGCGAGACGTGGCTGTCCGGCATCGAGGGGCTGTTCCCCGACTTCGACCGCGAGAGCGTCAACTGGGTCGAGACCGCTCGGAATCCGCGGACGGCACCGATCTACGAGCGGGGCTATCTGGACATGGTCGTCCCGTACGACCTGGCCGACGAGATCGCGGACGGCGTCTACTACGCCGGGATGGCCTCTCGGGCACAGTACCCCGAGCGCAGCCTCAACGGCGGCATCGTCGCCGGCTACGAGTGTGCCGATCAGATCGCCGACGGCGGATAGCGGTCGCCGTCTCGGGCTTCAGTCGTCGGTCGCGGTGGCGACACCGCCGGCCTCCGTCGCCGAATCGCTCACCTGGAGATCTTCGAGTGCGGTCTGCAGCCGCCTCGCCTCCGTCGAGAGGTCGCCGATCGCGTCGGTCAGTGCGTCTGTCTCGCCCAGTTGCTCGCCGACAGTCTCGCCGACAGAGCGTGCCCGCGACGCCGTCTGGTCACTGACTGCGGCGGTCTCCTCGATCGTCCCGACGACGCGTTGGGTCGTCTCGGCCTGTTCGTCGGTCGCGGCGTCGATCTCCTGTACGCCCGCGTTGAGCGTCTCGATCTTGTCGACGACCGTCGTGATCGCGCCCATCGCGTCCTCGATGGTCTCTGTGCCCTGCTCGACGCTCGACTCGACAGTCTCGACGCCATCGACCGCGGTCGTCGCCTGCTCGCGCATCGCATCGATCAGCGACTCGACCTCCTTTGTCGCTTCCTGGGTCTCCTGTGCCAGCCCCTTGACCTCGTCGGCGACCACGGCGAATCCCTCACCCGCCTCGCCGGCACGTGCGGCCTCGATCGACGCGTTGAGTGCGAGCGTGTTGGTCTGCTCCGCGATCCCGTCGATCAGGTCGACGATCTCGTCGACCTGATCGATGTGCGCCGAGAGTTCGGTCACGTCGTCGGCCATCGCCGACACTGCTGCCGTGATCGTCTCGATCTCGTCGACGGCAGCACCAGCCGCCGACCCCGCGTCTCGACCCGTTTCGGCTGCCTCGTCGGCCGTCTCTGCGACCTCCGTCGCGGAGGCCGCGATCTCCTCGACGGTCGCTGAAATGTCGTTGACTTGGTTGGTTGCGTCACCGAGACGGTCCCGCTGGTCGTCTGCCCCCTCGACGATCTCGTCCATCGCGTCGTCGACGTCGCTGCTCGCGCGTTCGATCGCCTCGCTACGCGCCTCGACGCTGCCAGTGACCGTCGACACCGTCTCGGCGAACGCGATCACCTCCTGGACCGTCCCCTCCAGATCGTCGAGCATCGCGTTGAACGAGGTCGCGATCTCGGCCATGGCCTCGTTGTCGGCGTCAGTCGGTAGTCGTCGCGTCAGGTCCCCGTCTGCGACGGTCCGCATCACCGTACTGTATTCGTCTGCCCGTCGCCGTAACCGCTCGGCTGTCGCTTCGGCCTCGTCCTGTGCCGCTTCCGCCTCTCTGCGGGCCGTCTCTGCTTCCTCACGGGCCGCTTCTGCCTCGCTGATGCGTTCGTCCAGATCGGCCGCTGTCGCCTCGATCCGGCGATAGACGTCGTCGATTTCGTCGGCACGGTGCTCGGCGATCTCGATGTCGTACGTCTCCTCGCCGATCGCACCCGTCGCGTCCTGGAGGTTCTGGATGATCCGGTACATTTCGCCGTAGATCAGGGCACCGAAGCCGAACGTAAACAAGAGAATCGCGACCGCTGTGAGGATCGATCCGGTCACGAACGCGACAAACAGCGGAGCGACGACGGCTATTCCAGCATGAACGTACAGCGCGCGATTCAGCGTCGACTGCAGCGACGCCGGTAGGTATCTATTGATTCGATGTGATAACGCACCCATCACCGTCCACAAACGAGCGCTGCCGGACGCTGACGGTTCGAGGACCACTGATCCAGAGACGTCTTCGAGATCGGCCTCGGACGAGCTCATGAGTAACGTTGAGTGTGACTGATAGATAATGTCTCCCCTGGATTTCTCAGTGGTGATAACTGGTCTCTCTGACGCCCGTGTCGGGAGTTCTTGACTCGGCAGTTCGTAGAAGCGAGTAATAGACTGACGGGCGTTTCTCGCTGTACTGGCTGGCCTCAGCGGCTGTAGCGGCCTCGGGAACGACTAGTCCCAGACGCTGACGCCCGCGCCCGTCCAGACCTCGGAACCCCGGGCGACGCCGACATCGGCCGGCGAGCGATTCACCGACATCGGTCGTCCGAGCTTCCTCTCCTCGAGTCTCCGTCGGATCTGCTCCACCGGCTGCCACCCGTCCCGATCCTCGCGATCGGAGCGGTGCGGGCGTCACCGACGGACGCGTCACCTTCCCGCCAGGACGCTACGCGTTCGCCGTCGTGGCGATCACCGGGACCGCCCGGACGACCGTAGAGTGGATCGCGCTGTTCGCCGTTGTCGCGGACGAATCGAGGTAGTCACTCACCGACGCCGGGGGCCTCGCTCGGATCCACGTCGGTGGGCTCTTCCTGGCCGCCGACCACGATCTCGCCGTCGTCGGTCTCGACGTACACGTCGTCGGCGAATCCGCCCTCTGCGTGGGGGTGTTCGGGATCGTCGAGCTTCTCGGGCGTCGACGGGGCCTCGGTGATGCCGTCCGCGGGAGCGAACGTCCCGAGTGGCTCGTCGATCGTGATGTCGTAGCGCTCGAAGAACGACTCGTAGCGCTCGTAGTGGTCCGCCAGCTCGTCGACGGGGAACTCCATCATCTCCGTCCAGCCGTGGTTGTAGAAGTCGAAGTTCGCCTGCACGTGCGTGATCTCTCTGGCCTCGGCCTCGGGGAAGCCGGCGTCCAGCGCGGCGACGTAGGTGTCCATCGTCGCGTCGAAGAAGTCGTCGAGGTGGGCGCGCCGTTCGTCGGCGCGGCCGGGCTCGGCCTTGTCGGCGAAGACGTTCGTGTGCAAGTCCACCAGCCGGTCGTTGACCGCATCGCCGACGACTGGGAGTGTCAGCGCCTGCTTGGCCGCGAAGTGCTTGACGTTCTGGCGGAGTTTCATCACGTTTCCCTTGGTCGCGACGGCCTTCAACCCCGCGATCGGGGGGGTGATTTCCACCCACCGCGTCAATACTTGCCACCTGGCGCGGAGATGGCAATCCACATTAAGCCCGATATCCAACGTCCCGCCTATGAGCACGTCGCACGTGATTATCGGTGACGGCATCGCGGGGTCGTCGGCCGCAGAGTCGATCCGCGAAGCCGATCCAGACGCAGACGTCACAGTCATCACGGACGAGGGAGAGGCCCTGTACAACCGGATCCTCATCAAGGAGTTCGCGAAGGGCAAGCTCCCCGAAGCACCGATCTCGATCCACGAACCAGAGTGGTACGAGGAGCGAGACATCGACCTCGAACTGAACACCCACGTCACGGAGGTCGACACCGACGCCCACGAGATTCACACTCACGAGGGCGACAGCTACGAGTACGACAAACTGCTCGTCGCGACCGGCGGGACGCCGGCCCAGCTCCCGGTCGACAACGCCGACGCCGACGGGATCCACCACTTCTGGACGTTCCAGGACGCCCGCAACATCCGCGAACACGCAGAGGAGACCGACGACGCGATCATCGTCGGTGCGGGTCTGCTGGGGATCGACCTCGCCGCGATCTGTGGCGCACAGGGGATCGACGGGACGTTCCTCATGCGTGGCAACCGCTGGTGGCGCTACGCGCTCAGCCTCGACGGCGCGGAGATCATCCACGACGCGATGCGCGGCGTCGGCGTCGAACCCGTCTTCGAGTCCGGCGTCGATCACTTCAAGGTCGACGACGACGGCCACGTGGAGGCGGCCGTCGACCCCGACGGCAACCGCTACGACGGCGACTTCGCGGGCGTCGCGATCGGGCTGGACTTCAACACCGAGTTCCTCGCCGGCTCGGACATCGAGACCGACGACGGGATCGTCGTCGACGAGTACATGCAGACCAACGTGGAAGATGTCTACGCCGCGGGCGACATCACGCAGTTCTACGACACGATCCTCGACGAGCGCGCACAGAACGGCGCGTGGGGCTCGGCCAAAGAGCAGGGTTCGGTCGCCGGTGCCAACATGGTCGCCGATGCCGAGGAAGAAGAGTTCCGCTGGGTCTCGACGTACTCGATCACCCACTTCGACTTCCCCTTCCTCTCCTTCGGTCACCCGACGCTCGGCGACGAGGACTGCGAGCGAAAGTACTCCGACACGGAGTGGCGGCGACTCACCTTCAAGGACGGCAAGCTCATCGGCGGCGTGCTCATCGGCGATCTCTCCCAGCAGTCGAAGTTCAAGAAGCTCATCCGCGAAGAGCGCGAGGTCGCAGACAAGAAGGAACTGCTGCTCGAAGAAGACGTGGACATCGAACGCCTCGAAGAAGTCGCGCCCGCACAGGCCGAGTAACGTCGACAGTCGGCGAGCGTTTTTTGTCGCTGTAACGGAAACTTGAGCGCATGCTCCGACGATTCGTCCGCTGGCTGGTCGGCATTCCGAAACGAAGCAGCGAGGACGATGACGGTGGCGACGACGAAGACGCTGGCTTCGCCGGGTCGCTGCTCGACGCCTCCGTCAACTATGCCCACGGTCACAAAAACGGGCAGGACGCCGTCAGGGAGATGCGGGAGATCAACGGGCAGGCGTCGAAACTGCGGGACGTGGACGACCGCCAGCGCTGATCGGCGGGTGAACCGACGGCCTTTTTTCCGGTGGCAGCCGAGATCCGGGCATGGTTGGCGGCAGCGGCGACATGACACTCGCGATCGAACTCGCGGCGCTCAAAGAACTGGCTCAGCCTGACGCAGTCTTCAACGACGCGCGCCAGTGGGCCGAGTACGTCGGCGTCATCTCCGAGAAACCCACCTACGTCGTCACGAACTTCTGTCGGAAACACCGCATCAGACAGGACTTCTTCTCGGGCCCGCGCGGCCGCGAAGAGAGCCTCGGCAACGTCAAAGAGCAGTTCGACACCGAGCGCCACGTCTTCGTCGGCACGAGCGACGAGGACGAAGCACTCGCCGAGACGGCGGGCTGGGAGTACCTCACCGTCGAAGGAGCCGCCGAGGCGGCCGACTGGGAACTGGGCGATCCCGAAGCGCCCGACGCCGTCGACGAGGAAGAGCAGCGCGACGACTGGCCCTGAGCTATAGTAGACATTGAAAATCAATGCACACCCGATCGCACGACGGCAGTGCGATCGGTGTGTAAATCGTTTCAATTGTTACTAAGTGGTCCAATTTTCACGTCGTCAGTGAACGCTCTCGTGACGGCCGCAACCGCTCAAACGACCGTCCGGCGTGTTTTCAGGCGTGATACTCTGGCCGTGCTATATTTGTATACCAATCACTATCCACGAGTATGGTACAAGTTTGGGTATTCACTCCACTCGAACTCGTTGGGCTGATCGTTGCCCTCGTAGGTCTTATTCCGGTCCTCTCGCAGTACAAAGAAGAGACAAAATGGTTCACAGCAGGCTACGTCCTACTCGTCGTCGGGATGGTCGCGACGAACATCGAGGCGCTCTTGCTCGGTGGCGTGTTGAACTTCGTCGAACACGGGATCGGCGTCGGGCTCGCGGGCCTCGTCTTCTTGGTCGCGGCGTACGTCCGTCGGCGTGACGTGATCATGGCAGAGGGGCAATCATGATCACCGGACTGGATCCAATCTTTGATGGGATCGGGGCCGTCGGCTTCGTCGGCGCGTCTATACTGGGCCTGTTGAACTACCGGGACAGCGAGGCCGAAGCACCGTTTTGGGTCGCCTTCACGTTCGCGTCGGTGCTTGGCTTTGCTTGGACGGGCAGCCTCATGATGGAGAAGGCCGGCATCGGGGAAGAGATCTTCAACCTCGCGACGGGATCGTTGATGACCGCGACGGTCGCAGTCTTCGCTATCGGTGGCACCGCGACGCTCAGTGTCGTCGAAGAGATGAAAGTGCTGGTACAGGACGCCGAGCGGAAGAACGAGGAGGCCCAGCAGGCCAAAGAACAGGCTGAACAGGCGCGGGAAGAAGCCCAACAACAGCGCGCTACCGCCGAGAAAGCCCAGCGTGAGGCAAAAGAGCGCAAAGAAGAGTTCGAGGAGATCTCGAATGCGCTCGAACAGAAGGCCGAGTCCTACAGTGCGACGATGGCACGAGCGGCAAGTGGAGATTTCACTACTCGGATGGACCCCGAGAGCCGCAACGAGTCCATGACTCAGATCGGCGAGCGGTTCAACGAGATGATGGACGATATCGAGTCGGTCATCGGTGAAATCCAGTCGTTCGCGCGGGAGGTCGACAGCGACAGCACAGAACTGACTGCCGGTGCAGACGAGATCGCAACGACCAGCGAGCAAGTCGCACAGAGTATCGAAGAGATATCGACTGGAACGGAGAACCAGCATCAGAAACTCGATCAGACCGCGAGCGAGATGAACGATCTCTCGGCAACGATCGAGGAGATCGCCTCTTCTGCTTCAGAGGTCGCTCGCCAATCACAGCAGGCTGCCGAGCGCGGCGAGCAGAGCCAGGAGACTGCCAGTGAAACCGTCGAGAAGATGGCAGCACTCGAAACGCAAGCGACCGAAACGGTCGCCGAGGTCGAGGAACTCGAAGCCGCCGTCGGTCGCATCGGTGAAGTGGTGAAGCTGATCGACGACATCGCAGAGCAGACCAACATTCTCGCTCTCAACGCCTCGATTGAGGCCGCTCGTGCCGGCGAGGCCGGTGAAGGCTTCGCTGTAGTTGCCAACGAGGTCAAGAGCCTCGCTCAGGAGACTGTCGAGGCGACCCAAGAAGTCGAGTCGCTCATTGGGACCGTCGAATCCTCGACTGACCGCGTCTCGACGGATATTTTCGATATGCAGGACGACATCGAGACGAGTCGACAGACAGTTGAGGACACAGTCGGAGAGCTCGGCCAGATTGTCGAGGCCGTCGAAGACGCCAACAACGGTATCCAGTCGATCGACGACGCGACTGACCAGCAAGCAGACTCCAGCCAGGAGGTCGTCGGCATGATCGACGAAGTGACCGAGATCAGCGACCGAACCGCAGAAGAGGCTCAGAACGCCTCTGCTGCCGCCGAGGAACAAACTGCGACGACCCGGCAGATCTCTTCGGGAGCCAGTTCGCTCTCGACGAAAGCAGAACGGTTGCAGTCGCTCGTCGCCGAGTTCGAAGCCAACGCCGACGGGAACCGGCAGTCCGAGACAGGGACCACAACCGACGAGCACGTGGCGACTGACTGATCTCGGTCGCGCATCCCAGCGGCCCGTCGACATGAAACATCGCTCGTTTTAACCGCACGAACCCGCTACCGCTGGTAATGACAGAGTCCGGCGTGCCCGGGAACGGGGGCCAGTCCATGGAACTGCCCTGCGGGGAAGAGCGCTCCATCCACGAACTGGACATGGGTCTGCGGGAGTTCGACTGTCGCTGCGGCGAGACCCACGCCGTCGTGATGGACATGCACCCCCTCTCGCGGTTCGTCCCGGAGTTCCTCGTCGAGATCCTCACCGAGACCGTCGAACCGGCCGAGGACGACCGCGAGGAGTTCACGACAGCACACCTCATGGCGATCGTGATGGAGGAGTTCCCCGAGGAGATGGCCGTCGCCGACGTGGCAGAGGACGGGGCCGTCGGCTACGCGCTGGTGTGGGTGGCCGACTTCGATTCCCGTCGACTCCACGAGATCGTCGTCGAGTTGCTCGTCGAACTGATGGAACACGCCGTCAGCCACGCCGAGGACGACGCGGTCATGGACCAGTTCGAACAGGAGATGCTGGAGTTCGACGTGAGCGAGTTCGTCGAGCAGTACCGCGCCCAGCGAGACTTCGAGTCCGAGCACGACACGCCGATCTGAGTGCTCGGACGAGTAATTCGAAGAGTCTCGCGAGCGAAGCGAGCGAGACAACGGGAGACGCAGTCTGCTGGCACTTCGAGTCCGAGCACGACACGCCGATCTGAGTGCTCGGACGAGTAATTCGGAGAGTCTCGCGAGCGAAGCGAGCGAGACAACAGGAGACGCAGTCTGCTGGCACTTCGAGTCCGAGCACGACACGCCGATCTGAGTGCTCGGACGAGTAATTCGGAGAGTCTCGCGAGCGAAGCGAGCGAGACAACAGGAGACGCAGTCTGCTGGCACTTCGAGTCCGAGCACGACACGCCGATCTGAGTCGTGGTCGGGACGAGAGATATATAGATATCCTCGTAGAACGTAGATCTGCCGCCGATAGCGTATGACAGCTGTCTGCATCTTCCGACAGTTCGCCGTCCGGCGATTCTACCCAGAACGCCGTCTGACGGCTGTCTGACGGTGTTATATGGTGTGTGAAGGCGTATGTATGCACATGCGCACACGGCACGGCGAGTTCGAGCGAATTCGATCGGTGCTCGAAGACGCCGACCCGGACGAGCCGTTGACGGCGCGTGAGATCCTGCAGGTCCTCGACGAGCACGGCGAGGAGTTCGACAGCGCCCACCGCGTCGCGACGGTGCTCGGTCGGCGCGCACAGACCGGTGAGGTCGAAGTCATTCAGGACCAGCCCTACCGGTACCAGTTCGCCGACCGGAACAACTGACCGGGCAGACGGCGTTTGTCCGCTCACCGGTCTCGTGAGGCGTGACCGTTCCGTTTGCGAGGTCGCGACCGCGTTGCAAGCAAGGCAGTTTCCAAGCGAGCGTCCTCGCACAGCTGCCTCGCAGTCGGCGGTGTCACGACTACCCATGCGACACCACCACATTACGACATTCGAAATTCGGTTTCGATCTTCGTATCCTATCGCCGGGCTTATTACGATGTGCGGACTCCCCACGGACAATGACAGAGAGCGAAGACCGCACAATCTTGCTCATCGGGAGTGGCCCGATCCAGATCGGACAGGCGGCCGAGTTCGACTACTCCGGGGCACAGGCCTGTCGCGCCCTGCAGGAGGAGGGCGCGCGGGTCGTCCTGGTGAACTCGAATCCGGCGACGATCATGACCGACCCGGAGATGGCCGACAAGGTGTATCTCGAACCGATCAACACCGAGGCGATCTCCGAGATCATCCGGAAGGAAGATCCCGACGGCGTCATCGCCGGTCTCGGCGGTCAGACCGGCCTCAACGTCACGGCCGAGCTGGCCGAGGAGGGGGTCCTCGAAGAGCACGACGTCGAGATCATGGGCACACCGCTGGACACGATCTACGCGACGGAGGATCGTGACCTCTTCAAACAGCGCATGGAGGAAATCGGCGAGCCGGTGCCGTCTTCGACGACGATCACCCTCGACGAGGGTGAGACCGTCACCGAACTGACCGAGGAGAGCCTGCGCGACCGCGTCGAGGACGCCGTCGACGAGGTCGGCGGCCTCCCGGTCATCGCACGCACGACGTACACGCTCGGTGGCTCTGGCTCCGGCGTCGTCCACGAGATGGAGAAACTCATCGAGCGCGTCCGCAAGGGGCTGCGCCTCTCTCGGAACAGCGAGGTGCTGATCACCGAGTCCATCGAGGGGTGGGTCGAGCTGGAGTACGAGGTGATGCGCGACGCCGACGACTCGTGTATCATCATCTGTAACATGGAGAACATCGACCCCATGGGGATCCACACCGGCGAGTCGACGGTCGTCACGCCCTCGCAGGTCATCCCCGACGAGGGCCACCAGGCGATGCGCGACTCCGCGCTGAAGGTCATCCGCGAACTCGGGATCGAGGGCGGCTGTAACATCCAGCACGCCTGGCGCGACGACGGCACGCCCGGCGGCGAGTACCGCGTCGTCGAGGTCAACCCACGGGTCTCGCGATCCTCGGCGCTGGCCTCGAAGGCGACGGGCTACCCGATCGCTCGCGTCACCGCGAAGGTCGCGATGGGCAAACGCCTCCACGAGATCGACAACGAGATCACCGGCGAGACCACGGCGGCCTTCGAGCCCGCCATCGACTACGTCGTCACGAAGGTCCCGCGCTGGCCGATCGACAAGTTCCGCGACGTGGAGTTCGAGCTGTCGACGGCGATGAAATCGACCGGCGAGGCGATGGCCATCGGCCGCACCTTCCCCGAGTCGATGCTGAAGGCGTTGCGGTCCTCGGAGTACGACCCCGCCGTCGACTGGGGCGAGGTCGACGACGACGAGCTCGAAGAGGAGTACCTGATCCGCCCGACGCCGGATCGCCCCTACGCCATCTTCGAGGCCTTCGCCCGCGGGTACACGGTCGACGAGATCGTCGAGCTGACCGACATCGAGCGGTGGTACGTCGAGCGCTTCCAGCGGATCGAAGAAGCCGCCGAGGCCGCGCAGAACGGCGACTTCGCGACCGCGGCCGAGGCCGGCTTCACCGACCAGGAGATCACCGCGATGGCCGGCGGCGAGTTCAACGACACGCACGCCTCCTGGGTGCCGGAGGGTAATCTCAGCGAGAAAGGCGACGAGATCGAAGCCGCTACAGACGGGTCGGG